>JANPDN010000001.1:0-5388 GCA_031431555.1 Rubrivivax sp.
AAACGAATGGCAGCAAGAAGGATCTCGTACAAAAAGTCCTTGCCGCGGCGCAGCCGGGCATCGAGACGATGGCCCAACAGCTTGCCGAAGAACCGGCTGGGCGCCTGATGCAGCGCGCCAGTGTCGTGCTCGGCCAGCGGCCGGCCGGCGAAAAGCGCGACACCACGGCCCGCGAGATCCAGGCCGACCTGAAGAAATATGTCGACGAAGCGGTACCGATCGTTCGAGAGCGCGCGATCAAACTCTCGCCAACGACCATCGGTACGATGCTCGAAGAAAAGTTCACCGAAGACGAGTTGAAGCAGCTGGTGGGCATTTTGGAGTCGCCCGTGAACCGCCGCTTTCAGGCGATGAGCGGCGAGATGCAGCGCGCGCTCGGCGAGAAGCTGATCGCCGAAACCCGCGCCGCGATCGAACCCAAGGTCCAGGCGCTGGAGCGTTCGATCGCCAACCGGCTTGGGGTCGCGACCCCGCCCGCAGCGGCAGCGCCCAAGGCCAGCGGGCCTGCGCGCAAGTGACGCCGACCCGGGTCGTGTCGTCTCCCTCGGCTTCAACCTGACGCAAAAGCGATGAGCACCGAGGCCGCCCCGACGAACCCCGCGCTGCTCGCCCTGCGCGAACGCATCGACGTCGTCGACCGCGAACTGCTGGCGCTGCTCAACCGCCGCTCTGGCCTGTCGCTCGAAGTCGGCGCGCTCAAAAAAAGCGAAGGCTCGGTGGTCTTTCGCCCCGAGCGCGAGGCGCAGGTCATCGACGGCCTGAAGGCGAACAACGGCGGCCCGCTGCAAAGTGAAAGCATCGCCCCGATCTGGCGCGAAATCATGTCCGCCAGCCGCGCGCTCGAAACCCCGACACGCGTCGCCTACCTCGGCCCGGCGGGCACCTTCAGCGAAGAAGCGGCACTGGGCTTTTTTGGCTCGACCATCCTGCGTCTGCCCTGTGCCAATTTCGACGAGGTCTTCCACGTCACCGCCACCGGCGCTGCCGACTTTGGAGTCGTGCCGGTCGAAAATTCAAGCGAAGGTGTTGTCACCCGGTCGCTCGACCTGTTCCTGCACACGCCGCTTTTCATCGTTGGCGAGACGAGCCTGTTTGTGCGCCACAACCTGCTGCGCCGCAGCGATGCGCTCGCCGGCATCAGCGCGGTGCTGGCCCATCCGCAAGCGCTGGCGCAGTGCAATGCCTGGCTCTCGGCGCACCTGCCGCAGGCCGAGCGCCGGCCGGTGGCGAGCAATGCCGAAGGCGCGCGCCTGGCAGCGTTGGACGACAGCGTCGCGGCGATCGCCAGCAGTCGCGCCGCGAGTGAGTTTGGCCTGCACACCGTCGCCCCGGCAATCCAGGACGATGCCCACAACCGCACCCGCTTCGCAGTCGTCACGCACCCGCAACGGCACCCGGCGCCGAAGGCCTCGGGTCACGATTGCACGAGCCTCGTGGTCTCGGTCGCCAACCGGCCCGGCGCGGTGCACGACATGCTGGTGCCGCTGAAAACCCATGGTGTCTCGATGACCCGATTCGAATCGCGCCCGGCGCGCTCGGGGCAATGGGAGTACTACTTCTACATCGACCTCGAAGGCCACCCCGACGAGCCGAAAGTCGACGCCGCCCTGCGCGAACTGCGTGGCGTCTGCGCCTTCTTCAAGGTGCTCGGCACCTATCCCGTGGACGTTCACTGACCATGTTCCAGCAACTCGGCCTCATCGGTTGTGGCTTGATGGGCGGCAGCTTTGCGCTGGCGCTCAAGAAGGCCGGCTTGGTCAAGAAAGTGGTCGGCTACAGCAAGTCGCCGTCGACCACCGATCGCGCCAAAAAACTCGGCGTCATCGATGTCGCGGCGGAATCGGCACTGCTCGCAGTCTCGGGCTCCGACATCGTCCTGCTCGCGGTGCCGGTGTCGGCCACCGAAGCCACCTTCAAGGCCATCCGCCACCTCGTCGAGCCGGGGATCCTGTTCATGGATGTCGGCAGCACCAAACGCGATGTGGCCGACGCCGCCCGGCGCGCACTGCACGAACGTGTGGCGTCGTTTGTGCCCGCGCACCCGATCGCCGGCAAAGAGATGTCGGGCATCCAGCACGCCGATGCGACGCTGTACAACGGGCGCACCGTGATCCTCACGCCGCTGGCGCAATCGGCACCCGAGCTGGTGCAAAAGGCCACTGACGTCTGGTCGGCGATCGGCGCGCAGGTGCTCAAGATGTCGGCCGAAAATCATGACGCTGCCTTCGCTGCGGTGAGCCACTTGCCGCACCTGCTGGCGTTTGCCTATTTCAGCGCCGTCGTCAACCAGCCGGCCGGGCGTGACTTTCTTTCGCTGGCAGGGCCGGGGTTTCGCGATTTCACGCGCATTGCCGCCAGCGACTCGACGATCTGGCGCGACATCCTGATGGCCAACCGCGAAGAGATCCTCAAACAATCGGCGCGCTTTCGGCACACGCTCGATGCGATGGAATTTGTAATGCGCGGCGGCAACCCGGAGGCGCTTGAAGACCTCATCCGCGGCGCTGCCGAGGGCCGCAGCCAGTGGCAGATGGGCGCGCCACGCGCGACGCCGCCGGCGCAGAAATGAAGCCGCGCGCAAGCCCGCGTCGCGGCCCGCCGCGGCGCGCGGCTGGCAACCAGGCCGGCAAACGATAGCGCGGCGCGGCGACGATGTACAAGATCCCGTTTATCGACTTGCCACCGCTGCGTGGCGCCTCGGGGCGCGTGCGCCTGCCCGGGTCCAAGAGCATCTCCAACCGCGTGCTCCTGCTCGCCGGGCTGGCGCAGGGCACGACGGTCGTGCACGACCTGCTCGAGTCCGACGACACCCGGGTCATGCTCGATGCCCTGCGAACTCTCGGCTGCGGCGTCGCGGCGCACGCCAAGACCTGGCACATCACCGGCATTGGCGGGCGCTTGCAGGTGCACGAAGCGGCGCTGTTTCTCGGCAACGCCGGCACCGCGATGCGCCCGCTCGCCGCGGCGCTGGCGGTGCTCGCCGCGACCCAGGGTGGCCGCTTTGATCTGTCCGGCGTGCCGCGCATGCACGAGCGCCCGATCGGCGATCTGGTCGATGCGCTGCGGCCGCTGGGCTGCACCATCGACGAGCTCGGCGCGCCAGGATTCCCACCGCTGCGGCTGCGCGGCACCGCTGGCGGGGTGCTGCAGCTGGCGCGGCCGATCCGCGTGCGCGGTGATGTCTCGAGCCAGTTCCTCACCGCGTTGCTGCTCGCGTTGCCATTGGCTTGCGGCGGTGTTGGCAGCACAGGCAGCGGCGCACCGATCGTGATAGAGGTCGACGGCGAATTGATCTCCAAGCCCTATGTCGAGATCACGTTGAACCTACTGGCGCGCTTCGGCATCGAGATCCAGCGCGAAGGTTTTGCCCGGTTCAGCATTTCCCCCGGCAGCGCCTACCGCTCGCCGGGGCAGATCCATGTCGAAGGTGATGCCTCCTCGGCGTCCTATTTCATTGCCCTCGGCGCCATTGCCGCGCACGGCGGCGCACCGGTGCGCATCGACGGTGTCGGCGCGGATTCGATCCAGGGCGATATCCGCTTTGTCGAAGCCGCCGTCCTGATGGGCGCGCAGGTCAAGAGCGGGGCGAACTGGCTCGAAGTGCACCGCGGCGCCTGGCCGCTGCGCGCCATCACTCTGGACTGCAACCACATCCCCGATGCCGCGATGACGCTGGCGATGATGGCGCTGTACGCCGATGGCCCGACCCGCCTGACCAACATCGCGAGCTGGCGCGTCAAAGAGACCGACCGCATCGCGGCGATGGCCACCGAATTGCGCAAACTCGGCGCAGCGGTCGTTGAAGGCGCCGATTTCATCGAGGTCGCGCCGCCGCTGCAATGGCGCGCCGCCAGCGTGCACACCTACGACGACCACCGCATGGCGATGTGCCTGTCGCTGGTGGCGTTCAATGCGCTGGCGCTGCCGCCCGCGGCTGCAGCGCAGGCGCTTGTGATGTCGCCACCGGTGCCGGTTCGGATCGAAGACCCGGCCTGTGTCGCGAAGACCTTCCCCGACTATTTCGAAGCCCTCTTCGGCCTCGTCGAAGCCCGGCCCGACGACGTGCCAGTAATCACCATCGACGGCCCCTCGGCATCGGGCAAAGGCACGCTGGCCAGCGAGCTTGCCGCGCGCCTGGGTTACCAGTTGCTCGACTCTGGCGTGCTCTACCGCGCCACCGGGCTGGCCGCGCTGCAGGCCGGCTTGCGGCTCGATGGCGGCGCTGGTGTCGCTATCAGCAACAGCCTCGGCATCAACACCAAGATCAGCGCCGACGATGAAGCCGCCGTCGCTCAACTGGCATCCCGACTGGACCTGCGCTTCGAAGGCGAAAGCATCTTCCTGCGCGGCATCGACGTCACCGACGCGCTGCGCCGTGAAGACGCCGGCGCGATGGCCTCGCGGGTGTCGTCCTTGCCCGCGGTTCGCCAAGCCCTGCACGGCCTGCAACTGGCGTTTCGCCGCGCACCCGGCCTCGTCGCCGACGGGCGCGACATGGGCACCGTGGTGTTTCCCGGGGCGCCGCTCAAGGTCTACCTCACCGCGAGCGCCGAACAGCGTGCGCTGCGTCGCCATAAGCAGTTGATTTCAAAAGGATTTGCCGCTAATATCGACGGTCTTCGTGCAGACCTCGAAGCGCGCGACGCCAGGGACCGATCCCGCAGCGCCTCGCCTCTGAAGCCCGCCGAAGATGCACTCGAACTCGACAACTCCGGGATGAGCATCGATCAATCGGTCGAACAGGTCTTGAAGTGGTGGTCCGAGCGCAGGCCGTTCTGAAAAGCGCGGCACGTTTTCCCCACAGTCCACCCCGCTCCCTACCGGCCGCCAGGCCATCGGGCGAGGTGACTTTTTAACCCCAACCCCGAAGCAACACCCGTTGCTCACATCGCCGGCCACTCGTCACCCGCACGCGGTCAAGCCGGTTCAAGGTATCCCCCCCATGTCAGACACCCAAGTCGCCTTTGGCGAAGAGTCTTTTGCCGCCCTCTTTGAAGAGTCGCTCAAGCGCAGCGAGATGCGCGCCGGCGAGGTCATCACCGCCGAGGTCGTGCGCATCGACTTCAACCATGTCGTCGTCAACGCCGGCCTGAAGAGTGAGTCCTACGTCCCGATCGAAGAGTTCAAGAACGACCAGGGCGAACTCGAGGTCCAGGTCGGCGACTATGTCTCGGTGGCCATCGATGCCGTCGAAAACGGCTACGGCGACACGATCCTGTCGCGCGACAAGGCCAAGCGCCTGGCGTCCTGGCTGTCGCTCGAAAACGCGCTCGACAGCGGCGAGTTTGTCACCGGCACGGTCAGCGGCAAGGTCAAGGGCGGCCTGACGGTGCTCGTCAACGGCATCCGCGCCTTCTTGCCCGGCTCGCTGCTCGACACCCGCCCGGT
>JANPDN010000002.1:0-7182 GCA_031431555.1 Rubrivivax sp.
GATTTTGCGTGGAGGTTGGGTCTGTATGAGACCGTATGGAGCGGAATCTTGGGGTGGCTGATGGGACTCGAACCCACGACGACCAGAATCACAATCTGGGACTCTACCAACTGAGCTACAGCCACCGCTGTAGAAGGCCGAATTATAGGCGCCGGCCCGCGGGCGCTGGCGGACTACCGGCCCGCTGCCGACGCAGCAGCCGCCGAGGCGGCCTGCGCAGCGGCGGGTTTGACATCCACCTTGTGGCGCTTTTTCAGCACCTCGAAGTAGGCGGTCGTCTCAGCACCGCCCCAGGCCTGCGCGTACTGCGCGCTCAACATCGCCACCGGCGCCACCGCCTCGTCACGCGGCAAGATCTTGCCGATGCGGGCGACCGCAAATCCCTGCTCGCCCAAGTCGACACCCACCGCCGCGGGCAACTTGTCGGGGTGGGCCTGCAAAACTGCTTCGAGCACCGGCCGCGGCAGGCTCTGCGGCTGGGCGCGCGAGACCAGCACCGCGGCTGGCAGGCCGGCGGCGTCACCGGGCGCAGCCTTGAGCTGCGCCAGCCGCGCCTGGCCTTCCTTGCGGGCCAGCGCCGCCGCTTGCGCCTGCACCACCGCATCGCGCACGCGCTCCTTGACATCGGCCAGCGGCGGCGTGCTTGCCGGCGTGTGCTTGACGATGCGTGCCGATGCGAGCTGGCTGCCGCCAATGTCGACGGCTTCGGTGTTGCGTTTGTTCTTCACTGCGTCGTTGCCAAACACGGCGTCGAGCAGCTTGACTGATGCCAGCGCGCCACTCGCCGCCGGCGCCGGCGCGCGCAGCACTTCAGCGCTGCGTTTTTCGAGCTTGAGCTTGTCGATCACCGGCTGCAGGCTCTCGCTCTGCTCGTAGACGGTATTCGTGAAAACCTCGGCCGACTCGGCAAATTTGCGCTGCGCCTGCTCGCGTCGCAACTCGGCGTCGATCTCGGCCCGCACGACATCAAACGCCTTCTTGTCGCCGCCGCGAACCGCCGTCAATTTGACAACGTGATAGCCAAATTCGGTCTCGACAACGGCACCGGTCTCACCCGGCTTGAGTGCGTAGACCGCATCGGCGAACGCCTTGCTGGCCATGCCCTCGCGCCCGGCGAAGTCGAGGTCACCACCCTTTTCGGCGGACAACGGATCTTGCGAATTTTTGCGCGCGAGTTCGGCAAACGCCGCTGGTGTCTTGCGGACGTCGGCGAGCAAGCCTTCAGCCCGCGCCTTGGCCTTGCTGCGCACATCGGCTGAGGCGTCTTTGTCGGCTTGCACCAGGATATGGCTGACACGGCGCTCTTCTGGGGTTGCCCAGCGCGCGCCGTTGTCGTCGTAGAACTTGCGCAAGTCGGTGTCGCTGACGGTGAGGCTCTTTTTCAGCGTTTCGACATCGAGCACGACATACTCGATCTGGGCTTTTTCGGGCAGGCGAAAACGCGCTTCGTTGGCCTTGAAGTAGGTCTCGAGTTCCGCTTCGGTCGGGTTGATCTTGGCGGCGTAGTCCTTGGGGTCGAAGCGCTGCATCTGCACCTCGCGGCGCTGGAACAAGGCGTCCAGTGCCGTGACCACCGAGGCCTTCGGCGCGATCGTCGAGTTGCCGATACCACCGAGCACCTGGCGCATGCCAAATTCAAGGCGCAGCTGTTGCGCGAAGGCTTCGGAGCTCATGCCCTGCAACTGCAGCAATTCGCGGTTCACGCTGCCATCGGGTTTGCGCATGCCTTCGAACTGCGGGTCGGCCATGAACAGGCGCTGCAGCCGCTCGTCGCTGGGCAGCAGGTGCTGCTTTTGCGCCGCCACGAGCAGCACCCTTTCGCGCACCAGTGCGTCGAGGGTCTGCTGCTTCAGTTCGGGCGAATCGAGCAGCTTGGCATCGACATTCGGCGCCTGCCGGCGCACACGGTCGACGCTGCGCTGGTGGGCCTGGTCCCATTCAACCTGGGTGATGCCGCGGCCGTCGACCTTGGCGACATCCTTCATGCTGGCGTCCTGCAAGCTCGAATAACCCTGCACACCGAAAAATACAAACGACGGGAACACCAGCAGCACCAGGATGCCCTGGAACAGTCGGGTGTGAGCACGGACAAAATCGAACATGGACGTTGGGCCTCGAGGCATCGGATCGCTGGCTCTGGCGCATGCCGTCTTGCACGGCTTTGTACGCTGCCAAAAAACGGCGAAGGCGAACCGCGGTTCGCCTCGTTGCTGACTTCAGTTTCGGTGGTGGGTGCTGACGGGATCGAACCGCCGACCTACGCCGTGTAAAGGCGCCGCTCTGCCAGCTGAGCTAAGCACCCGTTGCCGGGGCTCACCAGGCACAGCAACGGTCAACGACACGCTGCTGCGGCCCCGCGCTGCATCAGTTCACTGCATCCTTCAGGCCCTTGCCGGGGCGAAATTTCGGCACCTTGGCGGCCTTGATCTTGATCGCCGCGCCGGTGCGCGGGTTGCGGCCGACACGCGCGGCGCGCTTGCTGACGGCGAAGGTGCCAAAGCCGACGATGGACACGCTGCCACTTTTCTTGAGCGTGGTCTTCACGCCGCCGATCAGGGCTTCAAGTGCGTGCATGGCCGCGGCCTTGGAGATGTCGGCCTGTTTGGCAATGTGTTCGATCAGTTCGGTTTTGTTCACGTGGGTCCCCTCAAGAGGTATCTCGAAAATTGGGTTGGTTGGTCGGTCGGGCAACTTGTCGTCGACGCGGCGGGTCAGCCAAGTCGCGGCGGCTGGGCCGGTTTTCGAGGCTTCGACCCGAGCGCGCAGGAGCGGGATTCTATGCGCAGATTCCGTCGTGCCAGGTGAGTGAAATCGACAAACCGCGACACCTAAATTCGGGGTACCACACCCTGGGCAAGCTGCGCTTCGATGGCAGCGCCGACGTCGCGGGTCGAGGCGCGGCCGCCGATGTCAGATGTGCGCGGCGCCATCGGGTCGGCCAGCAACGCCTCGATCGCCGCGAAGACGGCATCGTGCGCTGCGCGGTGGCCGAGAAAGTCAAGCATCAAAGCCGCCGACCAGACCTGTCCGATAGGATTGGCCACACCGCGCCCCGCGATATCCGGCGCCGACCCGTGCACCGGCTCGAACAGGCTCGGCCAGGCGCGTGTCGGGTTCAGGTTCGCCGACGGTGCGATGCCGATCGTGCCCGTGCAGGCCGGCCCCAGGTCGGACAGGATGTCGCCGAAGAGATTGCTCGCAACGACGACATCAAATTGCTGCGGCCGCTGCACGAAGTGCGCGGTCAGGATGTCGATATGAAAGCGGTCGACGGCAACATCCGGATACTGCGCCGCCATCAACTCGACGCGCTCGTCCCAGTACGGCATCGTGATCGCGATGCCGTTGCTTTTGGTTGCCGATGTGAGCTTGCGCCGCGGCCGCTGCATCGCGGCGTCGAAAGCAAAGCGCAGCACGCGGTCGACGCCGTGGCGCGACATCACGGTTTCCTGCATCACGATCTCGCGATCGGTGCCTTCGTACATGCGCCCGCCGATGCTCGAGTACTCGCCTTCGGTGTTCTCGCGCACGATCAGCATGTCGATCTCGCCGGGCTTCAGCGCCTGGCCGTTGCGGTCGACCAGCGGCGAGCGGATGCCCGGCATAAGCCGCGCCGGGCGCAGGTTGACGTACTGGTCGAACTCGCGCCGAAACTTCAGCAGCGAGCCCCACAACGAGACATGGTCGGGCACCGTCGCCGGCCAGCCGACAGCACCGAAGAAGATCGCATCATGACCACCGATCTGGTCTTTCCAGTCGTCGGGCAGCATCTTGCCGTGGCGCGCGAGATAGTCGCAGCTGGCAAAGTCAAAGTGATCGACGTCGATCTGAATGCCGAAGCGGCGTGCCGCTGCGTCGAGCACACGCAGGCCTTCGGGCATGACTTCTTTGCCGATGCCGTCTCCGGCGATGGCGGCGATGCGGTGACGGGTCATCGGCCTTGTGCGCCTGTTGCTGCGTGGAGTTGCATGGGTTGCGATCTTGGCATGCCGGCGTTCAAGCGCCGGGCGCGACCACCGGTGCGCGCACCACGAGCCAGACACCCAAGGCCGTCAGCGCCATGCCGGCAAGCACCGATACGCCCAGCGCTTCGTCGAACAAAACCCAGGCCAGCACCGCGGTGCATGGCGGCACGAGATAGAGCAAGCTCGTGACCCGCGTCGCCGCACCACGCTGCACGAGCATGAAAAGCAGCGAACTGCCGCCCAGGCTCAGCGCGAGCACCGACCAGGCCATCGCCGCCCACAACTGCGGTTGCCAGCGCAGAGCTTCGGTCTCGAGCAGCGCCAGCGGCAGGGTCACCACCAACGCTGCCAGCATCTGCACCACGCTCGCGGTTCGCACATCGACCGCCTGCACAAAGCGCTTCTGGTACAGCGTGCCGGCGGTCATCGAGAGCAGCGCCAAGACCGCCAGCAGCACGGTCGGCAACGGCGCTTCGCCGAGACCCAGCTTGTGCCAAACGACGAGCACCACGCCGGCCAGGCCAAGCACGAGGCCGGCCCATTGACGCGAGGTGGCGCGCGCGGTCGCATGCGAGGTGGCAGGCGAGGTGGCGCGCGCGCTGAGGGCCGAGCTGGCACCCTGCGCGCTGCCCGCGCCGGACAGCCACAGCGCCGTCAACAGCGGCTGCAGGCCGACGATGAGCGCCGTGGTGCCTGCCGACATGCCGCCCTTGACCGCCGCCCACACGCCGCCGAGATAACCGGCGTGAACAAAAATGCCGGTCACCGCCAGGTGCAACCACTGCCGGCGCCCGACCGGCCAGGGCGCCGCCGAGAGCCGCACCCAGACCAGGAAAGCGATCACCGACAGCGCGTAGCGCCAGGCCAAAAACCCCATTGGTGGCGCATGCGGCATGCCAAAGCGCGCGACGATGAAGCCGGTGCTCCAGATCATCACGAAGACCACCGGCGCGGCGCGCATCAGGGCGGCCTGGCGTTCGTCAGTGAGCGCCGCCGCGGCTGGGCTCAAGGCACGCGGGCGCGGATCTCCGGCAGCGCCTTTCGCAGGTAATAGACCATCGACCAGATCGTCAGCACCGCGGCCGCGTAGATCAGCACCGTACCCCAGATACGCGTGTCGATGACGCGGAACAGCGGGCCGTCATAGAGCAAAAACGGGATCGCGACCATCTGCACCGTGGTCTTGACCTTGCCCAGCATGTGCACCGCCACGCTGCGCGAAGCACCGATCTGCGCCATCCATTCGCGCAGCGCCGAAATCGTGATCTCACGCCCGATGATCACCAGCGCCACAAAGGCATTCACGCGGTCGAGCTGGAGCAGGACCAGCAGCGTCGCGCAGACGAGCAGCTTGTCGGCGACCGGGTCGAGGAAGGCGCCAAAAGCCGAAGTCTGGTTGAGCTTGCGCGCCAGCCAGCCGTCGAGCCAGTCCGTCAGCGCGATGACCACGAAGAGCACGGTGGCGACGAGATTGATCAGCCCGCGGTCGTACTTCAGATAGAAGATCCCCACGATGAGCGGGATCGAGATGATCCGCGCCCAGGTCAACAGGGTCGGCAGCGTGAAGAACATGCGGCGATTGTGCCGTGTCCTTGCGGTGGCAGTGACATGCTCAGCGCCGTGGCCAGCCGCGTGGTCAGCTGCGTCGTCAACGATCAAGGCTGCGGGGTTTGAAGCGCCGCTCGTCGTCGAACAAAAAGACTTCGGTAAACCGCCAGGGCTGCGGCAGGTGCGCGACCGACCCGAAGGGGCCAGCGCGGCGCACCGCGTCGATCGCCAACTGCACCGTATCCAGCGCCTGTCGCGGTGGCCGCAGCACCTTGATATTGCGCACACTGCCGTCGGCACCGAGCTCGATCTCGATCACCGGGATGGCCAGCAGCGGCTCTGGCGGCGCGCCAATGTAGCTGCGGCCGCTGTTGGCGGCGACGATGCGGCGCGCGGCCTGTTCGCGGTACTCGTCCCAGTTGCGCGGCGGGCGCGGCGCTGCCGCGGTGCCCGCCGCGGGCGTGGCTGGCGTCGCCGCCGGCGTCGCCGGGGCCGTGGCAGGTGCGGTCGACGGCACCGAGGCGCGCCGCGCTGCCGGTGCCGGGCTGCGCGACGAGCATGCCGCCAGGCCAAGGAACAAACCCAGACTGCCGAGCAGTCCGATGCGGCGCAGCGCGCGGTTCTGGGCGGTGCGGTGCTCGGTGCGGTGCTCAGCACGTTCAATGCAAGACACGGTAGATCTCCTGGGCCAGTTCATTCGAAATTCCTTCGACGCCGGCCAACTCTTCGACACTCGCCGCGGCAACACCACGCACGCCGCCAAAACGCTGCAGCAGCCGGGCGCGCTTTTTGGGCCCGATGCCGGCGATCTCTTCGAGCCGGCTGCCGCCGGTACGCACCGTCGCACGCTTGGCCCGCATGCCGGTGATCGCAAAGCGGTGGGCTTCGTCGCGGATCTGCGCCACCAGCATCAAGGCGGCAGAGTCGGGCCGCAGTTGCACCTTGACGCGACCATCGGCAAAGACCAGCTCTTCGAGACCGACCTTGCGGCCTTCGCCTTTTTCGACACCGACGATGCGGGTGATGTCCAGGCCGAGTTCTTCAAACACCTCGCGCGCCACGGAGACCTGGCCGCGGCCGCCGTCGACGAGCACCAGGTCGGGCAGCTTGGTGCGCCCGCCGGTGGCACTGCCTTGCCCGTCGGCTATCACTTTGGTATTCACTTTGGCGACCACCTCGGCCAGCTTGGCATAGCGGCGCATCAACACCTGGCGCATCGCGGCGTAGTCGTCGCCGCCAGTGACGCCTTCGATATTGAAGCGCCGGTACTGGTCGCTGCGCATGGCGTGGTTTTCATAGACCACGCACGATGCCTGCGTTGCTTCGCCGGCGGTGTGGCTGACATCGAAACATTCGATGCGGAAGGTATCCAACTCGGCGACCTCGAGATCGAGCGCCTGCGCCAGCGCGCGGGTGCGCTCGCGCTGCGAGCCTTCTTCGCTGAGCAGCCGCGCCAGCGCGATCTGCGCGCCCTTGTTGGCCATCTCCAGCCAGATGCGGCGCTGCTCGCGCGGCTGGTGCTGCGCGCGCACCTTGACCCCTGCCGCCTCGCCGACAGCGTCGATCAACGCACGATCGACGGCGTGGCTCAGCACCAGCGACGGCGGCACCGGCTGGCCGAGGTAATGCTGCGCGATGAAGGCTTCGAGCACGATCACCTCGGGGGCGC
>JANPDN010000003.1:0-11876 GCA_031431555.1 Rubrivivax sp.
GTTACACTGGGCCGAACTCCAGTCCCCAAGTTGATGGCCAACGTCTCAGAGCAAGCCCTGCACTACCCGCTTGGCGACCGCCTGCCGGAGATCGGCAGCACGATCGAGGTCGCACCCGGCATCCGCTGGCTGCGCATGAAGCTGCCCTTTGCGCTGGATCACATCAATCTGTGGCTGCTGCGCGATGTGCAGCGCGGCCGTGAAGGCTGGACGATCGTCGACTGCGGCATTGCCGACGAGCGCACCCGCAGCGCTTGGGAGACCATCTTCGCCAACGAGCTGCAGGGCCTGCCGGTGCTGCGTGTGATCGTGACCCACATGCACCCCGACCATATCGGCCTGGCCGATTGGCTGACGCGGCGCTGGAGCACGCCCGAGCGCGAATGCCGGTTGTGGATCAGCGCCACCGACTGGAACGTCGCCCGCGGCGCGAGCCAGACCAGCGCCGGTACGGGCGGCACCGGCGGCGACAGCGCGGCCGACTTCTACGCCAGCCACGGCATGCCCGCCGATGCGGTGGCCAAGCTGCGGCTGCGCACGCACTATTTTTCTGACCTCGTGCCCGCCGTGCCGGCACGTTACCGGCGCCTGATGGACGGCATGGGCTTGAGCGTCGGCGCCGACGACTGGACCTGCATCGCCGGTTATGGGCACGCGCCGGAGCACATCGCGCTGCACTGCCCGGCCGCTGGGGTATTGATCGCAGGCGACATGGTCTTGCCGCGGATCTCGACGAATGTCAGCGTCTACGACCTCGAGCCCGAAGGCAACCCGCTACCGCTGTACCTGCGCTCGATCGCCGGCTTCCGCAGCTTGCCAACCGAGACGCTAGTGCTGCCGTCACATGGCAAACCGTTCACCGGGCTGCACGAGCGCATCGGCCAACTCGAACAGCATCATGCTGACCGTTATGCCGAAGTGCTGGAGGCTTGTGCCGAAGGCCCGAAGACCGCCGCCGACCTGCTGCCGGTGCTCTTCAAGCGCCCGCTCGACCTGCACCAGTCGACCTTCGCGATGGGCGAATCGGTGGCCCACCTGCATGCGCTCGAAAGCCAGGGGCGTTTGCACTCCAACGGCGGCGCTGGTGGCGTGTGGCGCTTCACGACAGTGGTTTGAAGTCGGGTGTGCAGGTCTGGGGCTGGGCCGGCCAGACCATCGGCGAGCCGGCAGAGGTCGGCACCCCGATCGATGCCGCCTCGCCCCGCCTGGCGCTGTGTTGCGCCAATTCCCCCCTGTCAACACGCCTTGCTTGCAAGTTCAGCAAACGATGCACGCGACGACAGCCTGACGCCAGTCTGGCGCCTTCGCGCTGCGCTGTCATCCACCAAAAGGGCGATGGAAGTCACGCTTTGTCGCAGTCGCAGCGAATGCTCGGCCTCGCTGCGATCGATCGCTGAGGGCTGCGTCTCATCTGTTGCGCGATGTTGGACCGGAACTCCCGTTCAGTGCATCACTCGCAGCGCGCCGCGCGAGCCGAGGGCGTCGGGCGGGCGATTCCGCTCATGTCCTCCGGTCTCGGCCTGCGGCCGATCCCTCCCCCTTTACTTCGCGGAATCGCCCACCCAACGCCCCCGGCCACCACTGCCCATTGTGCTTGGCCCGCGAGGCCGCTGTTGTACTGCCCAAGCGTAGACCAGAGTGATCGATCAGGACGGCGGGGTGCGCTGCGTAGCGAAGTAAGGGAGGAGAGGCGAGCGCAGCTCGACTCGGGGGACATGAGCGGAGCAGCGCGCCCCGCCGTCGTGATCGCGCGCCAACACTGGAAAGCGAGAGCGATCCTCCGCAAGTGGCCAACGGCTTTCATTCTTGGCCAGCGGACCCGGATGCCACCGCACGACAAGCTGCGTCAGCCCAGCACCGGCAGCATCTCGGTCTTGAGCGCGCCGCGTGCTGATTCGTAGTCGGGCAGCACCGAGCGCACCACGTCCCAGAAGGCGTCGCTGTGGTTCATCTCGCGCAGGTGGGCAAGTTCGTGGGCCACGACGTAGTCGATCACCGGCAGCGCAAAGTGCACCAGGCGCCAGTTCAGGCGGATCGAGCCGTCGGCACTCGCACTGCCCCAGCGGGTGGATGCCGAGCTCAAGCTCAGGCGGGTGATGCGCACCCCCAGGCGCTGCGCAAAAACCGCGCAGCGCTCTTCGAAGACCCGCCGCGCCTGGCGCTGCAGCCAGCTCTGCACGGCATCACGCAACTGCTCGGCGGCAGCGCCGTGGGGCAGGCCAACATGCAGGGTCAACCGGGGCACCCCGGGCAACGCCTCGGCAGCGCTGTTGAGTACCGCGCCGGTGGCGCGCGGGTCGATGATCACGATCACCGGCTCGCCGAGAAAAGGGATCGAGACGCCGTCGCGCCAGTCCACCCGCGCCTGGTCGAGGCGACGTGCGCGTTCGTGCTGCTCGTGCAGCTTGCGCAGGATCCAGCCGGCTTTTTCAGCCAGCGCCGCTTCGACTTCGCCGATGCCGACCCACTTCGGCGCGGCCACGCTCAGACCCTCGGGGCCGATCACAAAACCGATGCTGCGCCGGCGTGCGCGGCGGAAGGCGAAGGCCACCCGATGGCCGTTGAGCAGCACCGTGCGGTCGGCTTGGCGGTGGTCGAAGTGCGGCGTTTGCGGCATCACCACGGGCGGTTTGGTGGTTTCGATGGTCGGGGGCTTGGGTGGCACCGGCGCCGACGGCGGAACGCGCGCGATTTCGGGCAACGAGGTCGCCGCCGGCATCAGCTGTACCGCCGGCAGTTCGTCGAACAGGGACAGCTGCTGCGCCGCGCCGGCGGCTGGGCTGGCGTTGGTGGCGCGCTCGCGTGGCATGGCTGTTTTGGGCTGGCGCAGCGTCAAACCGCAGCGTCGCCATAAGCCTGCGGATCGAGCCGGCGCGTCTCGGCTTCGATCCAGGCTTCGACCTGCAGCATCAGCTCTTCAGGCTGGCGACCGGCGGTCGGGATCGGCGGCCCGATCGAGACGTCGATGACCCCTGGCCGCAGCAAAAAACTCTTGCGCGGCCAGCACTTTGCCGACGACACCGCGATCGGCACGATCGGCACGCCGGCGGTGATCGCCAGCCGCGACGCGCCGGTTTTGTAGGTGCCCTTGGCGCCCCGCGCGATGCGCGTGCCTTCTGGAAACATGATCACCCAGATGCCTTGCGAGAAGAGCCGCTTGCCTTGCTCGGCAACCTTGTTCCAGGCTTCGGTGCGTTTGCTGCGGTCGATGTGGATCATGTCCATGCGCGCCATCGCCCAGCCAAAAAACGGGATGTAGAGCAGCTCGCGTTTGAAGACATAGGCCAGCGGATGCGGCATCAATGTCGGCAGCGCGAACGTCTCCCAGGTCGACTGGTGTTTGACCGCCAACATCACCGCGGACTTGGCGTCGGCGGCCGTCGGCACATGCTGCATGCCGTGCACGCGGCGGTGCACGCCGCAGATCACCTGCGCGCCCCAGATCGCCACGCGCAGCCAGCCGACGCAGGCCCAGTAAATCGTATCGCCGCGCACGAAGATCGAAAGCAGCAGCACCGCCAGCGCCCAGGGCACGACGGTGACGATGAGCCAGAGCACAAACAGCGCCGAGCGCAGCGCCCAAAAGAAGCGCATCAGTTCAGGCCCCCGGACGAAGAATCGGCGACATGGTCGCGCTGCATCAGGTGGTCGGCGAAGGCACCGAGATCGTCATGCGCCGTCGCACCCGGCACCTGGGACAGGATCTGTTGCACTTGTTCGGCACCCAGGCCCGCCGCGCGCCCGCTCAATACGAGGTGCGGCTCGCAGCCCGCCGCCTGCGCCGCTTGCAGGTCGCGCAGCGTGTCGGCGACCATCGGCACCGGCGCCAAGTCGATGCCGTAGCGGGTGCCGATATCACGCATCATGCCCGGCGCCGGCTTGCGGCAATCGCAAAGGTCTTCGGGAGTGTGCGGGCAGAAAAAGACCGCGTCGATGCGCCCGCCCGCCACCTGCATCAGCCTCATCATGTGCGCGTGCACGGCGTTCACCGAGGCCATGTCGATCATGCCGCGGCCGATGCCCGACTGGTTGGTCGCCACCACCGCATGCCAGCCGGCATGGTTGAGGCGCGCCACCGCCTCCAGCGCGCCGTCGATCGGCCGCCACTCGTCGGCGGCCTTGACATGGTCGTCGCGGTAGTGGTTGAGGATGCCGTCGCGGCCGAGGATGATGAGCTTCACGGTCGGCAATTATCGGCTCGCCCTGTCAGGCCGCGAGCCGCGACAGGTCGGCAACCTGGTTCATCGCCGCATGCAGCGAGCGCAGCAGCGCGATGCGGTTGTTGCGCAGGCCGGCATCGTCGGCGTTGACCATCACGGCTTCAAAAAATGCATCGACCGGGCCCTTGAGCACCGCCAGCGCCTGCAGCGACGTGCTGTAGTCGCCGGCCGCAAAAGCGGCGTCGGCCTTGGGTGCGGCGGCCATCAAAGCGGCGTGCAGATCGCGTTCGGCGGCTTCGACAAAGTTTTTGGCGTCGACATCGACCAGCGCCGCGTCGTCGGATTTTTTCAGGATATTCGCCACCCGTTTGTTCGCCGCCGCCAAAGCCGGCGCTTCGGGCAAGGCGCTGAAAGCACGCACCGCCGCCAGACGTTGGGGGATTTGCGCCCACGTGCCCGGCCGCAACGCGATCACGGCATCCACTTCGTGTGCGCTGTAACCCTGTTCGCGCAACCAGCCGACGAGGCGCTCGTAGAGAAAGTGCGCGACCTCGGCCTGCGCCTGCCCATGCCCGGCAGGGAAGGCCTTGAAGGCGGTCGCCACCAGCCCCGGCACATCGAGCGCCAGGCCACGTTCGACGAGCATGCGGATCACGCCCAGCGCATGTCGGCGCAGCGCAAACGGGTCCTTGTCGCCAGTGGGCAACTGGCCGATGCCAAACAGGCCGGCCAGGGTCTCGAGCTTGTCGGCCAGCGCAACGACGATGCCGACATCACCCCGCGGCAGAGCGTCGCCGGCAAAGCGCGGCTTGTAGTGGTCCTCGATCGCATCGGCGATCGATTCGCGCAGGCCGTCGTGGCGCGCGTAGTAAGCACCCATGATGCCTTGCAGCTCGGGGAACTCGCCAACCATGTCGGTCAGCAGATCGGCCTTGGCCAGCGTCGCGGCTTCGTCGGCCAGGTCGGCCAGCGTCGCGCCACCGAGTTGGCGACCGAGTTCGCTGGCGATGTGGCGCACGCGGTCGGCGCGCTCGCCCTGGGTGCCGAGCTTGCCGTGATAGACCACCTTCGCCAGCCCCGGCACACGCGACGCCAGCGTGCGCTTGCGGTCCTGGTCGAAGAAAAATTTGGCGTCAGCCAGGCGCGGGCGCACGACCCGTTCGTTGCCCTGGATGACGCGGCTGGCGTCGGCCGGTTGGATATTGCTGACGACGAGAAAACGATTCGTCAGCCGGCCGGCGCTGTCGAGCAGCGGGAAATATTTCTGGTTCGCCTTCATCGTCAGGATCAGGCATTCCTGCGGCACGGCGAGAAACTCTGGCTCGAACGAACAGCGCACGACGTTCGGCCGCTCGACGAGTGCGGTGACCTCGTCGAGCAACGCTGCATCGTCGATCGCGGTCAGGCCTTCGGCCGCCGCGGCAACGTTCAACTGGCGTTGCACCTCGGCGCGGCGCTGCTCGAAGCTGGCGATCACCGCGCCTTCGTCGAGCAGCTGCGCGGCGTAGCTGTCGGCATCGCGCAGCGTGATGGTCGGCAGCGTCGACTCAAAACGGTGGCCCAGCGTCGTGCGGCCGGCAACGAGGCCGAGGGCTGCCACCGGCACGACATCGGCGCCATGCAAGGCGACGATGCCATGCGCCGGGCGCACGAAGTTCACGCTCGTCCAGCCGTCGGCCAACTGGTACTGCATGGCCTTCTGCGTCGGCAGTTTCGCGATCGCTTCGTCGAGCGCTTTTTGCAGACCCGCGGCGAGTGTGACGCCGGGCACCACGCTGTCGAAAAACAGCGCTTCGGCCTTGCCGTCAGGCGCGCGCTTGAGCCGCGGCACGGCGCTGGCGTCGGCACCCAGGGCGCCAAGTTTTTTCAGCAGCGCCGGTGTCGGCTGGCCGCTGGCATCGAGCGCCACCGCCACCGGCATCAGCTTGATCTGTTGCGCGCGGTCGGCGGCTTTGGTGGCAACACCGGCGACCCAAACCGCCAGCCGCCGTGGCGACGCAAACGACTGCATCGCGGCATCGGCGGCCGCCAGGCCCTGGGCCTTGAGACTCTCGGTCAACACGGCGGCAAAAGCCGCGCCGAGCTTGGCCAGCGCCTTGGGCGGCAATTCTTCGACGAGCAGTTCGACGAGCAGGTTTTGCGATATCGGGTTCGGCAGCGGATTCGGTATCGGGTTCGGCATCGGGCTGTTCATCTCAAGCCGCCTTCTTCAGCGCCAATTGGGCGTTGACTTCATCGGCCCAGGCGCGTGGCGCCATCGGAAAACCCAAACGCGCGCGGCTGTCGAGATAACTCTGCGCGACGCTGCGCGCGAGCTTGCGGATGCGGCCGATATAAGCGGCGCGTTCGGTGACGCTGATGGCACCCCGCGCATCGAGCAAATTGAAGGTGTGCGCGCACTTGAGCACCTGCTCGTAACCCGGCAGCGCGAGTTGCTGCTCCATCAGATAAGTCGCCTGTTTTTCATGCGCGCCAAAAGCCGCGAGCAGAAAATCGACATCGCTGTGCTCGAAGTTGTAGGTGCTTTGTTCGACTTCGTTCTGGTGATAAACATCGCGATAGCGCAGCGTGTCCGTCCACGCCAGGTCGTAGACGTTTTCGACACCTTGCAGGTACATCGCCAGCCGCTCCAGGCCGTAAGTGATCTCGCCGGTGATCGGCTTGCAGTCGATGCCGCCGACTTGCTGGAAGTAGGTGAACTGGGTCACCTCCATGCCGTTCAACCAGACCTCCCAGCCCAGGCCCCAGGCGCCGAGTGTCGGGTTCTCCCAATCGTCTTCTACAAAGCGCACATCGTTGACTTTCAGGTCGAAGCCAAGCGCTTCGAGCGAACCGAGATAAAGCTCCAGGATGTTCGCCGGCGCGGGTTTGAGCACCACCTGGTACTGGTAGTAGTGCTGCAGGCGATTCGGGTTGTTGCCATAACGCCCGTCCTTGGGTCGCCGGCTCGGCTGCACATAAGCCGCCTTCCAGGGCTCGGGGCCGAGCGCGCGCAAGAAGGTCGCGGTGTGGCTGGTGCCGGCCCCCACTTCCATATCGTAGGGCTGCAACAGCGCGCAGCCTTCAGCATCCCAGTAGGACTGGAGTTTCAAGATGATCTGCTGGAACGTGAGCATCGGCGCGGCCTGCGGTTCGGTGTACTGGGAGCGTGTGCGGGTCAAAGGCGGCGAGTTTACGGGGCCGACCCGCGTCGACGTAGCACCGAAGTGGCGAAAACCCCGGCGTGGTGACGCAACTGCCACCGTTAGGCTGGCCGCATGACCACCACCCAGCTGATCTTGAGCCTGGTCCTTGCGACGATGGTCTTCTCGGTCGCGCTCGAATTGCGCATCGCCGACTTTCGCCGTGTTGCACAAACGCCGCGCGCGGTGGTCGCCGGTTTGATCCCGCAGTTTGTGCTGCTGCCGGGCGCCACTTGGGGCGTGACGATGCTGCTCGATCTGCCGCCGGCGACCGAGGCCGCGATGATCCTCGTCGCCTGCTGCCCGGGCGGCGCGCTGTCGAATGTGATCACCCATCTCGGGCGTGGCAACACGGCGCTGTCGGTGAGCATCTCGGCGGTGGCCAGCCTGCTCGCGCTGGTGCTCACGCCGCTGAATTTCACCTGGATGGTGTCGGCCAATCCGGTCACCGCGGGCTGGCTGCGCGCGCTGGCGATCGATGCGTCGGACATCTGGTTCAGCCTTGTCGCGCTGCTCGCGGTGCCGATGCTGCTGGGCCTGTGGGTCGCGCACCGCTGGCCTGCGCTGACGCTGAAGATCCACAAGCCGCTGGGCAAATTCAGCGTCGCCGCGCTGCTGATATTCATTGCGCTGGGTTTGATCCGTGAACGCCACTTGCTCGGCGCGCAGATCGTGCCGCAGTTGGTGGTCGTGATCGGACACAACGCGCTCGGGCTGCTGCTGGGTTGGTTGTGCGCGAGCGCCTTTGGCGTCACCGAGCGCGACCGCCGCGCGATCACCATCGAAGGTGGCATGCAGAACTCTGGCCTCGCGCTGGGCATCATCGCGGTGCAGTTCAACGCCGATCTCGGCATGGTCATCGTCGCCAGCCTGTGGGGCATCTGGCACATCGTGTCGGGCCTGTCGCTGGTGCTGTTGTGGAGAAAAATGGATGCTCGATCTGGTCATTGAAGGCGGCACCGTTGTCGACGGCAGCGGCGGCGCACCGCTCACTGCCGATATCGGCGTCGCGGCCGGCCGCATCGTCGAAATCGGCCGCATCACCGCAGCGGCACACGAGCGCATCGATGCCCGCGGCGCCTGGGTCACGCCGGGCTTCATCGATATCCACACCCATTACGACGGCCAGGCGAGCTGGGACGAGACCTTCAGCCCGAGCATCCAGCATGGGGTGACGACGCTGGTGATGGGCAACTGCGGTGTCGGCTTCGCGCCGCTGCGCGCCGGGCCCAAAGACCGCGCCACCGCGGCGCTGATCGCGTTGATGGAGGGGGTCGAAGATATCCCCGGCGTGGCGCTTGCCGAAGGTGTGCGCTTTGATTGGGAAACCTTCCCGCAGTACATGGACGCGCTCGAGCGCCTGCCGCACAGCCTGGACTATCTGGTGCAGGTGCCGCACGACCCGGTACGCATGGCGGTGATGGGTGACCGGGCAGCGGCGCGGGAGCAGGCCACGCCGCAGGACATCATCGCCATGCGCAACATCGTGCGCGAGGCTTTGTTGGCCGGCGCCGCGGGTTTTTCGACTGGCCGCAGCGACAACCACCGCACTTCGGCGGGCCACGAAACGCCGGCGTCGGAAGCGAGTGCCGCCGAGCTGACGGGCATCGCCAGCGCCTTCGACGGCCTGGCGCATGGGGTTGTGCAGTTGGTCAGCGACTTTGACCTGCTGCGTGGCACCGAGCGCTTTGGCGCCGAGTTCGATCTGGTCGAGGCGATCGCGCGCGCTTCGGGCCGGCCGCTGTCGATGACCTGGCTGCAGCGCGACCCCGGCGGCGAGCAATGGAAAGCCATCCAGCAGCGCGTCGACGCCGCAGTGGCACAGGGCCTGCCGCTGTACCTGCAAACCGCGGCGCGCGCGATCGGCGTCATCAACGGCCTGGACGCGAGCTTTCATCCCTTCATGGGGTTCCCGGGTTACAAAGAGGTCGCCCAGTTGCCGCTGGCGCAGCGCGCCGCGGCGCTGCGCGAGCCGGCGCGCAAGGCCCGCGTCCTGAGTGAAAGAAGCGAGCCGCTGGCGGGCGACGGCACCCCGATCCCGCCGCTGGTCGACATCCTGCTGGCGCGCATCGAACTCATCAGCGCGCGCATGTTTCCTCTCGGCGCAGTTCGCGGCACCGAGCCAGACTACGAACCCGATGTCGCCTCGAGCTTTTATGTGCGCGCCAAACAGCGTGGCTGCACCGCGCTCGAAGCGCTTTACGACCATCTCGTCGAAGGTGGCGGCGGCAACCTGATTTATTTTCCGATCTTCAACTACAACGACGGCTCGCTGGACACCGTGCGCAAGATGCTCGACCACCCGCGCGCGCTGTTTGGCCTGAGCGATTCCGGCGCGCATGTGGGCACCGTCTGCGACGCCAGCTTCACGACATTCATGCTCACCCACTGGGTGCGGAACCGCACCGCTGCCAAGCTGCCGCTGGAGCGCGCGGTGCAGATGCTGACCTCACGCAACGCCGGCTACCTGGGCCTGGCCGACCGCGGGCTGATCGCCCCCGGGCGGCGTGCGGACCTGAATGTCATCGACCCGGCGCGGCTGGCGGTCGGCACACCAAAGCTGGTGCACGACCTGCCTGCCGGCGGCAAGCGCTTTTTGCAGGTCGCACAGGGTTACGTCGGCACCTGGGTCAACGGTGTGTCGGTGCAGCGCGAGGGTGTCGTCAGCGCGGCCCGGCCGGGTCGGCTCGTGCGCGCCGGGCGCTGAAGCGGTCGCTTAACCACGCGCCGACGATCACCAACATCGCCAGCGCCACCAGCGGCCAAAGCCCAAATCGCCCGGCCCACCAGGCATAGGGCGTGATGCCGCTGCGGCCTTCGACCACGCCTTCGAGCACGCCGCGTGTGAAGGGCACCAGTTGCTGCGTGACGCGGCCGCGATGGTCGACGATCGCGGTCGCGCCGGTGTTCGTCGCGCGCAGCATCGGGCGCTGCAATTCGAGCGTGCGCACCCGGCTGATATTCAGATGCTGCGGAATCGCGACCGTGTTGCCGAACCAGCCGATATTGCTGATATTGGCCAGCATCGTCGGCGCCTTGGCGGCGTCGACAAAACGCACGGCGAGGTCTTCGCCGAAGAGGTCTTCGTAGCAGATATTGGGCGCCACGCGTTGTGCCGTTGGTGGACCAATTTGGAACGACGCTGCATCGACCGGCCCGCGCAAAAAATCGCCGAGCGGGATATTCATCATGTTGATGAACCAGCGAAACCCCGGCGGCACAAACTCGCCAAAGGGCACGAGGTGGTATTTGTCGTAGCGGTAGGGCAGCGCGGTTGTGGTCGCCGCCACCGCAGCCGTGTCGACGAGGCCGCCGATCCCACCCAGGCCCTGCACCGAGTTGGTATAGCCCGCCTCGTAGCTGCCCAGTGGCAGCCCGATCAGCGCGGCGCGGCCAGGCTGGTTGAAGTGCGCGGCAAGCGCCTCCCACCAGCCGGGCGCGAAGTCGCTCAACTGGTGCGGCAGCAGCGGCACCGCAGTCTCCGGCGCGACGACCAGGTCGGCCTGCGCTTCGTGCAGCGTCTGCGACAACCAGGCCAGCGCCGCCGGCATGCGTTCGACCGCAAACTTTTCGTCCTGCGACACACCGGTCTGGATCAAGGCCACCCGCAGCTTGCCGGTGCTCTGGCTGAAGTCGATCGAGCCCAGCGCCAGCGGTGCGACCTGCAGCACGATCAACGCGGCACCCGCCAACCGGCGCTGGCCTGAAGGCGCCGGCGCGGCGCCGACCATTCGCGATAGCAACACACCGGCCAGCGCGACCATCACCCCGACGCCGTAAACCCCGACCCAGGGCAGCGCCGCCGCGAGCGAAGAATCGACTTGCGAGTAACCGCTGGCCAGCCAAGGGAAGCCGGTGAAGATCACGCCCCGGGCCCGTTCGGCAAGCAGCCAGACCGCAGCAAAGAGCAGCCCGTCGGGCAGCAGTCTCCGGCTGCGCCAGCGGGCATAAGCCGCCGCTGCGGCGGCCAGGTACAGCGACAGCGCCGCACTCAGCAATACCACCGCAGCCACCGCCAGCGGCGCCGGCAAACCGCCAAAATCATGCAGGCTGATGAACAACCACCAGACACCACCGCAGAGCCAGCCCAGTCCATAGGCCCAGCCCAGCCACGCCGCTTGCCGCGGCGTGGCGAGGTCGAGGCGAGTCACCAGCACTGCCACGCCGACAATCGGCAGCCACCAGAGCAGGGTCGTGTGGACAAAGGCCAGGGTCTGCAACGCGCCGAGCGCGGTGACGCCGAACCGCCAGCGCCATTGCCAGCGCACAGGCGCAGGCGACGGCACTGGCAAACCCATGCGCGACTGCGCGCCCAGGCTCAACCAGCGCCCTTGGCGCCCGCGCCGCCGCTGCTGCTGCCCCCGGCGCGTGCGGCCAGCGCGACCGCGTCGGCAGATTCACGCGCCGACACCCGGGCGACACGGAACCAGCGCACCGCGCCGCCACGCGTGAGCATCACCGCAAAGCGCAGGCCACCCAGGTCAACCGCTTCGCCGCGCCGCGGCACGCGGCCCAGGCGGTCGGCGACGATGCC
>JANPDN010000004.1:0-12935 GCA_031431555.1 Rubrivivax sp.
CCAAGTCGCCGAAAACTAGAAGCGCCACGGCCTGACGCCGCTCGATCTGGCGCGCTTCATCAAGAGCCGCGTCGATGCCGGTGAATCGAACGCCACGGTCGCCAAGCGGCTCGGCATGAACCTGACCATGTTGGCCCACCACCTCTCGCTGCTTGATCTGCCGACCGTCCTCGATCAGGCGCTGAAGTCGGGCCGCTGCACGTCACCACGCACGTTGCATGAACTCGCCAGCCTGCACGCCGACAACCCCGCGCACGTGCAAGCCCTCTTGGTCAGCGGGACCGAGATCACGCGCACGACGGTGTCGGCTTTGCGAAGGTCGCCCGACGACGGCGCATCGAGCGCGGCGACCCTGTCCCCATCCAGCAGGCTCATCACCCAGGCCAACGCCGCTTGTGATCGGCTGGAGTGCGCACTTGGCCGCATCTGGCCATCCAACTCCTACAAGGTCGCGTTACCCGAATTGATCGCGTTGCGCATCCGAGTCGAAGACATCACGAAGCGGTGGCTGCAGGGGTCTGACCGTCAGACCCCCTCGCAGACAGACCGCTGAACTCATGGAGATCGGCGTGAAGGGAGCTGAAACAGAAAGATGGCAGGATAGGCGGCGAGCCGCCGAACGGATGCCAAGAGCGCCGAATGGGCGTCGTCGTCATGGCATCGAATTCGCGTGACCGGGTGACGATCGATCTGTGCGCCGTCGGCGATGCGAGGCGAGCGGCAGCTCAAACGCGCGGCATGACACTGGCGCTGTTCGCGCGTCAAGCCGTGATCGCCGCGCTGCCGGGCGCCGCGGCTGCGACGCCGCCGAGCGCAGAACCGGTCCCTGATCGCGGCGGCACGGTCAAGCTCAGCGTGCGACTGTCGGCCGCAGACTCTGCCGCCCTGGCCACCCAAGCTGCCCTGCTCGGGATGTCCCAAGCTCGCGTCGTTGCGCTGCTGATCCGGCGCACGGTACTGCCTATGCCTGCGGCCGAACGTATCGCCGAACTCGCGGCGCTGCGAACCTCGAACGACGAGCTCGCCACCATCGCCGCCGACGTGTCGTTGTTCGTCCGCACGCTGTCGCGGCCTGATCTGGCGCTGCTCGCGCCAATGCGAGATCGCATGCTCAACCTGAATGCAGACATCGCGCGCCACCTGCATATCGCCGCCGCGCTGCTGGCACGCATGACCTGAACCGAAGCCTAGATGCCAAACTCGCACTCCGTCGATGGCGCCCTGGTGCAGTGGGGCGACCGCCTGTTCTACCCCGGTGACCGCATCGTCCGCTCGCCGGACGCCGTACTCAGCAGCGCGGCCTTGCGCGGCCGCGCCCGTGCCATCCGTCAGCGCCTGCACGCCACCGTCGTTCGCGGGGCACCGCAGGTGATGGTCAAGATCACCGGCGGCGGGCGCGGGATGGGCGCCATCGCCGCGCATTTCCGGTACATCAGCCAGAACGGCCGCTTGCCCGTAGAAGACGACCGCGGTGTGGTGCGCGAGGGCAATGACGGCGTGGCCGCGCTGACCGATCAATGGCGCCACGCCGGCGCGTTGATCCCTGATCGCAGCGCTCGGCGCGAAGCCTTCAACCTCATGCTGTCAATGCCTGCCGGCACCGCAGCGACCGAGGTGCGCGACGCCGCTCGTGACTTCGCGCGCACGGCGTTCGCCAACCACCGCTACGTGATGGTGCTGCACACGCACCAGGCCAACCCGCATGTCCACCTCAGTGTGCGTGCCGAAGGCAAGGGCGGTCAGCGCTTGAACCCCCGCAAGGCCGACTTGCGCCACTGGCGCGAGACCTTTGCCGAGAAGCTGCGCGAGCGGGGCATCGAGGCCGAAGCCTCGCCGCAGATCACCCGCGGCGGCAGCCGCCGCACCGAGCGTCTTTGGCATCGCAAGGCCCGAGACGACGGCCGCATCGCCGGTCCGCGCGAAGGCGAGCAGGCGGCGGTGAAGCTCACGCGTTCGCGCCGCGATGCAGCCCAGGCCTGGTGCGAGATTGCCAAGGCGCTGGCGTCGTCCGAGGACGTGGCAGATCGCCAACTCAGCGGGTCCATCGTCAACTACGCGCGCTGGTTGCCCGGGGTGCGGTACAAGCCGCCAGAGCAGCAGGCACAGCGGGAGCTGGTGGGCATGGAGCGGAATCGCGCCGGATCGCGCGAGGTGACCCGAGTGGCAGCGGCGAAAGCGCCACAGCGAACGGTGCCTGAGCCTGATCGCGGACGGTGAAAGAGGGTCACGCCCCACCCCGCTCCCCTCCCACGGGAGGAGCCGTCCTCGCCGCCGGACGGGCTCGCCGGGCAGGAGTCTGAACAGCCGCCTGCCCGCGAGCCTGGGCGTGGCTGCACCGCGTGCCGCGTCAAGGGTGCCGTTCACTGGCGACCCGGCCCGTGCCGCTGCCGAACGGAATGGCCCTGCTGATCGCGCATTCGCGCGTGCGTCGAGGCCTCGTGGACAGCGCCTACAACGAACGGCGACTTCAGTGCGAGGAGGCCGCACGCGGGCTGGGCCTTGCGGCCCTGCGTGATGCCACGATCGAGCAGTTGACCGATCGACATTCTCAGTTGGCCCCCCAGGTGTTGCGAAGGGCCCGGCACGTGGTCAGTGAAAACGCACGAGTCCTGGCGGCGGCAGAGGCCCTGCAACACCACGACCTGGCCCGGCTCGCACAGTTGATGGCGGCGTCGCACGAGTCCATGCGCAACGACTTCGAGATCACCCACCCCTTCGTGGATCAGCTCGCCACGCTGCTGCAAGCAGAAGCCGGCGACCAGGGTGGCGCCCGAATGACAGGCGGAGGCTTCGGGGGCTGTGTCATCGCGCTGCTGCCAGAAGACCGGGTCGCGCAGGCGGTCGAGCGTGTGCGATCTGAGTACAGGTCGCCAGAAGGCGAGGCCGCCCTGGTGTTCCGATGCGAGGCCAGCCACGGCGCTGTCGCCGAGCTCCTTGGGTGACTGGCCGGTTCAGCGAACCCACTGAGAAAGTACAGCCCATGAGCCGACTCCTCGTCAAGCTTGCCACAGCCCTCGCGATGACCTTGCTCGTTGCCTGCCAGACTCCGTCCGGCTCCGTGGCCAAACTCTCCATCCCTGTCGGAACCCGCAGCAGCGATTCGACTAAGCCGGCCCGGCACATCGACGAAGCAGCCGACTGGGTGCAAAAGCGCTACCGGGCTATCGACAAAGATATCACCGGCGGCGTCGAGCTCGCCGACGTTCGTGTCCTGTTTGTCGGCGACTCCATCACGCAGTTCTACGCGGGCGAAGGCGACCCGGGCCAAGCCAGCACGTGGCGCGCGGCGTACACCGATCGCACGTCGCCGAACTACGCCTTGAATCTTGGCGTGGCCGGGGACCGCACCGAGAACGTGCTCTACCGCTTGCTGCCGAAGTCCGAGGGCGGCCTCGGTCATCTGGATGACCCGCGCATCCAGCCACAGATCATCGTGTTGATGATCGGCATCAACAACACATGGTCGCAACCGGGAGACATCGTCGGGTTGACGGTGGACGGTCAATTGGCAGTGATTCGCCGCCTGCGCTCGTTGCGGCCGAACGCAACGATCGTCGTCAACTCCCTTCTTCCCACCAACCAACGGGCACACGACCGCGACCTGGTCGCGCCCATCAACCAACGCCTTGCTGGCGGAGCAGAGAGAGCGGGGCCCAGTGTGATCTGGCTGGACTTGTACCCGGCATTCTTGCGAGCTGATGGCAGCGGCAACCCCGCATTGTTCAAAGACGGTGTGCACCCGAACGCACAGGGCTATGCGCGTTGGAGCGCGGCCCTGCTCCCCAAGCTAGATGCAGTGCGAGCGGCAAGAGGCGCCGTCCGAGGAAGCCCGTGACCGTGCAGGTGCCTGAGCCTGACGGCCGTTTGCAGCCGGCAATCGATCCCTGAATTCGGCCTCGTCCGTACACATCGCGCGCCGCCACATTCTTCATCGCCAAGAGACCACGCATGCACGCAGACCGACTGTTGCAAACGTTCCTGGCGCTTTCGGCGCTTTTGCTGCTGGCCCACTCGGCCGTGGCGCAGCCGGCCTTCATGTCAACGCAGCCTGCGCCTCGGGTCGAGTACTGGCAGCAACGCATGCACACGATCGACAAGGAACTCGAAGTGCGGGCCAACGTCGAAGCCGCGCGGCTCGTTTTCCTGGGCGACTCCATCACCGACTTCTGGCTGCTGGGCGACAGCCCATGGCACAAGGATGTGCGCTACGGCCGCGCGCAATGGGATGAGTCGTTTGGCGAGAGCGCCGGCGCGAACCGGGCCTTGAACATCGCCGTCTCCGGTGATCGCACTGAGCATGTGCTGTACCGCATTCAGCCCAAGCAGGCCGGGGGACTCGGGCAACTGGATGCCGCCGGACTCGATCTCGAGTTCGTCGTCCTGCTGATTGGGATCAACAACAGTTGGATGCCAGAACTGCCGGTCGTCAGGAGCATCGTCGAAGGAACACGCGCCGTGCTGGACGCCGTGCACGCCAGGCTGCCGCATGCACGCATCGTCTTGCAGACCTTGCTGCCAACCGGCGAGCGCGAGCGCAATGATCAGGTCGTGAAGCTCGTCAACCGCGAAATCGCCTCACTTGCAGTGGGGCCGCGTTATGCAACTCATGTCAGCCTGTTGGATCTCTACGCAGCCTTCGTAGATCCAGAGGGGCAACAGATCTCAGCCTACTACGTAGATGGCCTGCATCCCAATGAAGCACGGTACCGCGTCTGGCGCGACCACCTCGTCCGCCATCTGGCTCGGGAGCGCAGCCGCGCAAGTCGATGAAGTCCGGTGTGTGCGATGGACTCTGTGCGCCGTCCGTCGTTTCACATCGGGCGTGTGCGAGCGAGTGGCGCAACACTCTGGAACCCGAGTGTTGAATGCTATCCGCCGGAGAGCGTGAACTCACTGCAGGGCCCCCAACGCCGGCACCGCTGCACAGATGCAGGTGAGGGGTGCGGCGGGTATGCCCGCTGAGGGTCGAGAAGGAGCCGCCGTGGCGGTCCGCTGTTTGCGCTACCTAGCGTGCTCAAGCACTAAGCGAAACAACCTTGCCGCCCTTGCGCAGGTCGTCCAGGTGATCGGCCCACGCCTGCATCATCGTGCGCCGCGCCGGCAGATGCTCGGCATGGTTGTAGGCTGCTTTCACCGCGTTGCGTTCGGCGTGCGACAGTTGCCGCTCGATGACATCCGATGGCCAGCCGCATTCGTGCAACAACGTCGATGCCATGCCGCGAAAGCCGTGCGCCGTGATCATCGTTCGGTCGTAGCCGAGCCGCCTCAGCGCCGCTTTGACGGTGTTTTCGCTCATCGGTTCGCCATTGGTGCGCACTCCCGGGAACACCCATGAGGATTGGCCCGTCAGAGCTTGCAAGTCTCGCAGGATGTCAACAGCCTGTTTGGCCAGCGGCACGATGTGCATCGCGCGGCCTTTCATCTTGGCGGCAGGGATGCGCCACTCCGCCCCGTCGATATTGATCTCGCACCACTGTGCGCGGCGCAGTTCACCGGGGCGAACGAAGAGAAGGGGCGATAGCTTCATCGCCCACTTCGTGATGAAGCCGCCCGCGTAGGCTTCAATGTCCCGCAGCAGGCGGCCGACCTCGCGCGCGTCGGTCAAGGTTGGGTAGTGCTCGGGCTTCCACGGGGTCAGGGCGCCGCGAAGATCGCGGCTCGGGTCGCTCTCGGCGCGGCCGGTGGCGACCGCATAGCGAAAGACCTGGGCGCAGTTCTGCTGCACGCGGTGGGTCGTCTCGATGGCGCCACGCTCCTCGACGCGCTTGAGCAAGCTCAGCAGCTCCGTCGGGCGAATGGCGCGACGGGTTTGGCGCCGATCCACGGAAAAACGTCTTGTTCGAGTCGCAGGATGATCTTGCTCGAGTGCGACAGAGCCCAGGTCGGCTCACTCTTGGCATGCCACTCGCGGGCGACGGCCTCGAAGGAGTCGATCGGCGGTAGGCCAGCGGCAGTGCGCTGCTCCGACGTGCGCCGCAACGTCCGTTCGCTGCGAATCTCTTTGCGCAGGTCACTCGGGTCGGTCCCCGCGCTGACCAACTTGCGCGCGTCGTCGGCCTTCTTGCGCGCGAGGCTCAGGCTTGTGCTCGGGTACGTGCCCAAGCTCAGCGTGTTGCGCCGTCCGTTGAAGCTGTAGTCGAAGCGCCATCCATGCGAACCGCCGTTGACGAAGAGGCGCAGGTACAGGCCCGCGCCATCAGACAAGCGGTTTCGGTCATCACCGCGCTTGATGGACTTGATGCTTGCGTTCGAGGCGATGAGGTGCTGGGCCATGCAGGAACTCCGAAGCGTCGTTGCGTCAGATTCTGGAGTTCCTGCGGTAGTTCCTGCAATGTGAACCCGGAAGTGGTGGGACTTCGGTGGACGATGCGGGACATAAAAAAGGCCCTAGAGCGTTGATTTCTCTAGGGCTTTCAGACTTCACGAGACTTCCTGGGACATCCGTGGATGTCGGGATGGTGGAGACGAGGAGGATCGAACTCCTGACCTTCGCATTGCGAACGCGACGCTCTCCCAGCTGAGCTACGCCCCCACTTGAAAGCCGCAGTTTACCATCGCATCAAGCGCGCTTTTGGGTAGCGCTTGGCAGCGGGAGCAGACATGGATTCGAACATCGACGGCGCGTGGTTCGACGAGCAGTACAACAACCGCGCGCGGGTGCCGGGGCACGCGGCGATCCTGGCGCGCTGGGCGTCGGACTCGGTGCTGGCACGGGCATCACATCCGGTGCAGCTTGACCTGCAGTACGGCCTTTCGGCGGCCGAAACGCTGGATGTTTTTCCGGCATCGCACGCCGACGCGCCGGTGCTGTTTTTCATCCACGGCGGTTATTGGCGATCGCTCGACAAGTCTGACCATTCCTTTGTCGCGCCGGCTTTTGTGGACGCTGGCGCCACCGTGGTGGTGCCGAACTACGCGCTGTGCCCGGCGGTGTCGGTCGAAGAGATCGCGCGCCAGACGACACGCGCGCTGGCCTGGACCTGGAAAAACGTCGGGCGCGGCGGTGGTGGCGCTGGCGGTGGCAAGCCGCGGCGCATCGTCGTTGCCGGCCATTCGGCGGGCGGTCACTTGGCGGCGATGATGCTGTGCTGCCGCTGGCGCGAGGTGCTCGCCGGCATGCCGGCGCAGCCGGTCGCCGCGGCGGTGTCGATCTCGGGGCTGTTCGATCTCAAGCCAATCATGCACACGCCGTTTTTGCAGGCCGACCTGCGCTTGACCGCGGCGATGGCCCAGCGTGCCAGCCCGGCCAATTTTGCGCCGCCGAAGTCGCCGCTGCTGAGCCTGGTCGGGGCCGATGAGAGCGAAGAGTTCCTGCGCCAGAACCGTCTCATTGGCGAGCGCTGGGGCGCAGCTGCGGTGCCAGTCTGCGAAGAGGTTGCCGGCGCAAACCACTTCACCGTGCTCGACGACCTGGTGCAGCCAGCCGGACGCGGGCACCACCTGACGCTGGGTTTGCTGGGGCTGACGGCCTGACGGCTTGACGCGCTGACTGGCTGACCTGCCAGCGCGCCGCACCGCTGCCCTGCGGCGCCGGCGGTCGCCAGCCCGCGCGGCCGCCGGCTGCCCGCCCCGGCCATCGCAGTCGGCTATCGGCGGCATTGATTCTTTTGTATTGGCAGGCCCCCGCGGCGCTGTTACCTTCGCTGTCGTCGCTGCACCCGCAGCGCGCACCAGACCCCTCAAGCCACCAGGAGCCAGACATGGGACTCAAAGGATCGAAGACCGAGCAGAACCTGAAGGACGCCTTTGCCGGCGAATCGCAGGCCAACCGGCGTTATCTGTATTTCGCAAACAAGGCCGATATCGAAGGCCAGAACGATGTCGCGGCGCTGTTCCGCTCGACCGCCGAAGGTGAGACTGGGCATGCCCACGGCCACCTCGAATTTCTCGAGGCGGTGGGTGACCCGGCGACCGGCCTGCCGATCGGCTCGAGCCGCCTGAACCTGGCCGCCGCGGTGGCTGGCGAGACCCACGAGTACACCGACATGTACCCGGGCATGGCCAAGCAGGCGCGCGAAGATGGGTTCGATGAAATCGCCGATTGGTTCGAAACCCTGGCCAAGGCCGAGCGTTCGCATGCGAATCGCTATGTCAAGGCCCTGGACGCGCTCGTCGACTGATCGTCGGACGCGCCCAGCAGCACCACAAGGGGCCGCGTGCCCCTTGTTTTTTGCCCCCTCCAACGTTCCACCCCATCGGCACCAAAAACACCATGCGCGAAGGCAACCTCGAGGCCCCGACCCGGCATCCGATTGACTGGAAATCGGCCGACTTCAACGACGAGACCTCGGCGCTCAAGGAAATGGAGCGGGTCTTCGACATCTGCCACGGCTGCCGCCGCTGCGTGAGCCTGTGCCAGAGTTTCCCGACGCTGTTTGACCTGATCGACGAGACCGCCGACGGCGAGGTGCATGGCATCAAGAAAGAGGCCTACTGGAACGTCGTCGACCAGTGTTATCTGTGCGACCTGTGTTACATGACCAAGTGTCCGTACACGCCGCCGCACCCGTGGAACCTGGACTTCCCGCACCTGATGCTGCGTGCCAAGGCGATCAAGTTCAAGAAGGGCGAGGTCAAGGCCGGCGAGCGCTTCCTGGCGTCGACCGACGTGCACGGCAGCTTTGCCGGCATCCCGCTGGTGGTGCAGACAGTCAACGCGGTGAACAAGACCAAGACCGCGCGCAAGCTGATGGACAGCGCGCTCGGTGTCCACCCCGATGCGTGGATGCCGGAGCTGGCGACAAAACGCTTCCGCTGGAGCGCAGCCGAAAGCGCAGCGACGGTGGTCACGAATGGCCAGCGCACGCCGGGCAAGGTCGCGATCTTCGCCACCTGCTACGTCAACTACAACGAGCCCGGCATCGGCCACGACCTGCTGCGCGTGCTGGCGCACAACGACATCCCGTATGTCATCGTCGAAAAAGAATCCTGCTGCGGCATGCCCAAGCTCGAGCTCGGTGACCTCGACGCGGTGGCCAAGCACAAAGAGGCAAATATGCCGGGGCTGGTGCGCTATGCCAAAGAGGGCTATGCGATCGTCAGCGCGATCCCGAGCTGCACGCTGATGTTCAAGCAGGAGCTGCCGCTGATGTTCCCCGGCGATGCCGACACGCAGCTCGTCAAAGAGGCGATGTTCGACCCCTTCGAGTACCTCATCGCGCGCCACAAGGACGGCCTGTTGAAGACCGATTTCAAGACCGCGCTCGGCCGCGTGAGCTACCACATCCCCTGCCATGGCCGGGTGCAGAACATCGGCAAAAAAACCGAAGAGATGTTCAAGCTCATCGGGTCGAAGGTGGCGGTGCAGCTCAATACCGTCGAGCGCTGTTCCGGCCACGCCGGCACTTATGGCGTGAAGACGCCGACGCACCCGGTGGCGATGAAGATCGGCAAGCCGGTGTTCAAGGCGATGGCCAAGGATGAGCCCGATTTCATCAGCAGCGACTGCGCACTGGCCGGCCACCATATCGCGCAGGGTATGGCCCAGGCCGGCACGCCGGCCAAGGCGCTGCAACACCCCTTGAGCCTGGTGCGCCTGGCCTACGGGCTCACGGCTGCATGAACACCGAATGACCACCGAATGACGATTGAAGGAGCGACCATGACGATCAACACCACCATCACCCCCGAGACCCTGCTCACGCTCGAGGCCTACGCCAAGATCCGCAAGACCGGCAAGCCCGAAGTGATCGCCTACCGCAGTCTGCGCAGCGTGCATCTGGGCGAGCACATGACGCTGAACTTCGAAGACGAGCGCACGATCCGGCGCCAGATCCAGGAGATGCTGTTCATCGAAAAGATCTTCGACGAAGCCGGCATCCGCGGCGAGATCGAGGCCTATGCCGCACTGGTGCCCGACGGCAGCAACTGGAAGGCCACGCTGCTCATCGAGTACCCCGACGCCAACGAACGCAAGCGCGAACTGGCGCGCCTGATCGGTGTCGAAGACCGCATGTTTGTCGAGGTCGAAGGCCATGCGCGGGTCTACGCCATCGCCGACGAAGACCTCGACCGCGAAAACGACGAAAAGACCTCGGCGGTGCACTTCTTGCGCTTCGAGTTCACGCCCAAGCAGCGTGATGCGATTCGTGCCGGTGCGGCCGTCAAGATTGGTTGCGACCACACCAACTATCCAGCGCATGCGCTGGTCGCGGCCGATACGCTGGCCAGCCTGGCGGGCGACCTTCGGGCGGGAACGGCAGGCACGGCGGGCTGAGCCGGCTGCGGCGCTGCGCCGGAGCGCTGCCGCTACGGTGAGACCAGCGGTGGCGCCGACACTGGCGCGGTGCGTTTGCCGAGCCTCCCGATCGCGTCGGCGCTGTACAGCGCCAGCGCCGCCCAGATCAGCCCAAAGCCGGCCAGCCGCTTCATGTCAAACGGTTCACCGAAGGCCCACACGCCCAGGCCGAACTGGATCGTCGGCGAGATGTACTGCAGGACCCCGATCGTGGCCAGCGGCAAGCGTCGCGCGGCGGCCGCAAACAACAGCAGCGGCAGGGCGGTGAGCGGGCCGCCGAGCAGCAGCCACAGGTTGATATGCGTGTCGCCGCGGGCCATCGCGCCGTTGTTGGCGAAGGTCCACCAGGCCAGCCAGGGCAGCACCAGCGGCGCCAGCAGCAGGGTCTCGAGCGCCAGGCCTTCGAGTGCGCCGAGCGACGCCGTCTTGCGCACCAGGCCGTAGAGCCCGAAGAGCAGCGCCAGCGCCAGCGCGATCCACGGCAAGCGGCCGGAGGCGAAAGTCAGCCAGGCAACACCGGCGGCGGCCAGCGCCACGGCCGCCCATTGCAGACGGCGCAGCCGCTCGCGGAGCACCAGCACCCCGAGCATCACGCTGACCAGCGGGTTGATGAAATAACCCAGGCTGGCTTCGACCACCTGCGCCTGCTGGATTGCAAGCGCATAGAGAAACCAGTTGCCGGCGATGAGCAGCGCGCTCAGTCCAAAAGCGCCGATGCGGCGCGGCTCGCGCGCGATCTCACGCATCCAGCCAAAACGCCGCAGCGCGACGAGGATCAGCACGATGCACAGCAGCGACCAGACCGAGCGGTGCAACACGATCTCCAGCGCGCTTACCGAGGCCAGTTGCTTGAAGTACAGCGGGAACAGGCCCCAGGTCACGAACGCCAGCAAGGCGTAGAACACGCCGGGGTTCATCGAGGCTGGCAATCGGCAGGCGTCATCGGTGGCCGCATTGTCGGTTGGCCCGGGAGACTGCCGATGCAACGCGGGAACTCCGTGCTTGCCGAATCTCGTCGACTTGCGTCACCAGATGTGAAGACTGTCGTGCCGCAGTGACGTCCTAGGGCCCCTGGCCCCCCTTGAACTCGGGAGAGCCCCCGATCGAGGGAGGTACAAACGCCTGCAGCGGCAGAAAAATGCCTGTCATGTTCACGCGGCACCATCAACTCGATGCTGTCGTCTCGTGAAGCCGGGAGAAAAGTCATGCCACAGACCTTCAACGTCGGCGCGCGATCGCTGTTTGTCACGATCACCGCCTGGGTCTTCATCGTCATCGGCGCGCTCGCCTGCATCTCCGCGGTGGTGCAAAACGCCAGCACCGGCTCGCTGCTGGCCAGCCATCCGATGCAAGGACTGCCGTTGGTCACCGGCTTCCTGGTGGGTTACCTGCCCTGGGTGATGGGTGCCGGCATGGTCGTGTCGGTGGCGATGTTCGGTGCCGCGATCGGCTTGCTGATGCGCCTGAACTGGGCCCGCCGGGCCTTCATCGGCCTGCTTGCCCTGGCCATCGTCGCCAACCTGGCCGGGCTGTGGCTGCAACACGAGGTGGTGCAGTCGCTGGTCTCGGCCACGTTGCGTGGCAGCGCGCTGCCGCCGCAAGCCGCCGATGTTTTTGGCGGCTTTGTCACCGCGTCGCGGGTGATGGGTGCCGTGGTCACGCTGGCTGGCTGCGCGCTGCTCGGCTGGGTCATTCGCCGGCTGATGTCGCCGATGATCCGGCAGGAATTTGCCTGACGGGCCTGCGCCACGGCGCGCGTCAAGACTCGCTGGATGCCTCGGTTGTCGCACGCGGCTCCGCGCCGCTGCGCAGGCGGTGCTCGCTTGTAGCCGACCAGCTCCAGGCGAGCATCGCCGCGAGGCCAAGCATGGCGTGAACGACAGTGATGCCGCGCACGCCGGCTTCCTGCACCAGCATGCCGAAGAGCAGCGTCAACAGCGCATAACCGGCCGCCGCGCGCAGCGGTGAGCCGCCCTGCTGCCCGCGCCGGGCGGGCGCCCAGAGCTGCCCGCCCCAGGCCAAGCCCCAGGCGGCGCCATGCGCGGCCGCCAGCGTCAGCAAGTCCCAGGGTGCTGGCGCCCATAGCGCCGCTGCGGCACCTGCCGCCAGCAGCAGCGCACAGACCCCCGCCAGCAGATGTGGTGACCAGCGCACCATGGCACCCTGCAGCAACCAGGCCGGCCCGAACATTGCGCCGATGTGCAACATCACCATCAACTGCGGCGGCACTTGCGCCGCGCGGCACCAGTCGGCCATCAGCGGCAACGCGGCCATCATCGGCAGCATCGCCAGGCCGGCGAGCAGGATCGGCCACTGCCCCCTGTCGCGCCATGCGCCCGCCGGCCAGGCCGGTAGCGAGCAGTCGAACAGGCCCGCGCGACAACCAGGTCGCGGTGTGCCAGCAGCCACAAGCCGTTGCAAGCTGATCAACAGCAGCGCTACGGCAGTGACGAACATCGCCAAGCGCCAGGCCAGCGCTTGCAGGTCCCCCGGGTCGCCGAGCACCATTCCAGCGCAGAGGGCGCCTATTGCGGCCGCCGCGATCGGAGGCCGCGGTGCCTGGGCCTGGGTCAGGCGCAGGCCGCGCACAACACCCGAGGCCAGCGCCGTCAGCACGGCCCAGCCAAGCAGCGCCAGCAACACCGCGCCCAGGCCGCCGCCGCGCACGCTGGCCAGCAGGCCGGCGGCGGTAGCGCCC
>JANPDN010000005.1:0-82299 GCA_031431555.1 Rubrivivax sp.
GGGGGGTGTGGGGGGGGGCCTGTAACATGGGGGGGGTGCCGCCGATACGGCGACAACCAACCCCCGGCCGCTTTGGGGGCCGCGGCCGGCTGCGGCCACGCCCGCGCGAGGCGGTCTTGTGAATGTTGCAGGTGCAGGTGCATCGTCAGCCGCGCCGCGTCGGCGTCACCTTTGGCGATGGCCGCAACCACGGCCTGGTGTTCGAGTACGGCTTTGCGCCAGCTGCGGCCATTTTCGAAATGCTGGCCCAGTTGCTCAAAGACCGGGTTGTGGCGCTCGTCGAACAACTCGCCCACCGTGCGCAGCAGCGGGCCGTTGTCGGCGGCCTGTGCGATGCCGATATGAAAGAGCCGATCGCCGCGCACCGGTGCGATGTCGGCCGCGATATCGTTTTTCATGATCGCGATCGTTTCGCGCAGCGCGACTACCTGGGCCTTGTCGGCACGCTCGGCGGCGAGTGCAGCGAGTTCGCCTTCGATCAACTGGCGCGCGCGGATGACCTCGAAAGGCCCGAAGGCGCTGGCCGCGATGCGCCGCGCCGAGCCTGAGCGCTTGTGGGCGACGACATGGATGCCGGAACCTGGGCGCACCTCGACAAAACCTTCGACCTCGAGCGCGATCAGCGCTTCGCGCACCGACGGGCGCGACACCTCGAGCCGGCTGGCGAGTTCGCGTTCTGCCGGCAGCCGCGTGCCGACGGCATAGTCGCCGCGCTGGATCAGCGTGCGCAACTGCGCCGCGATGTGGCGGTACAGGCGGCGCGGTTCGGCGGCTTGCAGGGGCATGCGGCGGGCGCAGGTGGATGGGGAGGATAGGGGAGGATGGCCAAAATTGGTCAGGCCAATTTGCCGCGATCGTAGGGGCTGGGCGGGTGCCGGTCAGCCGTGGAAAACCCTCTCGCCGGCAGCCTCGCCTGCAGTATCGCTTGCAGTATCGCTTGCAGTTTTGCCAATCTCGTTCAGCGTCGCCTCGACGCCCCGCAGGCGCAGCGACGCCAGCGCGGCGGCGAGCGGCGTCACCAGCGCCGGCACGCCGGCCAGGTCACCGAAGACCGGCGTGTAGCGGGTCAGCCTGTCGGCCCGCGCTTGGGCGTTGGGCAAGGCCGAGACCTGTTGCCAGAGCGCTTGCAGCGGCGCGGCGAGCGGGTCGTCGATGGCGTAGGCCACGCCGGCCTCGTCGACACCACGCAGATGGTGCAGCCAGGCTGCAACGGCGAGCGTCAGCCGCGCGATTGGCTGGCCGGCGCTCAAGCGATCGCGCAGTGTGCCGAGCAGGCGCTGCGGCAGTTTTTGCGAGCCGTCCATCGCGATCTGCCGCGTCTGGTGGGCCAGAGCCGGGTTGGCAAAACGCTGCAGCAGTTGTTGGCGGTAGTGGCCAACATCCAGATCCGCGATGCCCGTCAGTGCGGCCAGCGTCGGCTCGACTTCTTCGTGCATCAGGCCGTCGATGAAGCCGCGCAACGCGGGCTTCGCCATCGCGACGTCGACGGTCTGCCAGCCGGCCATCAACCCCAGGTAAGCGATCGCCGAATGGCTGCCGTTGACCATGCGCAGCTTCAAGGTTTCCCAGGCGGTGACGTCGCTGACGATGCGCGCGCCCGCCGCAGCCCAGTCGGGCCGGCCAGCGGCAAATCGGTCTTCGACGGCCCAGTCAAAAAACGGCTCGGTGAACACCGGCCAGGCGTCGTCGAGACCCAGCGAAGCAGCGACCAACGTGCGGTCGGCATCGGTGGTGCGCGGCACGATGCGGTCGACCATGCTGTTGGGGAATGTGCAATTGGCTGCGGTCCACGCCGCCAACTTGGGGTCGATGATTTGAGCGAAATCCAGCACCAGCCGGCGCAAGGCGTTGCCGTTGGCCGGCAGGTTGTCCAGCGACATCAGCGTCAACGGGCCGACGCCGCGTGCGTGCCGCGATGCCAGGCCGCGGACGATGAAGCCAACGGCGCTGCGTGGCGCGCTGGCGGCTTGCATGTCATGCCGGATGTCCGGGTGCTCGTGTTGCAGCAGGCCGCTCGCAGGATCGAGGCCGTAGGCCTTTTCGGTGATCGTCAGGCTCACGATGCGGGTGTCGTGGTGGGCGATCAAGTCGAGTACCGCAGCGGGGTTTTCCGGCGCGACGATGCAGTCGAGCAGGCTGCCGATGACACGCAGCCGGCTGCCGCTGCCGTCGCGCACCGCGACGGTGTACAGGCCGCCCTGCGGCGTCAGCGCATCGCGTGTCGCCGGCTGGCGCAACGACACGCCGCGAATGCCCCAGGCCAAGGTGTCATGCCGGGCGCTAATGTCCGCACCCGCACCCGCTTCGATCGCATCGTCATTCATCACTGCCAGATGCGCGCGCGCAAAAGCGCCGACGCCCAGGTGCACGATGCCGCCGCGCAGCGCGCTGCGGTCAAATGCCGGCCGGCGCACATCGGCGGGCAGGGTCGGCAGGGTGGAAGGGTGCAGCCGCTTCAACAGGACGTCACCGGCGCGTTACCAATCCATCACCAAGCCATCACCAGTCCAACATCGTCCCGTCGTGCTGCTGCCGATTCACCGGCAGATAAGCACGCTGGTAGGGGTACTGTGCGGCGAGCGCCTCGTCGATCTCGACCCCATGCCCGGGTGCTTCGCCGGGGTGCATGAAGCCGGCATCAAAAGAGTAGGCATGTGGGAACACCGCGTCCGTGGCTGCGCTGTGCGGCATGTGCTCCTGGATACCGAAGTTAGGCACCGACAGGTCGAAGTGCAACGCCGCTCCCATGCACACCGGCGACAGGTCGGTCGCGCCGTGGCAGCCGGTACGCACCTGGTACAGCGCGGCCAGGCTGGCGATGCGCCGCAGGTGCGTGATGCCGCCGGCATGGGTGACGGTGGCCCGGATGTAGTCGATGAGCTGGTTTTCGATCAACGCCTTGCAGTCCCAGACCGTGTTGAAGACTTCGCCGACAGCCAGCGGCGTGGTCGTGTGCTGGCGGATCAATCGAAAGGCATCCTGGTTTTCTGCCGGTGTCGGGTCTTCGATCCAGAACAGGCGATAAGGCTCGAGATCCTTACCCAGCCGCGCGGCTTCGATCGGCGTGAGGCGGTGGTGCACGTCGTGCAGCAGGTGGTGGTCGTCGCCGATCGCCTGGCGAACCGCGTCAAAGAGCTTGGGCGCATGGCGCAGGTATTTTTCGCTCGACCAATCGTGCTCGCTGGGCAGGCTGGCATCGGCCGGCTCGTAAGTCGCCTGGCCCTTGGCCACGCCGTAGACCTTGTCGAGCCCCGGCACGCCGCTCTGCGCGCGGATCGCCCGGTAGCCGAGGTCGCGCTGGCGCAGCACCTCGTCGACGGTGCTTTCGATATCGCGGCCATTGGCATGGGCGTAGACCATCACCCGGTCGCGGCTGGCGCCGCCGAGCAGCTGGTACAGCGGCATGCCGGCGGCCTTGGCCAGGATGTCCCACAGCGCGGTGTCGACCGCCGCGATCGCACTCATCGTCACCGGCCCGCGCCGCCAGTAGGCGCCGCGGTACAGGTACTGCCAGAGGTCTTCGATGCGGTGCGCGTCGCGCCCGATCAGGCAGGGTATGACATGGTCGGTGAGGTAACTTGCGACGGCCAGCTCGCGCCCGTTGAGCGTCGCATCACCGATGCCGGTGAGGCCGGCATCGGTCTCGACTATCAGCGTGACAAAGTTGCGGCCAGGGCTGCAGACGACGACACGCGCGGCGGTGATTTTCACGGCGATCGAGCCTGCGCTCTAGCCGCGCCCGACAAAGGGCATCTTCGTCGCCATCACGGTCGTGAACAGCACGTTTGCTGTCAATGGCAGGCGCGCCATCGCCATGAAGGTATCGACCACGGCTGAGAGGTCCATGCGCGGCTCGGGGCGCACGCTGCCGTCGGCCTGCGGCACACCGTTGACCATGCGCGCGGTCATCTCGCTGGCGGCGTTGCCGATATCGATCTGGCCGACGGCGATATCAAACGGCCGGCCGTCGAGCGCGGCGGTTTTGGTCAACCCCGACACCGCATGTTTGGTCGCCGTGTAGGCGATCGACCCGGGCCGCGGCGCGTAGGCCGAGATCGAACCGTTGTTGATGATCCGCCCGCCTTGTGGCGATTGCGCACGCATCAATTTGAAGGCCTGCGACAGGCAGTAAAACGCGCCGTTCAGATTGACACCAACGATCTGCCGCCATTCGGCGCCGCTGACGAGGTCGGGGGTCTTTGACGCGAGGCCGCCGCCGGCGTTGTTGAAAAGCAAGTCGAGACGGCCGAACTTTTGCCGCAGCGCTTCAAACGCCGCCGCGACCTGGTCTTCGTCAGCCACATCGCAGGGCAGGGCCAGCGCGCGTGGGCCGGCATCACCGGCTGCAACGACGGTCTGGGCGAGTGCGTCGGCACGCCGGCCGAGCAGCGCGACCTGCCAGCCGTCTTGCAACAGCGCGATCGCGCAGGCGCGGCCGATGCCGCTGCCGGCGCCGGTGACGGCAGCGATCTTGGAGGTGGGTGCGGTGGTCATTCAGTGGTTGTCCTTGGGTACCGCCGACCCGCGCCGGCCTTGCAGAAAGTCGAGGTCAGCGCCTTCGTCGGCTTGCAGCACATGGTCGATATAGAGCTTGTAATAACCGCTCTGCATGGCCGGCGCCGGGGCCACCCACGCTGCTCGGCGTCGGCCAAGTTCTGCATCGTCGACATGTAGGTGCAGTCGGCGCCCGGCGACATCGAGCGTGATCTGGTCGCCGTTTTGCACCAGCGCCAGCGTGCCACCCGCCGCCGCTTCTGGCGCGGTGTGCAGGACCACGGTGCCGTAGGCGGTGCCGCTCATGCGCGCGTCGCTGATGCGGACCATGTCGGTGATGCCTTTGCGCAGCACCTTGGGCGGCAGCGGCATGTTGCCGACCTCGGCCATGCCCGGGTAGCCCTTGGGGCCGCAGTTCTTGAGCACCAGCACGCAGGTCTCGTCGACATCGAGTTCGTCGTCGTCGATGCGGGCATGAAAGTCGTCGCTGCTCTCGAACACCACTGCGCGCCCGGTGTGCTGCATCAGCGCCGGTGTCGCCGCGCTGGGTTTGATCACCGCGCCGCGTGGTGCCAGGTTGCCACGCAGCACCGCGATGCCGGCGTTGGCTTTGAACGGCGCGGCCAGCGGCTTGATGACATCGGCGTTGAAATTCTGCGCGTCGGCGATGTTCTCGCCCACTGTGCAGCCGTTGGCGGTGACCGCATCCAGGTGCAGGTGCTGCGCGATTTCTTTCATCACCACCGGCAGCCCGCCGGCATAACAAAAATCTTCCATCAGGTATTGGCCTGAAGGCTGCAGGTTGACCAGGCAGGGCAGTTCGCTGGCCAGGCGGTCGAAGTCGTCGAGCTTGAGCGGCACGCCAATCCGCCCGGCGATTGCGATCAGGTGGATCACCGCATTCGTGCTGCCACCGATCGCGGCCAGCGTCTTGATCGCATTCTCGAAAGCCTCCCGGGTGAGGATGTGCGAAAGCAACTGGTCGCCATGCACCATGTCGACAATGCGCCGGCCGGCGTTGCGCGCGATCACATTGCGCCGGCCGTCGACCGCCGGATAAGCCGCGTTGCCGGGAAGGCCGACACCCAGCGCTTCGACCATCGAGGCCATCGTGCTCGCGGTGCCCATCGTCATGCAATGGCCGTGGCTGCGGTGCATGCAGCTCTCGGCCTCGAAGAAGTCGGCAAGTTTGAGCGTACCGGCGCGCACCTGCTCGCTCATGCTCCAGACGCCCGTGCCCGAGCCGAGTTCCTGGCCGCGCCATTTGCCGTTGAGCATCGGCCCGCCGCTGACGCCGATCGTCGGCAGGTCGACACTCGCCGCGCCCATCAGCAGCGACGGCGTCGTCTTGTCGCAGCCCATCAGCAGCACCACGCCGTCGATCGGGTTGCCGCGGATGCTCTCTTCGACATCCATGCTCGCCAGGTTGCGGTAGAGCATTGCGGTTGGCCGCAGCAGCGTCTCGCCGAGCGACATCACCGGAAATTCGAGCGGGAAACCACCCGCCTCGTAGACACCGATCTTGACCTGCTCGGCCAGCGTGCGGAAATGCGAGTTGCACGGTGTCAGCTCGCTGAAGGTATTGCAGATGCCGATCACCGGCCGGCCGTCAAACTGGTCGTGTGGCACGCCCTTGCCCTTGACCCAGCTGCGGTAGGCAAAACCGTCGCGGTCCTGGCGGCCGAACCAGGCCTGGCTGCGCAAGGTTTTCGGGTCTTTTTTCTTCGCGGCGGAATTCATCTGCTGGCTTTCCCGGGGGCGTTGGCGGCGGCGTCGAGCATAATATGGTATGACGATTGACTGCCTCCGGTAGAACCCCCAATGTCCGATATCGACGTCCTCGCGGTGGCCAAACTTTCGCCCTTGCTGGCGCCCAAACTGGGTGCTGCTTTCAAGGTCCACGACCGCCTGCATGACACCGACGCCGCGGCGTTTGCAGCCATCGCGCCGAGCATCCGCGCGATCGCCGCCAGCGGCGAATCCAGAGTCGGCGTCGATCTGCTGCGCCAGCTGCCGGCGCTCGAAATCATCTCGGTGATGGGCGTTGGCTACGACGGCATCGATGTCGCCGCGGCCAAGGCGCAAAACGTCATCGTCACGCACACGCCGAATGTGCTCAACGACGATGTTGCCGACCTCGCCATCGGCCTGATGCTCTGCGCGGCACGCCAGTTGCCTGCCGCCGACCGCTTTGTGCGCGCCGGGCACTGGCCCCAAGGCGCGATGCCGCTGGCGCGCAAGATGAGCGGCGCGCGCCTGGGCCTGGTCGGCATGGGCCGCATCGGGCAGGCGATTGCCAAACGTGCAGAAGCGTTTGCGATGCGCGTGGCCTACACGGCCCGCAATGGCAAACCGGGTCTGCCTTACCGCTACCACCCGAGCGCTGCCGCACTCGCCGCCGAGAGCGACTTTCTGGTCGTCATCACACCGGGCGGCGCCGGCACCCGCCACCTCATCAACGCCGAGGTGCTGACCGCTTTGGGCAGCAAGGGCATCTTGGTGAATGTCGCGCGCGGCTCGGTGGTCGACGAAGCGGCGCTGATCGATGCGCTAGAGCTCGGTGTCATCGCCGGCGCGGGGCTGGATGTGTTCGAGAACGAACCCAGCGTGCCGGCACGTCTGATGGCCCTGCCGCAAGTCGTGCTGGTGCCGCATATCGGCAGCGCGACAGGGCAGACCCGGCAGGCGATGGCCGACCTGGCGCTGGCCAACCTGACGGCACATTTTGGCGGCCAGCGATTGCCGTCGCCGGTGCCCGAATGTGCTTGAGGGCGCGGCGCCGTGGTCGAGCAGGATCAAGCGCCGCGACATGAACCGGCGAGCATCGTGATCATGGGGGTCAGCGGCTGCGGCAAGACCACGATCGGCCGGTTGCTCGCGGCTGCGCTGGGGCTGCCGTTCATCGACGCCGACGACCTGCACCCGCCACGCAATGTGGCGCTGATGGCCGCCGGCACGCCGCTGACCGACGACGACCGCCGCGACTGGTTGCAGGCCTGCGGCGCTGCGCTGCAAGCCGCTGCCGGCAGCGGTGCGGTGCTGGCCTGCTCGGCGTTGAAACGCAGCTACCGCGATCGTCTGCGTGCATCCGCACCCGGCCTGCGCTGGATCTATCTGCGCGGCGATGCCGCCCAGCTGCAACCCCGCGTGGCAGCGCGCCAGGGCCACTACATGCCGCCGTCTCTGCTGCACAGCCAGCTCGCGACGCTGGAGCCGCCATCGGCTGAAGAACAAGCCCTAACGCTGGATATCAGCGACAGCCCCGAAACCCTCGCCGCCATTGCGCAGCGCCATTTTCAAACCAGCCCGACATGATCGACAAAGACACTTTTCGCCTCGATGGCCGCATCGCGCTGATCACCGGGTCGTCCACGGGCATCGGCTTCGCACTTGCCCGCGGCCTCGGCCAGGCCGGCGCGACGCTGGTGCTCAATGGCCGCGATGCACAACGGCTGGCCGGCGCCGCAGCCAGCTTGTCGGCCGAAGGCCTGCAGGTGCACAGCCGCGGCTTCGACGTCTGCGATGCGGCCGCGGTGGACACGGCGCTGGCCTCGATCGAAGCCGAGGTCGGGCCGATCGACATCCTCGTCAACAACGCCGGCCTGACGCGGCGTGCGGCCTTTCACGAACTCGACGCGGCCGACTGGAAACTGATCATCGATACCAACCTGAACGGCCTGTTTGTCGTCGGCCAGGCGGTGGCCAAGCGCATGGTGCCGCGCGGGCGCGGCCGCATCATCAATATCTGCTCGGTGATGAGCGAGCTCGGCCGGCCCGGCACCTCGGCCTACACCGCGAGCAAGGGCGCGGCCAAGATGCTGACCAAGGCGATGGCGATCGACCTCGGGCCGCATGGCATCAATGTCAACGGCCTGGGGCCGGGCTATTTCAAGACCGAGCTGACGGCCGCGCTCGTTGCCGACGACAAGTTCAACAGCTGGCTCGTTGCACGCACACCCAGCCGGCGCTGGGGCGATGTCGAAGACCTGGCACCGGCGGCGGTGTTTCTCGCCAGCGACGCGTCGAAGTTTGTCAACGGCCACATCCTCTATGTCGACGGCGGGGTCACCGCAAGCCTATGAACTTCACACAAGTCATCCTCTTCACCGATGGCGACGGGCGCGCTCGTTTCCGCGAAGAAGCACTGCCGCTGAACGAAGGCAAACCGCAGGCGATGTTGTCGGCGCTGCAGCCCAGTGGCGGCTACCAGTTGCGCCACAGCCCGGTCGGTTTTCGCAGCGAATTCCACTGCACCACCACGCCGCAATGGGTTTTCATCCTCGGCGGGCAGATGGAGATCGGCCTGCAAGATGGCAGCTCGCGCATCTTTGCACCGGGTGGGCATTTTTTCTCTGACGACCGGCTGCCCGACGGCGCGATATTTGATGCCGCGGTGCATGGCCACTGGAGCCGGCAGGTCGGCGCCGACCCCTTGGTCACGCTCTTCCTGCGCGCTTGAGAGTCCGCACGGGCGCGCGCGCATGACGATCAAAAACGTCCACGGCCACACGCTGGACACCCTCGGCGAGGCGATCGTCGCCGGCCGTTACGCACCCGGCGGCAGCATGCCGCCCGAGCCGACGCTGTGCGAAGAACTCGGCGTCAGCCGCACGGTGGTGCGCGAGGCCGTCAAGTCGCTGGTCGCCAAGGGCCTGGTCATCACCGGCCCAAAACTCGGCACGCGGGTGCTGCCTGCCGAGCAGTGGAACTGGTTCGACCCCGATGTCGTGACGTGGCAGGGCAAGGCCGGGCTGACACGCGAGTTTTTGCGTGACCTGCAAGAGCTGCGCCGCATCGTCGAGCCGGCCGCCGTGCGCCTGGCGGCGCAGCGCGCGACGGCGCAGGACATCGCCGACCTCGAAGCGGCGCTGGCCGGCATGCAGGCCGCGATCGACGACGGTGGCGACTACGTGCTGCACGATCTGCGTTTCCATCAAGGCCTGATGCGCGCCTGCCACAACCGCATGCTGGTGCAGATGAGCAAGGCGCTTGGCGCGTTGCTGCGCACGAGCTTCGAGATCAGCACCTCGCGCCCCGACAGCCCGGCGCTATCGATCCCGCTGCACCGCGCGGTGCTCGACGCGGTCATCGCGCGCAACCCGGCCAAGGCCGAACGTGCGAGCCTGGCCTTGATCGACAGCGCGCGGGCCGATATCGATGCGGCGTTGGTGTCGCGGCGCCGGCTGCCGTCGGTGGCCGCACCGCCGCAGAAGCTGGCGGCGCGTCGCGTGCCGGGCAAGGCGCCGGGCAAGGTCGCCGCCAAGATCACAAGCTGATCACATCGAGATCAACTCTTGGCCAGCGCGTAATCCGGGCGGCGTTTAGGCGACTGAAGAGCACGTTCGCTTCTTCATCCACCTCCTTGAAAGGAAACCGCCATGAACGCCAAGTCTGTTTTTTCCGCCCTCACTGCCCTTGCCGCCCTTGCCGCGCTGTCCACCAGCGGTGCCGCGCTCGCCGCCGAGGCGACGCTTGATTCGCCCGCCAGCACGATGTCAACTCTGACGCGTGACGACGTGCGCAACGCCGCCATCGAAGCACGTATCGCCGGCCTGCTCGACCGCGGTGAAGCCGTGATCCATCACGAGGCGGCACTGTCGCTGAAGACCCGTGCGCAGGTCGTTGCCGAAGCCGTCGAAGCGCGGCGCCTGGGTGTGCTGGGTGGTGGTGAAGCCACGGTGCTGCCGACCCGGGCGCAGCTCGAGCAAATCCAGATGGCCGGCTTGAACGCGGTGCCGATGAACGTCGCACAGCGCTGAACAAGCTTCTCCTAGCGCGTCGCCAGTCTTGTGGGACGCGTTGAAAGCGGCCACTCCGCGCCCGGGCTGTTCTCGCAGCCGGGATCGGGGTGGCCGGCTTCGTTTGTGGAATTCTTACGCACTGCGCCGGCCACCCCGATCCCGGCTGGGCCGGTGGCGGGGTCGGCGCTGAGCAGCCCAACTCAACGCGCGATTCCGATCGCGGTTGGGACGCCAACGTCACACCTCGCAGAGTCGGTGCGGGCGTGGCCCGGCGGAGAGCATAAGAATTCCATAAACGGAGCCGGGCCACGCCCGTGCCGACTCTGCGCGCGCTGATGTCGGGGGCTTGAAGCAGTCGCCCCCGGTCGCCTCAGCCGCCGCACCCGGGCATCAGTGAATGTGGCTGCCGCCGTTGATATCGATCTCGCTGCCGGTGACATAACTCGACAGCAGATCGGCAGCCAGGAACAGCGCGCATCCAGCGACTTCATGGGCATGGCCGACACGCGCCATCGGCACGCTGGCAATGATGGCCGCCAGCTTGTCCGGCGTCATCAGCCCGGCAGTGATATCGGTGTCGATGAAGCTTGGGCAGATTGCATTCACGCGGATATTGTCGGGCCCGAGTTCACGCGCCGAGGCCTTGGTGAAGCCGAGCATCGCGGCCTTGGCCGCAGAGTAGTGCGAGCCGCCGAAGACGCCGCCGCCACGTTGTGCCGAGACCGAACTCAGGTTGATGATGCTGCCGCTTTTTTGCGCGCGCATCGCCGGCACCACGGCCTGGGTCATGTACAGCGTGCCGCGCATATTGGCGTCCATCACGCGGCTGTAGGTCTCGGCGTCGATCTCCATCAGGCGCTGCGGGCTGGTGATGCCGGCGATATTGACCAGGATGTCGATACGGCCCCAAGCCGCGGTCGCAGCGGCAACGGCGGCATCACATGCGGCTTTGTCGGTGACATCACAGCGGCCGCTGAGATGGCTGCTGCCCGGCAACGACGCTGCGGCCGCTTGCGCTGCCGCAGCGTCGAGATCGAGGATCTGCACCCGCGCACCCTGCTCGGCAAACAGCTTGGCGCAGCTAAGCCCCAGACCACGCGGGCTGGCCGCGCCAGTGATGATCGCGGTGCGGTCTTTCAGCAGCATGGTGTTGCCCTTTGCCTCAACGTGCCAGCGCGCGCCGCACCGCGGCGGCGACACCTTCGCCGTCGAGCCCGTAGTGGCGGTACAGGTGCGTCGGCGGGCCGAGCAGCGAATAGGCGTCGGGCATGCCGATGCGCACCAGCTTGGCCGCCAAACCTTCTTCGGCGATGACCTCGGCGACGGCCGTGCCGAAGCCCGAAGTGATGTTGTGTTCTTCGGCGGTGATGACGATGCCCTGGCGCGCCGCGCGGCGGATCGCTTCGCGGTCGATCGGGGCGATCGAATACATGTCGACAACCCCGAGGTCGATGCGTTCGGCCTTGAGGATCTCGGCGGCGTCCAGGCTGGCCGACACCAGATTGCCGATCGCCAGCACGGTGGCGGTGTTGCCTTCGCGCAGCGAATTCGAGCCGCCGATCACAAACGGCGGCGGTGTGTCGTAGACCGGTTTTTCGCGGCCGCGACCGGCGCGGAAATAGACCGGGCCATCGTGCGTGATCGTGTTGCGCAACGCGCTTTCGATGGCGTTGCCGTCGCAGGGCGCCATCAGCGTCAGGCCGGCGATTGCACGCAGCGCGCCGATATCTTCGTTGCAGTGGTGGCTGGTGCCGTAAAAGCCCATCGCGATGCCCGAGTGGGTGCCGACCATGCGCACGTTCAAACCCGGATAGCAGATGTCGTTGCGGATATTCTCGATGCCCATCAGCGCGAGAAAAAACGAGTAGTTGCTGATCACCGCGATGTGGCCGGTGGTCGCCAACCCGGCCGCGGCGCCGATCATGTTGCGCTCGGCGATGCCGAAGTTGAAATAACGGTCGGGGTACTCGCGGCCGAAGCCGATGACCTGCGTCGGCCGGCCGAGGTCTGCCGTGCAGACGACGATATCGTGGCCATCTTTCACCAGCGCCGACAGCACGCGCCCGGTGCTGAGCTGCGGCGACAAGCCGAGCGACGCGGCCATGTCCCAGGTCGCTTCGTCGGCCAGGCCAGCGATGCGGCTTTCGCTCAAGTCGAGTTTGGACTTCGCCTCGGCGCTGAGATAGGTCACGCCGGCGGCGCGTGGTTGTGGTGTCCAGCGGCTGTTTGCATCCGTTGGCGTATTCATCCGATGCTCCCGGCGAGCACTTCGCTGTAAGCCTGCTCAAGGTCCTTGGGCCCGAGAAAACCCAGATGCCATTGCCAGCCATGCTCCATGAACGAGACCCCTTTGCCGCTGACTGTGTAGGCCAGGATGCAGGTCGGCCGGCCATCAGGCTTGTTCAGCGCGGTGTCGAGTGCGGCGCTCACGGCGTCGATATCGTGGCCGTCGTGCAGCACCAGCACGCGCCAGCCAAAGGCCTTCCATTTGTCGAGCAGCGGCTCGGTGGCCATCGTTTCCTGCGGGTCGCCGTCGGAGCCTGCGGCGTTGATATCGACGATGCCGACCAGGTTGTCGAGCTTCCAGTGCGCAGCGGCGATCGCGGCTTCCCAGACCTGGCCCTCGGTCTGTTCGCCGTCACCCATCAGGCAGACCGTGCGGGCGGCCGAAGTGCGGCGCCGGGTACCGAGTGCGATGCCTACCGAGACCGACAGGTTGTGGCCGATCGAGCCCGATGAAAAATCGACACCGGGCACCTTCTTCATATCCGGATGGTCACCCAACGGCGACTTGAACCGGGTGTAGGTGTCGAGCCACTCCTGCGGGAAAAATCCGAGATCGGCGAGGACCGGAAAGAGGCCGATCGCGGCATGCCCCTTGCCCATCGTGAAGCGGTCTCGGTCGGGCCATTGCGGCTCGGCCGCGCGCACCTGCATGAAGCGGTAATACAGCACCGCGACGATTTCGGCCATCGAAAAGCTCGAGCCGTAATGGCCCGAGCCGCAGATGTCGGTCATGCGCAGCGTTTCCAGGCGGATCAGCCGCGCTTTTTCGCGCAGCGACGTCTTGCTGATGCTGTGCACGGCGCGCGCGGTGCGTAAGGGGGCTGCGGTCATCGGCGGAGTCCGTAGGTGAAGCGACGATCAGCCTGGCGGCTTGGTCGCAGCCGGCTTGACGCCATCGCCGTTGAGCGCGCGGTAGGCGCGGATGACCTGGCTGTCGTCGGCCTGGCCGTGGCCGAGGCCCGATGCCGCGATGAACATCTGCATCGCTGCTGCTGACAACGGCAGGCCCTGGCGCGCGAGCCGGCCCTGGTCGAGCACGATGCCGAGGTCCTTGATGAAGATGTCGACGGCGCTCGTCACTGGCGGGTCGCTGGTCATCATGCGCGGCCCGCGGTCGCCCCACATCCAGCTGTTGCCGGCCGACACGCTGATGATCTCGTGCATCGCCGGCAGCGACAGCCCGGCGCGTTCTGCCACATGCATCGCCTCGGCGGCGGCGGCGATATGCACGCCACACAGCAACTGGTTGACCATCTTGGCGGTCGAGCCCATGCCGGCTTCTGCGCCGACATCGAAGAACCGCTTGGCCACCGCGTCGAAGACCGGCCGCGCACGTGCGATGACGGCTGCGTCGCCGGAGCACATGACCGACAGCGTACCGGCGAGCGCACCAGCAACACCGCCCGAGACCGGCGCGTCGAGCATCGGCAAACCGATGGCGCCCAAGCGCGCCGACAGCGCAGCGGCTTTGGCAGGGGCCTGCGTGCAGGCGGCAACGACGATTGCGCCGCGGGGCAGTGAGGTAGCGCAGTTGTTGCCACCTTCGCCGTCGAACAACACACTCTCGGCCTGTTCGCCCGAGACGACCATCAACCACAGCAGTTCAGCGTCTTGGGCGGCCTGCACCGCGCTCGTTGCGGCATGGCCGCCGGCGGCAACCAGCGCCTGCACCGCGCTGCTGCGCAGGTCGAACCCGGTGACATGGTGGCCGGCTTCGACCAGGCGCTGGGCCATCGGCGTGCCCATCGCGCCCAGGCCGATAAATCCGATGCGCATGGCTTACTCCTTCACCGCACCGGTCATCGCGCTCACGTAATGCTCGACAAAAAAGGCATACAGAATCACCAGCGGCAACGATCCCACCAGCGCCCCGGCCATCAGCGAACCCCAGCGGTATTGGTCACCATCGGTGAAGGCCGACAGGATCGCCACTGGCACCGTCTTTTTCTCGGTGCTGTTGATGAAGGTCAACGCGTAGATGAACTCGTTCCAGCACAGCGTGAGGCAGAAGATCGAAGCCGAGATCAGCCCCGGCACCGCCAGCGGCAGCACGATCTTGGTCAGGATCTGCCAGCGGTTGGCGCCATCGACGAGCGCACATTCTTCGAGCTCGTAGGGGATGGTCTTGAAGTAGCCCATCAGCAGCCAGGTCGAAAACGGGATCAGGATCGTCGGGTAGGTGAGGATCAGCGCAAACGGCGTGTCGAAGAGGCCGTACTGGAAGACGACGGTGCTCAAGGGGATGAACAGGATCGACGGCGGCACCAGGTAGGCCAGGAAGATGCCGCCACCGACCCACTGCGCGCCGCGGTAGCGGATGCGCGTGATCGCGTAGGCCGCAAAAACACTCGCGATCAGCGACAGGATCGTCGCCGACACGGCGATGAACATCGTGTTCCACAACCACTGCGGGTAGTCGGTCTTGAAGAGCAGGTCGCTGATGTGCTCGAAGGTGGGGGTGAGCGTGTAAAACGGGTTGTGCGCGTCGAGGTCGAGCAGATGCTCCTTCGGCTTCACCGCCGTCATCGTCATCCAGTAAAACGGGAACAGCAAGACGACGAAGATCACCGACAGCGGCATGTAGACCCGCACCACGCGCTGCGGCAGCGTCGACAGGAAGCTCATGCCTTCGCTGTTGTCGGACTCCGAAAGCGCGGCCGCCTTGGCCACCCGCGAGGGGTTGGGAGTCTCATTCATTGTTGTCACTCCCGGCTTGCCATTTGCGGCGTTGCAAGCCGAACCACGACACCATGATCGCGGCGAGCAGGAAGGGCACCATCGCGGTCGAGATCGCCGCGCCTTCGCCGATGCGCCCGCCCAGGATCGCGGTGTTGTAGCTCATCGTGGCCATCAGCTCGGTGGCGCCGGCCGGGCCGCCATTGGTCAGCACCTTGATGAGCTGGAAGTCGGTGAACGTGAAGAGCACCGAAAACGTCATCACCACCGCGATGATCGGCGTCAGCAGCGGGTAGGTGATCTTGGTGAACATCTGCCAGGGCGTTGCGCCGTCGAGCGTGGCGGCTTCGTACAGCGAGGCTGGCACGGTCTGCAAACCGGCGAGCAGGGTGATCGCGACGAAGGGCACACCGCGCCAGACATTGGCAAAGATGACCGAGAAGCGCGAGTTCCAGACATCACCCAGGAAATTGATATTGCCGCTGATCCAGCCCAGCTTGCGCAGTGACCAGGAGATGACCGAGAACTGCGGGTCGAAGATCCACCAAAAAGCAATCGCCGACAGCACCGTGGGCACGATGAAGGGCACCAGCACGATCGCGCGGATGATCGATTTGAAGGGCAGTTTTTCGTTGAGCAGGATCGCCAGGTACAGGCCGACGGCAAACTTGATGATGCTGGCGATCAGCGTATAGAAGATGGTGAAAAACACCGCCGTCTGGAACTTGCTGTCGCCGATGATCCACTCGTAGTTCTCAAGGCCGACAAACTGCCCCGGCGTGCCGATCTTGGCGTCGGTGAAAGACAGCCAGATGCCCAAGCCGAGCGGGTACAGCAGGAACAGCAGCAGGAACGCCGCCGCCGGGACCATGAACAAGAGCCCGAGGAAGTTCTTGTTCTGCCACAGCGAGGTCATGTCTGCATGCTCCTGCCGACCCGGTGCAACATCAGCGGTAGATGCGCTTGGCTTGCCGCTCGGCGACCGCGATCGCGTCCTTGATCGTTGCGCGGCCGGTGCATACCGAGGTGACCATGTCCAGCAGCACGAAGTCGGCCAGTGCGCCGGCCGCTTTTTCGCCGACCGAACCCAGGCCACCGGCGGTCAAGGTGCGCTTGCCGGCATCGCGCAGCATCGACAGCTTCGGGTCTGTTTTCCAGACCGCGTTGTCGTCGTAGGCGTTGAGCGGGTGGGTCAGATAGGCGACAGAGTCGATCAGCCATTTGTTGTAGTTCTCGGCTTCGAGCATGAAGGCGATGAAGGCCTTGCACGCGTTGGGCACCTTGGAATATTTCATGACCATCATCGGGTAGGCGATGTGGAACTCGGTGGGCTTGCCCACCGGCCCGATCGGCCACAGCGAATGGTTCATATCGTCCATGACTTCCTTGGCCTTCGCGTCGCCCTTGGCGGCGCCGGCCTTGGCCGCGGCGTAGATCGAAACGCCGTTGTTGGTCAACGAAACCTGGCTCTCAAGAAAGGCCTTGTTGTTGAACGAATCGTTCCAAGAGGCGGTGCCGGGGACGAAGGTGTCGGACAGTGCCTTGATGTACTCAAGCGCCTTCACCGTCTCGGGTGAATTGATGATGACCTGATCCTTCGCATCGACGAGGTTGGCACCCTGCGACCACAGCGCCCAATGCACCCAGGCGTTGCCGTCACCCGAAGCGCGGCCGAGCGCAAAACCGCCCGCCACTGACTTCTCTTTCAGCGCTTTCATCAGCTCGAGGAAGCCCGCAGTGTCTTTCGGGACTTCTTTGAAGCCGGCCTTTTCGATCATGCTTTGCCGGTAGTTGATGACGTTGCCGTTGTAGGCCACGGGGATCGCGATCCACTTGCCCGCCGGGCCCTTGCCGTAGGTCTCGGCGGTGGGTGTCCAGCCGCCATACTTTTTGCCCAGGTAGGCGGCGACATCGGTGACGTCGGCGACCTTGGTCGGGAACAGATGGGGCAGCGAGTACAGGCCCCAGAACATGTCCGGGCCCTGGTTGGTATTGGCCGCGACGCTGGCCTTGGGCTGGACGTCGTCGAGCGACTCGTTGATGACTTTGACCTCGACGCTGGTGGCCTTGGTGAAAGCCGCGACAAGCGCCATGAAGCTGTCTTCTTCACTTTGCACAAAACGCTTCCAGCGCAGGAGCTGGATGGCCGCGCCCTTTTCGGGCTTGAACGGCGAGGCCTGCGCCCAGGCTTGGGCAAACAGCGCCAGGTTGGCGGTGGTGGCGGCGCCAGCGACGGCGACCCCGGTCTTCAAGGCATCGCGGCGGCTCGGCTGGCGTTGGGCGTAGCGTTCGGTCATCGGGAGTCTCCTGTCGGCAAGGTTTTGTTGGATCTGTTTGGGTATTGAATTCGCTCGGCCTCAGATCCGCTGGCCGCTCGATGGGTCGAACAAATGGGCGTTGCCCGCACGCGGGCGCAGCCGGATCTTCATGCCAGGCGCAAATTCATGGCGCTCGCGGAAGACGGCTGAAATCTCCTGCCCGCCCAGCCGCGCAAAGACCTGGGTTTCGCTGCCGGTGGGCTCGACGACCACGACTTCGGCGTCTGCGCCGTCGTCGGCCAGATCGAGGTGCTCGGGGCGGATGCCGTAGATCGCCGGCCGGCCGTCGCTTGCCGTCGGCGCCACGTCGACGCCCAGGCGCGCGCCGCTGCGGGTATTGAAGGCGCCGCCCTGCAGCGTGCCTTCGATGAAATTCATGGCTGGCGAGCCTATGAAGCCGGCGACAAAACGGTTCGCCGGGTGGTCGTAGAGCTGCAACGGGCTGCCGATCTGCTCGATGCGGCCATCGTGCATGACGACGATCTGGTCGGCCATCGTCATCGCCTCGATCTGGTCGTGGGTGACGTAGATCGATGTCGTGCGCAGGCGCTGGTGCAACTCCTTGATTTCGGTGCGCATTGCGACGCGCAGCTTGGCGTCGAGATTGCTCAGCGGCTCGTCGAACAAAAACACCTGTGGATCGCGCACGATCGCGCGCCCCATCGCCACCCGCTGGCGCTGGCCGCCAGAGAGCTGGCGCGGGAAGCGGTCGAGCAGCGGTGCCAGCCCCAGGATGCCGGCGGCTTTGTTGACACGCTCCTCGATCGTTGTCTTCGCGGTCTTGGCCAGGGCCAGCGAAAAACCCATGTTGTCGCGCACTGTCATGTGCGGATAGAGCGCGTAGTTCTGGAAGACCATCGCGATGTCACGCTGCTTGGGCGGCATCTGGTTGACCACGACGCCGCCGATGCGCACTTCGCCGGCGCTGATATTTTCCAGCCCTGCGATCATGCGCAGCAGCGTGGATTTGCCGCAGCCCGAGGGCCCCACGAGCACCGTGAACGAGCCGTCAGGGATGTGGATATCCACGCCGTGCAGGATCTCGACGTCGCCGAAGCGTTTTTTCACCGCTGCAATTTCAACACTCGCCATGCGGAGCCTGGATGCCGGGTTCGATGGCTGCGGAAGATACCCGCGCGCTGCCCCCGCCGCCTCCGTGCTTACCCGTTGTGGGGCTCAGAAGTTGTCTGATAACCTGATGAAATGGCTGCGCGATCAGCAACCGCATCTGCTCCTTCGGCGCCCGCGTCTCCAGCCCGGCAAAGGGCTGCTGCCCGCCAGCCCCTGGTCACCGAGCGCCTGTCCGATCGGCTCGCCGCGCGGCTCATCGCACAGATCGACAAGGGCGCGCTCAAGCCGGGTGACCGGCTGCCCACCGAAGCGCAGTTGTCGATCGATCATGGTGTCTCGCGGTCGGTCGTGCGCGAAGCGGTGCATCAGATCAAGTCTCGCGGCCTGCTGCGCTCGCGCCAGGGGTCGGGTGTTTTTGTGGCTGCGGCGCCGGCGCAGCAGCCGTTGGCCTTCGACCCCAAGGTGCTCGACTCGATGGACGCGGTGCTGCAGGTGGTCGAACTGCGCCGTGTGCTCGAAGGCGAAATCGCTGCGCTGGCGGCACAACGTGCCACGCGGGTGCAGGTCGCCAGCCTGCGGCGCGCCATGAAAGCCATCGACGAAGCCATGGCTGGCGGCACCGACGGCGTCGCCGAAGACCTGGCCTTTCACCGCGCCATTGGCGAGGCCACCGGCAACCCGCAGTTCAGCCGCCTGCTCGCTTTCTTGGAGCAGTATCTGTATGAAGCGATGCGCGTGACCAAGGGCAACGAGGCGCGGCGCAAGGACTTCATGGACCAGGTGCGGGCCGAACACCGCGCCATCGTCGACGCGATTGCGGCGCGCGACGTCCTGCTCGCCCGCCGCAGCGCCATCGAGCACTTGCAGCGTGCCGACTGGCGTCTGCAAGAAGGCGGGGTCATCGCCCGCAAGGTGGCCAAGGGGGCTAAAGCGCAGCGGCCCGTTCCAGCACGATCGAGGAGTGCCTAAATATGCAAGTGATGATCACCGGCGGTGCCGGCTTTTTGGGTGCGCGTCTGGCGCGCACGTTGCTCGCCCGCGGGCACCTCGGCGGCCGGCCGATAGCGCGGCTGGCGCTGACCGATCAATATCCGCTGCCCGATGCCGCGGCCGATCTGCGCACAGATGCGCGGGTCGAAGCGCGCACCGGCGCGCTGCTGGATCAATGCGCCGCGCTGCGTGACGAGCCCTTTGATGCGATCTTCCACCTTGCCTCGGCGGTGTCAGGTGAATGTGAGGCCGACTTCGATCTCGGCCTGCGCAGCAATCTCGACAGCACCCGTGCGCTGCTCGACGCGTTGCGTGCGCGCGTCAACGGCGGCGCCGCGCCGACGCGGCTGGTCTTCAGCAGCTCGGTGGCGGTCTTCGGGCCCGACCCGGCGTACCCTTTCCCGGCGGTCGTCGGTGACGATACGCTGCCCACACCGCAGACGAGTTACGGCACGCAAAAGCTGATCTGCGAACAGCTCATCGCCGACTACACCCGCAAGGGCTACATCGACGGCCGTGCGGCGCGCCTGATGACGGTGACGGTGCGCCCGGGACGACCCAACGGCGCGGCGAGTTCGTTTTTCAGCGGCATCATCCGCGAGCCGCTGGCCGGTGTCGATGCAGTGCTGCCGGTGTCGCCCGATGTGCGCCACCCGGTGTCGTCGCCGCAGCGCACCGTCGAAGGCCTGATCGCCGTCTTCGAAGCCAGCCGCGAAGCGTTTGTCGGCCGCAGCGCGATGAACCTGCCGGGCCTGAATGTCAGCGTGCAGCAGATGCTCGATGCGCTCGAAGCAGTGGCCGGGCCGAAGGTGCGCGCGCGCGTCAAACTGCAGCGCGACGAACGCATCGCCGGCATCGTCGCCAACTGGCCGACCGGCGCGACGGCAGCGCGCGCGGCCGGCCTGGGCCTGCGATCGGAAGCCGACTTCGAGGGCATCATCCGGCAGTACATCAACGATTGCCGGGTCAACGCGCCGGACGCATTGAGAGGGATGGACTGATGAACCAGATCGACTTGAAGGGCCGCGTCGCGGTCGTCACCGGCGGCGCGCAGGGCATCGGTTTCGAGATCGCGCAACGGCTGTTGCAATCCGGCGCGAGCGTGGTCGTGTGGGATATCGATGCACCCAGGCTCGATGCCGGTTGCAAGGCGCTGGCGGGTTTCGGCCCGGTGAGCGGGCGTGTCGTCGAACTCACCGACGATGTGGCGGTGGCCGCAGCCACGGCGGCGGCGATTGCCGAGCAAGGCCGCATCGACATCCTGGTCAACAACGCCGGCATCACCGGCGGCAACGCGTCGACCTGGGAGCTTGACCCGGCAGTCTGGCGCCAGGTCATCGAGGTCAACCTGATTGCACCGTACCTGACCTGCCGCCATGTCGTGCCGCAGATGATCGCCCAAGCCTACGGCCGCATCGTCAATATCGCGTCGGTGGCGGGCAAGGAAGGCAACCCGAACGCGTCGCACTACAGCGCGTCCAAAGCCGGCCTGATCGCGCTGACCAAGTCGCTCGGCAAGGAACTGGCGACCAAGGGCGTGCTCGTCAACGCCGTCACGCCGGCGGTGGCGAAGACGGCGATGTTCGAGCAGATGACGCAGGCGCAGATCGACTACATGCTGGGCAAGATCCCGATGGGCCGCCTGCTCGAACCACGCGAGATCGCGGCGATGGTGGCCTGGCTGGCGAGCGAGGATTGTTCGTTCACCACGGGTGGGGTGTTTGACATCACGGGTGGGCGGGCGACTTACTGAGGGCCCAAGGTCGTGCGCGACCGCCTTCAGTACAACGTCGCCTGCTGCCGTGGCTGCAAAGCCGCATCGTAGGCCGCGCCATCGATCTCGGCCTGGCTCAAGGTTTGCAGGATCGCGCCCGGCGAAGGCAGTGGACCGCGTGCAGACAGCGCTGCCTGCGCGGCCGGGGTCCACAGTCCGGATCGTTTGATCGCCCGCGCGCATTGAAAGTAAACCGAAGCCACGGTGATCACCAGTACCGAGGCAGGTGCCTTGTCCTGCACGACGAACTGCGCGCAAAGTTCGGGCGAGGCGCTGATGCGGGCGCTGCCATTGACACGCAGCGCTTCACCGCAGCCGGGGATCAGGAACAGCAGCGCCAGGCGCGGGTCGTGGACGAGGTTGCGCAGCGAGTCGATGCGCTGGTTGCCGCGGCGGTCGGGCAACAGCAAGGTCTTGCCGTCGGCGGCGACGTGAACGAAGCCGGGAGCGTCACCACGCGGTGAGGTGTCCAGGCCATGCGCCCCCAAGGTGGCCAGCACGACAAATGGCGATGCCTCGATATACGGGCGATAGAGCGCATGGACATGGTCGGCGACCTTGGCAATCGAGGTCGCGCCCGGGCCCCGGTCGTAGACCTTGCGCAGCGCTGCTTCGTCTTGCAGGTCGTGAGTGCGGTCGGCGGCCAGGCGCATCAGCAGCGCGTCGTCAATCAGCTTGTCCATCGCGCCCGGATCCGTGAAGTCTTCAGTCCAGCCGATTCGCCTGCCCGATCGGCCCCAGCAACAGGTACTCCATCAAGGCCTTCTGCACATGCAGGCGGTTTTCGGCTTCGTCCCAGACGACCGACTGCGGGCCGTCGATGACTTCAGCGGCGACCTCTTCGCCGCGGTGCGCGGGCAGGCAGTGCATGAAGAGCGCATCGGGCTGCGCGGCGGCCATCATCTCTTCGTCGACACACCAGTCGACAAAGGCCTTGCGGCGTTCGTCGTTTTCGGCTTCGTAACCCATGCTCGTCCAGACATCGGTGGTCACGAGGTGGGCGCCGGCGCAGGCTTCGAGCGGGTGGTTGAAGACGCGATAACAACCCGTGTCGCGCACGCCGGCGACCGCGGGGTCGACCTCGTAACCATCAGGGGTGCTGATGTGGACCTTGAAGCCGAGCAGCTCGGCGGCCTGCAGCCAGGTGTTGGCCATGTTGTTGCCATCACCGACCCAGGCCACGACCTTGCCCTTGATCGAGCCGCGGTGTTCGATGAAGGTGAAGATGTCGGCCAGGATCTGGCAGGGGTGGTACTCATTGGTCAGGCCGTTGATCACCGGCACCCGCGAATGCGCGGCAAAACTCTCGAGCATCGTCTGCGCGTAGGTGCGGATCATCACGATGTCGACCATCCGGCTGATGACGCGAGCGGTGTCCTGCGCCGGTTCCGCGCGGCCGAGATGGCTGTCGCCGGTGGTCAGGTGCACGACCGAGCCGCCCATCTGGTACATGCCGGCTTCGAAGCTGACGCGGGTGCGTGTGCTGGCCTTCTCGAAGATCATCGCCAGCGTGCGGTCGACCAGCGGCTGGTAGCGTTCGTAGTTCTTGAAACGCGCCTTGATGATGCGCGTGCGCTCGAAGAGATAGGCAAATTCCTCGGCGCGCAGGTCCTTGAACTGCAGGAAGTGTTTGATCAATTTGTCGCCGGGTTTCACTGCTTTGGCTTTCATCAGCTCTCGGCGAGGAAGGCCTGCACCAGCGGGCACAGGATGGCCAGTACTTGTTGCGCTTCGTCGGCGTTCATGATCAGCGGCGGCAGCAGGCGGATCACGCTGTCGGCAGTGACGCTGATCATCAAGCCGGCTTGCGCCGCGCGGCCGAGCAAGACGCCGCCAGGGCGGTCGAGCTGGATGCCGATCATCAGACCCGCAGCGCGGATTTCTTTGACGCCGCTCAGGCCGCCGAGCTCGCGCTCGAGGCCGGCCTTGAGCAACGCGCCGATGGTCGCGGCGTTTTGCAGCAGGCCGTCTTCTTCGATGATGCGCAGCGTTTCGACACCAGCGCGCATCGCCAGCGGGTTGCCGCCGAAGGTGGTGCCGTGGTTGCCGGGGCCGAGCACGTTCATCGCCTTCGGGCCGGCGACGATGGCGCCGATCGGCACGCCCGAGCCCAGGCCCTTGGCCAGCGGCATCACGTCGGGCACGATGCCGGCCCATTGGTGCGCAAACCACTTGCCGGTGCGACCGATGCCACACTGAACTTCGTCGAGCATCAGCAGCCAGCCTTGTTCGTCGCAGACGGCGCGCAGCTCGCGCAGATAGTCCCACCGTGACGGGTTGACACCCCCTTCGCCCTGGATTGTTTCCAGGAAGACAGCGACCACATTCGGGTTGCTGCGCGCAACCTCGCGCACCGCGCCGATATCGTTGAGCGGCACACGCACAAAACCTTCAACCAGCGGCCCGAACCCCGCCTGCACCTTGGGGTTGCCGGTGGCCGACAGGGTCGCGATCGAGCGCCCGTGGAAGGCGGCTTCGTAGACGATGATCTCCGGCCGCTGGATGCCCTTGTCGTGGCCAAACTTGCGCGCAATCTTGATCGCGCCTTCGTTGGCTTCGAGGCCCGAGTTGCAGAAGAACGCGGCGTTCAGTCCGGAGATCTCGCAGAGCTTGGCGGCCAGCTGCTCCTGCAGCGGCACTTCGTAGTAGTTGGACGAATGGATGAGTTTGCTGACCTGGTCGTGCAGTGCCGGCACCAGCTTGGCATGGCCATGGCCGAGGGTATTGACGGCGATGCCGCCGAGTGCGTCGAGGTAGCGGCGCCCTTCGGTGTCCCAGAGCCAGCAGCCGCGGCCGTGCGACAGCGCGATCGGCAGTCGGCCGTAGGTGTTCATGACATGCGGCATAGCGCGCTGCTGTTCAGCGCTCGCAGCGGCGGTGGGGTTGGCAGCGAGCTTGATAGCGGGGTCGGCGGGGGCATTCATCTCGTCGGCTCCTTCGGGCACAGAACAGGCGCAAAAGCGGACAGCAAGCGGACAGCAAGCGGGCAGGGCAATGAAAAACGGCCGGTGCTTGCCTTGCGGCGACGGTCCGGCCGACTTTGATTCTAAAGCTGGGGCGCGAAATGCCGACGACGATGGGATCGAAGCGCGTTGCACCCGCCACCGCACAACCCGCCGACCCCACCGGCGACCGGTACACCCAAACCGAGATCAAGCCCCATGCTCTCTGCGTCACCGTCCACCACAGGCACAATTCGTGCTGGTCCTCCCTGGCCGGCCGTGGTGCTTTCGCCCGACGCCGCGGCCGAGTTGTGCTCCACCCCGATGATCCCCGCCAAACCGCGCCAACTGCATATCCAGGGCCTCACCCGCGATGGCAAGACCTTCAGACCAAGCGACTGGGCCGAACGCCTGGCCGGTGCGATGTCGTGCTTCCGGCCGGGTGGCGCGCAGGGTGGCATCGGCGCATTCATTGGCTATTCGCCGTTTTGCGTGCCGCATGTGGTTGACGGCGTGAAATGTGTGATCGTCAGCGAAGAGCTGCGTGCGATCGAGCCGATGGCCTGGGACTTTGTGATGAGCTTTGCCCGCGACAACGACCTGCGCGTGGCTGAGGTGCAGCCGCTGCCAGCCGCACCAGTGCCGCCGATGGCGCAATAGCGGGCACCAGCCCCCGGTTGCGCGACGCAGAACCCGCTGCGCCAACAAAAATGGCCTGCATGCGCAGGCCATTTATTTGCGGCCCCCGAAGCGCCGGTCAACGGTGCATCAGGCGGCAAGCGCCTTGATCTTGGCTGCCAGACGGCTCTTGTGGCGCGCGGCCTTGTTCTTGTGGAACAGGCGCTTGTCGGCGATCGAGTCGATGACGCTCTGGCCGGACTTGAAGAGGTCGGTGGCCTTGGCCTTGTCGCCGCCGAGCACGGCTTTCTGGATCGCCTTGACGACGGTGCGGAAATGCGAACGCAGCGACGAGTTGTGCGCGTTGAGCTTCACGTCCTGGCGGGCGCGCTTGCGGCCCGAGGCGAGGCGGACGGTTTTTTTCTTGGCTTTGGACGAGGTGGCCATGGACTACTTGGTGAGGGTCGCGATGGAGATCGCGGCAGGGGTCGCGGTTAAGGGCGGAAACACGATAAGCAAAGACTGTCGAGTATAACACGCTGATGAACCTGCTCAAGGCGGCGTCGACCGTCTCTCTCTTCACCCTGGCGTCACGGGTCACCGGCCTGGTGCGCGACCAGTTGATGGCCGCGGCCTTTGGCGCCAGCGCCCTGACCGATGCCTTCAACGTCGCTTTTCGCATCCCGAACCTGCTGCGGCGCCTGTTTGCCGAGGGCGCATTTTCGCAGGCCTTTGTGCCGCTGCTGGCCACCACCCGAGCCGCCGAAGGCGACGAGGTCACGCACCGGCTGGTCGACGCGGTGGCCACGGTGCTGTTCTGGGCGCTGCTGCTGACGGTCGCGGTCGGCGTCGTCGGCGCACCGGTGATCGTCTGGCTGATGGCGTCCGGCTTGGCAGCTTTTGACCACGCGGTGTTCATGACCCGCGTCATGTTCCCGTACATCGCCTGCATGTCGCTGGTGGCGCTGGCCGCCGGGGTGCTCAACACCTGGCGGCGCTTTGCGCTGCCTGCCGCCACCCCGGTGCTGCTCAACCTGAGCTGGATCGCCGCGGTGATCTGGCTCGCGCCCTGGATTGCAACGCAGGGTTTCGAGCCGATCTACGCGCTGGCGGTGGGTGTGATGGTCGGCGGGCTGCTGCAGCTGGCGTTGCAAGTGCCTGCGCTCATGCGCATCGGCATGTTGCCGCGGATCGGCATCGCCCCTGCTGCGCTGCGAACAGCCTGGTCGCATCCCGGCATGCGCCGCGTTCTGAAAAATATGGCACCGGCTTTGCTCGGGGTTTCGGTGGCGCAGGTCTCGCTGCTGATCAATACCCAGATCGCGTCGCATCTTGCGGTCGGTGCGGTGTCTTGGCTGACCTATGCCGACCGGCTGATGGAGTTCCCGTCGGCGCTGCTCGGTGTGGCCATCGGCGTCGTGCTGACGCCGCAGTTGTCGGCCGCCCAAGGGCGGGGCGACGCTGCCGGCTATACCGCGATGCTCGACTGGGGCCTGCGCCTGGTGCTGCTGCTCGCCGCGCCCTGCGCGATCGCGCTGATCGTCTTTGCGCAGCCGCTGGTGGCGGTGCTCTTCCACTACGGCCGCTTCGGCGCTGCCGATGTGGCGCAGACGGTGCCGGCGGTAATGGGTTGGGGCGTCGGCTTGCTCGGCATCGTCGCGATCAAGGTGCTGGCGCCGGGGTTTTATGCGCGCCAGGATGTGCGCACGCCGGTGCGCATCGCGATCGTCGTGCTCGTGATCACGCAGTTGCTCAACCTGGTGCTGGTGCCGTGGCTGGGATTCGCGGCGTTGGCGCTGTCGATCGGCCTGGGTGCACTCGTCAATGCCGGCTGGCTGCTGCGCGGGCTGCTCAAGGTGGGCGCTTACCGGCCGGCCGCGGGCTGGTTGGGTTTTGGCCTTCGGGTGCTGCTCGCTTGCATCGCGCTCGGCGGCGCGCTTGCCTGGGCGGCGAATGGCATCGACTGGATCGGTTTGCAATCGCGCTGGGCGCTGCGTGCGGGCTTGATGGCCGCGGTGCTTGGCGGTGTCGCGCTGCTGTATTTTGGGCTGCTGGTGGCGCTGGGGATCAACCTGCGCCAGTTCTCGCGCCGGGGAACCTGAGGCGACGCTGAGCAAGTCCCTCGGGGTGTGCGCTGCCCCGCTTTGGGCGCCCGGCGGCGTTGCAAATCCTCGCCATAGCTGGGCTGTGGTTGCGGTTTGCGCCTTGCAGTGCATCCCAAACCGGGGCATCGCCCGTCCACGGGAACTTGTTCAGCGTCGCCTTAAACTCCCGCCCATGCCGATCCACGAGCCCGACGCCGGGTGACTGCCTTGCACTTCAAAGCCCCGACCGCGCTGGAATATTTTGCCGCGCTGGTGGCCGACGACGGCGGCTTTTCGCTGCTCGAAGCTGCGATCACGGTCGGCCAGGACGAAGTGCCGACGCTCGACTCGCAGACGCTGCTGATCCAGATCGACGCCCTCGCGGCGCGCCTGAAGCAGCGCCTGCCCCAGGACGCGCCGCCGCTGCAGCGGCTGCGCACGCTGAACCGCTACTTTTATGCCGAGCTCGGTTTTGCAGGCAACGTCAACGACTACTACGACCCGCGCAACAGCCTGATCCACGAGGTGCTGGCCACCCGGCGCGGCATCCCGATCACGCTGGCGCTGCTGTATGTCGAATTTGCCCAGCAAGCCGGTTTGACAGCACGTGGCGTGAGCTTCCCAGGCCACTTTTTGGTCAAGGTGCGCATGCCGCGCGGCGAGGTCATCGTCGACCCCTTCACCGGCCAGTCACTGTCGCGCGAAGACCTCGACGAGCGCCTGGCGCCTTACCGCCGCCAACGCGGGCTGGTGGGCGATTTTGAAGCGCCGCTGGGTTTGTTTTTGCAAGCCGCGGCGCCGCGCGACGTGCTCGCGCGGCTGCTGCGCAACTTAAAAGAAGTCCACCGCACCGCGCAGGACTGGGGCCGCCTGATTGCTGTCCAGCAGCGCCTGGTGATCCTGCTGCCGCAGGCCTGGGACGAGCGGCGCGACCGCGGCCTGGCGCTCGCCGAGTTGGGCGCCGACGAGGCCGCAGCAGTCGACCTCGCGGCCTACCTCGAGCATTGTGCCGACGCCGATGACGCGCCCGCCGTGCGTGACCGCCTGCGCGCCCTCAACGGCGACCCGGAGCCGACACGGCGACCGTCGCGCCAACCGCGCCAACCGCGTCTACCGCGTCTGCACTAGGTCGCCGACGACAAGATGAGCACGATCTCGCCGGCCCAGCGCCGCACCCTCAGTTGGCTCGGCATCGCCGCGGCGGCGGTCTTTTTGCTCTGGCTGCTGGCGCCGGTGCTGACGCCGTTTCTGGTCGGCGCGATCCTCGCCTATGCGCTGCACCCGGCGGTCGAGCGGCTGGCCGCGCGGCGGCTGCCGCGGCTGTTGGCGGTGCTCGTCGTCGAGGTCGGGGCCATCTTCGCGCTGCTGGCGTTGATGCTGCTCATCGTGCCGATCCTGTCGAAAGAAATCCCGCTGCTCAAAGCGCAGATCCCGCTGCTCGCCGACAAGCTCAACCAGACCGTCGCGCCGTGGCTCGCAGCGCATGGCATCACGGTGGCGCTGGATGTCGCCAGCATCAAGGCCTTTGTCGTCAAATACCTCGACGCCAATATCGAAGAGTGGCTGGCCACGGCGCTCAGCTCGGCGCGCATCGGCGGCAGCTTCGTGCTGGCCATCGTCGGCAATGCGATCCTCGTGCCGGTGGTGCTGTTTTACTTGTTGATGGACTGGCCGCGGCTGGTCGAACGTGTCCAGTCGCTGATGCCGCCGCGACTGCGGGATGGCGTGATCGGCTTTCTCGATGAATGCGACGCCGTGCTCGGCCAGTACCTGCGCGGCCAATTGCTGGTGATGCTCGTGCTGGCGGTTTATTACGCCGCCGCGTTGATGCTCGCCGGCTTCGAGCTTGCGCTGCCGGTCGGCGTGTTTACGGGCCTGGCGGTATTCATTCCTTATCTCGGCTTTGGCCTGGGTCTGGCGCTGGCGCTGCTCGCCGGTGTGCTGCAGTTCGCCAGCCTGTACGGCCTGCTCGCAGTGGCGCTGATCTACGGCGTGGGCCAGTTGCTCGAGAGCCTGATCTTGACCCCACGTCTGGTCGGCGAGCGCATCGGCCTGAGCCCGCTGGCGGTGATCTTTGCGCTGCTCGCTTTTGGCCACCTGTTCGGCTTTGTCGGCATCCTCGTCGCCTTGCCGTTGAGTGCGGTCGCGTTGGTTGCGCTGCAACGCCTGCAGCGGCTGTATCTCGGCAGCCGCCTGTTCACCGGATGAAGCAGGTTCCGCTGGCGCTGGCTCCTGAGCCGCTGGTCACCTTCGAGGCCTACCTGCCCGGGCCGAATGCGGCGGCCGTGCAGCATCTGTCCGACGAACTGCCGCCAGCGGCGCCGGTTTATCTGTGGGGCCCAGCGGGCTGCGGCAAAACCCATCTGCTGCGCGCGATGGTGCTGGCCTGCCAACAACGCGGGATGCGCGTCGGCTCGTTCGACCCCGCGACGCCGCTGCCCTGGCAGTTTGATCCCGGTTGGTCGATGCTCGTCATCGACGATGTGCAGCAACTCGACGCCGATGCCCAACACGCCGCCTTTGCGCTGCTCGTCGAAGCGCAAGGCCATGGCCTGCCCTGGGCCGCGGCGGGTGATGTGCCGGCGGTGGACTTGCCCCTGCGCGACGACCTGCGCACGCGCATCGGCTGGGGGCCGATCTTTGCGCTGGCGTCGCTCAACGAGCCCGAGACCCGCGCCGTGCTGCGCCGCGAATCCGACCGCCGCGGCATGTTCCTGTCCGACGACGTGCTGGACTATCTGCTCAGCCGTTTTGCACGCGACCTCGGCTTTTTGATGCCGCTGCTCGAGCGGCTCGATGAATTTGCGATGAGCAAGCGGCGCGCCTTCACGGTGCCGCTGCTCAAGGAAATGCTCGACGCGGAGGCGCAGGCTTGAAGCTCACCTTGTTCGACCTCGACGGCACGTTGCTGCCGATCGATTCCGACCATGCCTTCGGTGCCTACATGGTCCAGATCGGCTGGGCCGATGCCGGCGAATTCGGCCGTCGCAACGATGCCTTCTTTGCCGACTACCAGGCCGGCCGGCTCGACATGGCAGCCTACATCGACTTCACCACCGCGGCCTGGCGCGAGCGCAGTGCTGCCGAGATCGCCGCCATGTCGGCGCGCTACACCGACGAAATCATCCGGCCGCAGTTGCGCGCCGAAGCGATCGCGCTCGTCGAGCGGCATCGCGCGCAAGGCGACTTGCTGGCCATCGCCACCGCGACCAACGACTTCGTCACCGCGCCGATCGCGCGCGCTTTTGGCATCGATCATCTGATTGCGACGCAGCTCGAGTTTGATGCCGGCGGCCGTGCCACCGGGCGGCTGCGCGGCGTGCCGGCCTTGGGTGCAGGCAAAATCAGCCGCGTCACTGAATGGCTGGCCGGCCGCGGGCAAAGCCTCGACAGCTTTGACGCGGTGACCTTCTACAGCGATTCCACCAACGACCTGCCGCTGCTCGAGCGGGTCACGCATCCGGTGGCCACCAACCCCGGGCCGGCACTCGAACAAGCCGCGCGCGAACGCGGCTGGCCGGTCCTGAGACTCTTCAAATGATCAAGAAATTCTTCAAGCGCCTGCTGGGCAAGGCCGACCCGCCGCCGCCGGTGACGGTGCCGCTGGGCAAACGCGTCGAGCTCTCAGCGGCCGAACATGGCATCGACCCCAAACTGCTCGACGACAACGCGGTGCGCGTGGTGCGCACGCTCAAGGACGCCGGGCACGAGGCCTACATCGTCGGTGGCGCGGTGCGCGACCTGCTGGTGAGCCTGCGACCGAAAGACTTTGATGTCGCCACGGACGCCACACCGGAGCAGGTCAAGTCGCTGTTCCGCCGCGCCTTCATCATCGGCCGGCGCTTCCGCATCGTGCATGTCGTCTTCGGCCGCGGCCGCGAGCATGAGGTCATCGAGGTCTCGACCTTCCGCGCGCTGCTGGAGTCGGCCGATGCCGACCAGGTCGCCGGCAACGAAAAGACATCCAAGGCCGCATTGGCCGGCAAGAGCCATGTCGTTGACGCCGAAGGCCGGGTGCTGCGCGACAACGTCTGGGGCCCGCAGATCGAAGATGCTGCGCGGCGTGACTTCACCGTCAACGCGATGTACTACGACCCGGTGAGCGAGATCGTCGTCGACTACCACCGCGGCCACGCCGACGTCAAAGCCCGCGTGCTGCGCATCATCGGCGACGCCGAGGCGCGTTACCGTGAAGACCCGGTGCGCATCGTGCGGGCGGTGCGTTTTGCCGCCAAGCTGGGTTTTTCGATCGAAGCCAAATCGCACAAACCGATCCGCGAAATGTCGGCCCTGCTGGCCAATGTGCCGGCGTCGCGTCTCTTCGACGAGATGGTCAAGCTCTTGCAGACTGGGCATGCAATCGCGAGCATTGCCGAGCTGCGCAAGCAGGGGCTGGATCGCGGCGTTTTCCCGATCCTCGACGCGGCGCTGGGTGGCGATGCGGGAGCCCACCCGCAGCGCGACAAGTTTGTCAGGCTCGCGCTCGAAGATACCGACCGGCGCGTTGCCGAAGGGCGCTCGGTGGTGCCGAGTTTCATGCTCGCTTGCATGTTGTGGAGCGAGGTCCAGGCGCGCTGGACGGTGCTGCGGGCTCAAGGCGAGGCGCCGTTTCCTGCGCTTGGGGCTGCCATCGACGCGGTCTTCGATGCCCGCATCGGCGATATTTCCGGGCGCGGCAAATTGGCCGCCGACATGCGCGAGATCTGGCAGATGCAGCCGCGCTTCGAACGCCGCACGCCGGCGGCGGCGAGCTCGCTCGTCGAACAGGCCCGCTTCCGCGCGGGTTACGACTTCTTGCGCCTGCGCGCCGATGTCGGCGAGCTGCCGGCCGAGCTGGCCGACTGGTGGGAAGACTACTCACTGGGCAGCGACGACGAGCGCGAAGCGCTGTTGCAAGAGGTGCGCACCACGCAGATGAAGCGGGTGCCGGCTGGTCGGCCCGCGAGTGCCCAGCGCGCCGAGCCGGCAGGTGTCGCTTCGGCCGCACAGGTTGGCTCCGCTGCGGCTGATGACGACACAGCGTCCGCGCACGAAGTTGCCGCCGTCGCGGGTGATGCGGGTGATGCGGGTGATGCGGGCAATGCGGGCGAGGCGGGCAATGTGCCAGTGCGCAAACGCCGCCGCCGCAGGCGACGCGGTGGTGCCGGCGGCGGCGGCGAGTCCAGCGTGCCGCCCGCCGACGCTTGATGCACATCGGATGAGCGCCGCGGCCGCGCGCGCCTGGGTCGGCATCGGCGCCAACCTCGGCGATGCCGCGGCCACTGTGACGGCCGCGATCGAAGCACTCGGCCAACTACCGCAAACGCGGCTGCTGGCGCGGTCGAGCCTGTGGCGCACTGCGCCTGTCGACGCAACGGGCCCGGATTTTGTCAACGCCGTGGCGGCGGTCGAGACCCGGCTCGAGCCCCATCGTCTGCTGCACGAACTGCTGCAGCTCGAACTCGCGCAGGGTCGCCAGCGGCCGTTTCCAAACGCGCCGCGCACGCTCGATCTTGACCTGCTGCTGTACGGCGACCAAGTCATCGAAGACGCCCAACTGACGCTGCCACACCCACGCATGCACCGGCGCACGTTTGTGCTGGCGCCGCTGGCCGAGATCGACGCCGGCCTGCGGGTCGGGCGGCACGGCAGCGTGGCCGAGTTGCTGGCCGCATTGACCGCACCGATGACGGCCCCGATGAAGGCGCAGCAGGTAACGCGCCTGCCGCCAGTGTGATCGTTGTGTGACAGTGATGTGACAGCGCCACCTACAATCCTCGCAGCGTGCCTGCCGGCCGTGCGAGGAAGGTGGAGCCGAATGATTTTCAGCAAGCTGCTGCCCCGCGAGGGCAATTTTTTTGAGCTGTTCAACCAGCATGGTGACCGCATCGTCGAAGGTGCGCGTGCCTTCATGGCGATGGTCGAAAACTACAGCGACCTCGTGCTGCGCGAAAAGTACGCCGCCGAGGTCGACGGCGCCGAGCGCGCGGCCGACAAGATCACCGCCGAGGTCAACCGGCTGCTGCACAAGACCTTCGTGACACCGATCGACCGCGAGCAGATCCTGGGCCTGATCAACGCCATGGACGATGTCCTGGACCTGCTCCAGGACACCGCGGAAACGATGTCGCTATACGACGTGCGCCACATGACCGAGGACGTGCATCGCCTGGGCGAAATCAGCGCCAAATGCTGTGAGCGGGTGCAGCACGCCGTGACCCTGATGCCGCGCCTGAGCGACGCTGCGGTGGCCGCCGCGGCGATCAAGACTTGCGAAGAGATCGACCGTCTCGAGTCCGACGCCGACCGCGTGATGCGCAGCGCGATGAGCAAGCTCTTCCGTGAAGAGCCCGATGTGCGCGAACTGATCAAGCTCAAGGCGATCTACGAATTGCTCGAATCGATCACTGACCGCTGTGAGGATGTGGCCAACCTGATCGAGGGCGTGGTCCTCGAAAACTCATGAGCGCCCCAAGGCCGGCCGGGGCCAGTCGCCATCCGGCACTCATGCCGGATGTCCCTCGCCAGCCACTCGCGAGCGCGCAGGCGCTCGCTCGGTGCGGGCTCGGTCCCTCGCGGGGATCAAGGAAAGTGGCACAGCCCCAGTTCCATGAGATCCCGCCGCCATGATGCAGGCCGCATCGGTGGGGTTCTGGGTTGTCTTCGCGCTCGTTGCGCTGGCGCTGCTGTTCGACTTCATGAACGGCTTTCACGACGCCGCAAATTCGATCGCCACCGTCGTCTCCACCGGTGTGCTCAAGCCCTTGCAGGCGGTGGCGATGGCCGCGTTTTTCAACGTCGTGGCGATCTTCGTCTTCAAGCTCAGTGTTGCCGCGACGATCGGCAAGGGCATCGTCGAGCCGGGTGTCGTGGATCACATCGTGGTCTTCGGCGCACTCGTCGGCGCGATTTTCTGGAATGTCTTGACCTGGTGGCACGGCATCCCGTCGAGTTCGTCGCATGCGCTGATCGGCGGCATCGTCGGTGCGGTGATTGCCAAGGCCGGGGCGAGCAAGCTGATTGCCGCGGGAGTGTTCAAGACGGTGGCCTTCATCGTGATTTCGCCGCTGCTCGGTTTTACGCTCGGCTCGATGTTGATGGTCGCGGTGGCGTGGATCTGCCGGCGCACGTCGCCGCTGCGTGCGGACAATGTCTTTCGCCGCTTGCAGCTGGTCTCGGCGAGCCTGTATTCGCTGGGCCACGGCGGCAACGACGCCCAAAAGACGATCGGCATCATCTGGCTGCTGCTCATCGCTACCGGCGGCGTCAGCGCGGCCGACAAGGCGCCGCCGGGCTGGGTCATCTGGTCGTGTTATCTGGCGATCGGCCTGGGCACCTTGCTCGGCGGCTGGCGCATCGTCAAGACGATGGGCCAGCGCATCACCAAGCTCAAGCCGGTGGGCGGTTTCTGTGCCGAAACCGGCGGCGCGATGACGCTCTTTTTGGCCACCGCGCTGGGCATCCCGGTATCGACCACGCACACCATCACCGGGGCGATCGTCGGCGTCGGTGCCGTGCGCGGCGCGGCGGCGGTGCGCTGGGGCGTGGCCGGCAATATCGTCTGGGCTTGGGTCTTCACGATCCCGGCGTCGGCCGTGGTGGCCGCGCTGGCCTACTACCTCGGCTTGTTGCTATTCACCTGATCGAGCTGGGTTTCGAAGTACTTCTGCCCGGCAAAGGCGATCGTGCCCATCAGCACCGCGGCGCCGAGCAGCAAAGCCGCGATGACCCCAAGCACCGGCCCCCAGCCGGTGTCGCGCGGGGGCTGGCCCGGGTTGTGGCGCGCAGCCCATTTTTCATCCGGCGTCAGGCCGTAGACGATGGCGCAGAGCATGCCTTGCGAGATCATCAGGCCGAGCACCGGGATCAACGCCCAGGCCAGCCGGTCGTCTTGGCCGAGGACCTGCATGCGTTGCACGCCGTAGGCGCCGAGCGCCGTCAACGGCACATGCAGCCAGGCCAGCAGATCGCCCGCGCCGCGCAGATAGACCCGGTGCAGGCCCAGCGTGCCAGCGACCACTGCGATCCAGGTCGCGAGGGTCTTCGATCGGTAGCCGGCGCTGCTGTCGGTCGCTGTGGTCGGGGGGGAAGGGGTCATGGGGTCGGTGTCGAGGCGTCGTCGAGGGCTCGATATGGTGCTGCGCTGGAGTCTATAATGCTGGGTTTTCGGCGACGGCCGTGAAGTGGCTGCTTTCAAGCAGCGCGACATGGCGTATCTACGGCGCTGACCCCGGGCCAACGCAGCATTCATTGCCGCAACCGCCAACCGCCAACCGCGAAGTGTTGCATCAGAGTGTCTCCTGCTGCAGCGGTCGCTGACGATTCGAAGGATCTCTCATCATGGTCGTAATCCGGCTGTCCCGCGGCGGCTCCAAAGGCCGCCCGTTCTACAACATCGTCGTCGCCGACGCGCGCGAGCGCCGTGACGGTCGCTTCATCGAGCGGGTCGGTTTTTACAACCCGGTCGCCGCCGGTGGCGAGCAGCCGCTGCGCGTGGCGCTGGACCGCGTGAGCTATTGGTCCGGTGTCGGTGCCCGCCTGTCGCCGACGGTCGAGCGCCTGGTCGACAAGGCCAAGGCCACGGCCACCGCCTGATTGCGGTCTGCGAGGGCCTGCTGAGCACGTCCCCGCTGGCGATGGCCGCCGCTGACCCGTCCTTCCCCGAGGATGCGGTCGAGGTCGGCCGCGTGCTCGGCGCCTGGGGCGTCAAGGGCGCGATCAAGGTCCAGGCCTACGCGAGCGACCCGCAGGCGCTGTTTTCATCCAAACGCTGGTTCATCCGCCCGCCTGAGGCCGCCGGGCCGCGCCCCGCCACGCCCTGGCCGGCGCTGCTGCGCATCGTGCGCGCCAAGGAGCATGGTGACGGTGTCGTCGCCGAGGTCGCCGACCTGGCCGACCGCGACGCCGCACAGGCGCTGCGCGGCGCGCGCATCTACATCGCACGCAGCAGTTTCCCGAGCGCTGGAGACGATGAGTTTTATTGGGTCGACCTGATCGGCCTGCAAGTCGCCAACCGGCAAGCCCAAGAACTCGGCAGCGTCGTCGGCCTCATCGACACTGGCGCACACGCCGTGCTGCGCGTGCTGCCTGATGCAGTGCCGGCGGGCGTAAAACCCGAATCGGTGGAGCGGCTGATTCCCTTTGTCGGCGCCTATGTCGACAGTGTCGACCTTGCCGGCCGGCGCATCGTCGTCGACTGGGGCCTCGACTACTGAAGCCGCACGGCGGCCATCGATGCGCTTCGACGTCGTCACGCTGTTCCCCGAGTTGTTTGCGCCGCACCTGGCGCAGGGCATTACGCGGCGCGCTTTTGCATCCGGCCAGGTGGATGTGCGCCTGTGGCCGCTGCGCGACTTTGCCGACGACAACTACCGACGTGTCGATGACCGGCCGTTTGGCGGCGGGCCCGGCATGGTCATGCTGGTCGAGCCGCTGGAGCGCGCGCTGGCGGCGATTGCGGCTGCCGAGTCCGACCACGGCGCGGTGATGCGGCCGGTCGTGCACTTCACGCCGGCGGGCCAGCGCCTGGACCAGGCGCTGGTCGAATCCTTCGCCACCGGCCCCGGCGCGGTCTTGCTCTGCGGGCGCTACGAAGGCATCGACCAGCGGGTCATCGACCGCCATGTGACGATCGAAATCAGCCTCGGCGACTTTGTGCTTTCTGGCGGCGAACTGCCGGCCCTGGTGCTGCTCGATGCCGTCGCGCGACTGCAAGACGGCGTGCTCAACGCGCCGTCGCACGAGCAGGACAGCTTTTCGGACGGCCTGCTCGAAGGCCCCGCCTACAGCCGCCCCGAGGCCTTGCCCGATGGTCGCGCGGTGCCGCCGGTGCTGCTGTCGGGGCACCACGGCGAGATCGCGCGCTGGCGGCGCGAACGCGCGTTGCAGATCACCGCGGCGCGGCGGCCAGACCTGATCATTGCGGCGCGCGCTGCTGGCCGGCTGTCGACGTCCGATGAGGTGTTCTTGCGCGGCCTTGGGCTATAATCAAAGGCTTTTCGATCCTCTGCCGGGACGGCCCGCCAAGTTCGCTGCTTGAAGCAGCGCCGCGCGGGCCCCAAAGCGCCAGCCGGCCACCAACCCCCAGCCCGCGCAAGATCGATTTCGAGAGCCCCATGAACCTGATCCAAACCCTCGAGCAGGAAGAGATTGTCCGCCTGGGCAAGACGATTCCTGTCTTCGCGCCCGGCGACACCGTGATCGTCAGCGTCAACGTCGTCGAAGGCACCCGCAAGCGTGTGCAGGCCTACGAAGGGGTCGTGATTGCCAAGCGCAACCGCGGCCTGAACTCCAGCTTCATCGTGCGCAAGATCTCCAGCGGCGAAGGTGTCGAGCGCACCTTCCAGCTTTACAGCCCGCTGATCGCGAGCATCGAAGTCAAGCGCCGCGGTGACGTGCGCCGCGCCAAGCTGTACTTCCTGCGCCAGCGCAGCGGCAAGTCGGCGCGCATCAAGGCCAAGCTGTCCTGATCGCCGCGAGACCGTCAGCCACCCACTGCATGGTTGCATCCCGCAGCAGGCCGCCTTCGGGCGGCCTTTGTTTTGTGGCCGCGCGTTTGTGGTCTCGCCTGGGAAAGCGCGTGGCCAAGACCGTGTGCAGGATGCCGGCATGAGCCGCCGGGCCGCCTGCGGCCGGAAGCCGCAGTCCTTCGACAGGCGTGAAACCGTCCTCAGGACGGTGTCACGTCCAGTCTCAGCCCCCAAGGCGACAACGAAGTTGCGGCGAAGACTCACAACTGCGCGAAGCGCTCGTGATGTCGTAGCCAATACCGCAGAGCGCAGCGCGCAGGTTGCCTGATGACCCGGCCGCGCATCCTCAACCCGCACAGCGTGCCGGTCATCGGCACCGACGCCCATCTGCCGGCCGTGGCCGCAGCGCGCTTGACGCCACAGGCGCTGCGCCAGCGTTTTGCCTCGCAGCAAGCGCTTGCGCCGGAGTTTGCCGGTGACGGCCGCCTGTTCAGCGACCGCCAGCCCGCCGCGGCATCGGTGCTGGTACCGCTGGTGCAGCGGCCCGACGGCCTGCATGTGCTGCTGACGATGCGCACCGAACACCTCAACGAACATGCCGGACAGATCAGCTTCCCTGGCGGCCGCGCCGAAGACCATGACGCCGACGAAGTCGCAACCGCGTTGCGCGAGACCGAAGAAGAAATCGGCCTGCCACGAAGCCGCATCGAGGTCATCGGCCGATTGCCGATCTACACCACGATCACGCGCTTCACGGTCACGCCGGTGATCGCGCTGGTGACGCCGCCATTTGAGTTGAAGCTCGACGAGTTCGAAGTCGCCGAGGCTTTTGAAGTGCCCTTGGCGTACCTGATGACACCGGCGCACCACCAGCGCCACCTCTTTGAGTTTGCCGGCGAGGCGCGCCATTTTTTGTCGATGCCTTGGCGCACTACCGCGCCCGGTGGCGACGAGCGCGAATATTTTGTCTGGGGTGCCACCGCGGCAATGCTGCGCAACCTCTATCGTTTGCTGGCGAGCTGATCGCCGGCCCTTGATCGCCGATCCTTGCTGTGCCGCGCATGCCGCGCCAGCCGCGCGCGCTGACCGGCAGTGATCGACGAAGCGCTCGTTATGATCGCCTCGCGATGAGTTTTTTTGCCGTCCTGTTTGCTCTGCTTGTCGAACAGCTCAAGCCGCTGCCGCGCGACAACTGGGTCCACCACATCCTGCAGCGCTGGGTCGGCTGGACGGGCCGCAATTTTGATGCCGGCAAGCCGCACCACGCCGTGGTGGTCTGGGCGGTGTCGGTCCTCGGGCCGACGCTGGTCGCCGCGGCCGTCTACCTGCTGCTGCGCGAGTTCAGCCTGTTTTTGGCGCTGGCATTGGACGTCACGGTGCTTTACCTGACGCTGGGTTTCCGCCAGTTCAGCCACTATTTCACCGACATCCGCGATGCGCTCGACCGCGGCGACGAGCCCGAAGCGCGCCGGCTGCTTGCCGAATGGCGCCACCTCGACGCCAGCGAACTGCCGCGCACCGAACTGCTGCGCCATGTCATCGAACATTCGCTGCTCGCCGCGCACCGGCATGTCTTCGGCGTCTTTTTCTGGTTCGTGGTGCTCTCGGCGGTCGGCCTCGGTCCGGCCGGCGCGGTGCTCTACCGAATGGCCGAATTTGCCAGCCGCTACTGGGCCTATCGGCACCGCGCGCTGGATGCACCGGTCAACGAGAAGCTGCGCGACCTCGTGCAGCACCTCTTCAACCTGATTGACCACGTACCGGCGCGGCTGACCGCCTTCGGCTTTGCGGTGGTCGGCAATTTTGAAGAGGCGGTCAACGGCTGGCGGCGCGACGCCGGCCTCTGGAAACACGCCAACGAAGGCATCATCCTGGCCGCCGCGGCAGGTGCGGTCGGCGTGCAACTGGGCGGCAGCGCCGCGCCCGGCGTGACGCCGGACCGGTCGAAAACTTTCGATGCCGGCACCGATGCCGACAGCGCTGCGGCCGAAGGCTCCACGCTGGGCGCGTCGCCGCAGACCGCACATCTGCAAAGCATGGTCGGGCTGGTCTGGCGCTCGGTGGTGCTGTGGATGCTGCTCGTGGCGCTGCTGTCGCTGGCCAACGTGCTCGGCTGATCTCGTCCGGCGGCGATCAGCGGTTCAACTCAGTTCGCTGAACAACTCGCCGTAAATGCGGTAGCGCGTGGCCGCGATTTCGCCGCGCTGCAACGCATCGCGCACGCCACACTGCGGCTCGTGGAGGTGGGTGCAGTTGTAGAACTTGCAGTGACCCAGATGCGCTGTGAAATCGGGCATCAATGTCGCCAGGTCGGTGGCGGCAATTTGGCGCAGGCCAAATTCCTGGAAGCCCGGCGAGTCGATCAGCGCGCCTTGTGCGCCGTCTTCCCCAAGCCAGTACCAGGTTGTCGTCGTGGTGGTGTGTTTACCAGCATTCAGGGCCAGCGAGATCTCGCCGACCTGCGCGTTGGCCGCGGGCACGAAGCGGTTGATCAACGTGCTCTTGCCCATGCCGCTGGGGCCCAGCACCAGCGTCGTGCGGCCGGCCAGGCGGGGCATTAGCTTGGCGCGTGCGTCGTCGGTGTCGGCCTTCAATGCAAACTCGATCACCTCGATGCCCATCGCCAGATAAGGCGCCAGCCGGGCACGCGCCGCGTCGACGCTGGGCAGGTCGGTTTTGTTCAGGCCGATCCAGGCGGGCACGCCGGCGCTGCTGGCGGCGACCAGCGCGCGTGCGAGCTGCGATTCGCTGAACGGCGGCTCCACCGCGACGAGCACCAGCAGCGCATCGAGGTTGGCGGCAAAGGATTTGGACTTCCACTCGTCCTGGCGGAAAAGCAGATTGCTGCGCGGCTCGACTTCTTCGATCACCCCGGCGTCGCCGCTGGCCTGCCAGCGCACGCGGTCGCCGACCACGGCTTCGGTTTTTTTGCCACGCAGGTGGCAGTGGATGCGCTGGCGCTCCGGCGTTTCGACGATGACATGGCGGCCATGCGCGGCGACCACCAGGCCGAGGTCCAGCGCCGCAAAACGGCTCAAGTGTCGGCTTTCACTGTTGCAACGCGTCGACCTTGGCCGCGCAGATGAAATCGTTGATCGAGATGCCGCCCACAGAATGGGTGTTGAAGCGCAGCGTGCAGGCGCCGTAACTCACAGCCAAGTCGGGGTGGTGGTCTTCGGTATGCGCGATCCAGGCCACTGCGTTGACAAAGGCCATCGTGTGGTGGAAGTCCCTGAACGTGTAGCCGCGTTCGATCGCGCCGTTGGCCAGCGCCCAGCCTGGCACCCGCGCCAGATGCACGGCGATCGCGTCGGTGCCCATCGCCGGCTGGCCTTCGAGAGGGCGGCAGCGCAGCTGCGCCAGATCGTCGTTCGCAGAGTTCATGTGCAGGCTCAGGTGGAAAGTTGGGGCAGGGCAGCGAGCCGCTGCGAAGCCGGCGGGTGGGAATAGTAAAAGCGCACGTATACCGGGTCAGGGGTCAGCGTGGCGGCGTTGTCTTCGTGCAGCTTGAGCAGCGCCCGCGCGAGGTCGCGGCCATCGGCCTGCGCACAGGCGTAGGCATCGGCTTCAAACTCGTGGCGGCGTGAAAAATACGCCATCAGCGGCGAGAGGAACAACGTGAACGGCGGCAGCGCGAGCATGAACAGGAGCAGCGCCAGCGCGTCGTTCGGCGCCCTCAGACTGGGCTCGACGCCCAGGCCGGTATAAAAGCCGCTGAAACCCGACAGCGCGCCGAGCAACGCCAATGCTGCAAAGCTGAAAACAAACATCGAGACGATGCGCTTGAGCACATGCCGGTGTTTGAAATGGCCGAGTTCGTGCGCGAGCACCGCTTCGACTTCGCCCGGTGTCAAGCGCTCGAGCAAGGTGTCGTAGAAGACGACCCGCTTGGCAGCCCCCAGGCCGGTGAAGTAGGCGTTGGCATGTGCCGACCGCCGGCTGCCGTCCATCACGAACAGGCCCTTGGCGGCGAAGCCGCAGCGCTGCATCAGCGCCTGCACACGCAACTTCAGCGCCTCGTCGGCCAGCGGCTCGAACTTGTTGAAGATCGGCGCGATCAAGGTCGGGTAGACGACCAGCAGCGTCAGGTTGAAGAGGGCCCAGGCGCCGAAGGCCCAGAGCCACCAGGCCGACCCGGCGGCACCCATCAGCCACAGGATCAGCGCCAGCATCGGCAGGCCGATCACCGCGCCCACCGCCGTGCCTTTGAGGGTGTCGACGATCCACATCCGCGGCGTCATGCGGTTGAAGCCGAAGCGCTGTTCGATGCGAAAGGTGCTGTACCACTCGAAGGGCAATTCGAGCAGCCCGCCGATGACCGCAAACGCCGTCACCAGCAGGAGCTGGTAGCCCATCGCGCCCCAGGCGCTGAAGGCCAGATCCAGCGCCCAACGGTTGAGCGCATCCAGGCCGCCGAGCAGTGTCCAGGCGAGCAGCAGTGCGGCTGAAAACGCCATGCTCAGGAGCCCGAAGCGGCCTTTGGCCAGCGTGTAGTCGGCGGCGCGCTGGTGGGCGTCGAGCGAGACGGTGGCCACAAAAGCCGCCGGTACTGCACCGCGATTTGCCGCGACATGGCGCATCTGCCGCGACGCCAGCCAGAACTGCGCCGCCAGCCAGGCCAGCAGCGCGATTGCAAACAGCGTCGATACCGTGGTCGTGTTCAGCGGAACAAGCGAATTGAGCGTATTGGGCATCGGGCCGGAGTTTAGGCCCGGGGCACAATCGCCGCCCCGGCCTTGCGCCGAAAGCCATCAAAACGACATGACCGACACCACGCTCGTTTCGAGCGAAAACAACCTGATCTGGATCGACCTGGAGATGTCCGGGCTCAACCCGGACAGCGACCGCATCATCGAAATCGCCGTCGTCGTGACCGACCCGCAGGTCACGGTGCGGGTCGAGGGCCCGGTCTTTGCGGTGCACCAGAGCGACGCCGTGCTCGACGGCATGGACAGCTGGAACCAGGGCACCCACGGCAAGAGCGGCCTTACGGCGCGGGTGCGCGCGTCGACCACCGACGAAGCGGCGGCTGAGGCCCAAGTCATCGACTTCCTCAAGCGCTACGTGCCCAAGGGCAAGAGCCCGATGTGCGGCAATACGATCTGCCAGGACCGGCGTTTCCTGGCGCGCACGATGCCCACGCTCGAAGCGTTTTTCCACTACCGCAACCTCGATGTCAGCACGCTCAAGGAGCTTGCGCGACGCTGGCGGCCCGAGGCGCTGGACGGCTTCAAAAAAGCGCAGGCCCATACCGCGCTGGCCGATATCCACGAGTCGATCGACGAGTTGCTGCATTACCGCGTGCATTTGCTGAAGTGAATACCGGGGCCGACTGCGATGGGCGGGTGGGCGGGCGCGCCGGGCTGCGAGATCACATTCGCTGGCCGCATTTGTGTGTCGCATTCGGGATGACGGATCCCAGCCGCGTGTGTAGACTGCCGATCACGATGTCGACCGAATTCAGCACTGCCCGCTCCGCACCCCAAAAAGCACCCGCCAAGAATTCGGGCGCCAGGGGTGAGCGTGCCCGAAAAGCGCCGGCCGCCGCAGCCAAGGCAGCGCCCGCCACTGCGCAGGTCATCGTGCTCGGCAGCAGCAAGGCCCGCGGCGGGCGTTACCAGGTGCTGGCGCCGATGATCCCGACCCGCCACGCGTCGGCCGACCAACTCGATAACGCCGTGCGCCTGGTGCTCGCTTCGCGCTGAGAGCCCGAAATGCAGCCATCGCGCGGTGCTGGCGTGATGACCGCGCGGTGAAGGCGGCGACACGGCCCCGTCGCTTCGACGTTTCGGTCTTCGTCAACTGCCCATTTGACGACGCCTACCGGCCGCTGCTGCACGCGATCCTGTTTGCGATCCACGACTGCGGCTTTCTCGCCCGCACTGCGCTCGAAGATGTCGGCTCTGGTGAAACGCGCCTGGACAAGATCGCGCGCATCGTGGCTGAGTCGCGCTTCTCGGTGCACGACATCAGCCGTGTCGAAATCACGCCCGAAAGCCCGCTGCCACGCTTCAACATGCCTTTCGAATGTGGCCTCGCGTTCGGTGCGCGGTTTTACGGGCCGCGGCGGCGCGGCCGCGAGCGCGACCTGTTGGTGCTGTCGGGGCAGGCCCAGCATGACCGCAAGACGCTGAGCGACCTCGCCGGGCAGGACGCTGCGTACCACGCCGGCGAGCCGGCGCTGGCGATCCGCGCGCTGCGCCAGTTTCTCGCCGCGAAGGCCAAGGTCGTGATGCCTGCGGGCATCGTGGTGCCTGGTCACGGCGCGATCGTCGATCGCCTGGCGCGTTTCAAGCTGGAGCTGCCGGCGCTGGCCGCGGCAGCGTCGATCCAGCCCGAGGAGATCGGCAGCTTCGACTATGTCGCCGAATGGCTGGCACTGGCGGCGCGCTGGCAGGCCGCTGGGCGGTAGGTGCGGCGGGTCGACTCAAGCGCTGCGCGGCCGAATTGCATGGGCTTCCGTGCAAACCCTGATCCGGTGTAGAATGCGAGGCTCGGTCGGAATCAACCCCGGCCGTTTCGTTCATCCCCTCTGACCACTCTGTGGCGCCACCCTCGGCCCCACAGACCCGCATGCGGTGCGGTCGGCGGCGATGCCGTCGCCTTCCGACTGTTCCTGCGCCGCCGCGCTGAGTCCTTCAGCGCTCGATGCGAGCTGTTCCCGGTGACTTGTCCCTTGGTGGCCCCAAAAAAAATGGGCCCCAGGCGCGCCGCTGTGTGCGCCGAGATTCGACTGCGGTCGTGAAAGATGATGATGAGTTTCGACAAGCTGAACCTGCATGAAGCCCTGTCCGCCGCGTTGCGCGACTCTGGCTACACCGACGCCACCACGGTGCAACAACAAGCGATTCCACCGGCGCTCGAAGGGCGTGACCTGATGGTCTCGGCCAAGACCGGCAGCGGCAAGACCGCGGCGTTCATCCTGCCTGCGCTCACCCGTGTCCTGGCCGCGCGCGAAGACGCCGCCAAGAGCCGCGACAAAGGCAGCAGCGCCGGCCCGCGTGTGCTCGTGCTGACGCCTACGCGCGAACTGGCGATGCAAGTCGCCAAGGCCGCTGTCACGTACGGCCGCCACGTGCGCGGCCTGCGTGTGGCCACTGTCGTCGGCGGTGTGCCGTACCCGGCGCAATTGAAGGCCCTGCGCGGCCCGCTGGACATCCTGATCGCCACCCCCGGCCGTTTGATGGACCACATGAATTCCGGCAAGGCGATCCTGGCGAACCTGGAAATGCTCGTCCTCGACGAAGCCGATCGCATGCTCGACATGGGTTTCATCGACGATATCCGCTTCATCGCCGATGCCACCCCGGCAGCACGCCAGACGGTGATGTTCAGCGCCACCTTCGGCGGCCATGTCGGCGGCCTGGCGCGTGCGCTGCTGCGCGACCCGCTGCGCGTGGATGTCGCCTCGCACACCGACACCCATGCCGATATCGAACAGCGCCTGCATTGGGCTGACGACCTGACGCACAAAAACGCGCTGCTCGATCACATCCTCACCGAGCGCAGCGTCGAGCAGGCGCTGGTCTTCACCAGCACCCAGCGCGACGCCGACTGGCTCGCCGACCGCCTGGCTGACATGGGCCACAAGGTCGCGTCGCTGCACGGCGGCATGCCGCAGGGCCGGCGCACCCGTGTGCTGCACGGCCTGCGCACCCAAGACCTGCGCGTGCTGGTGGCCACTGACGTTGCCGCGCGTGGCATCGACGTGCCGACGATCAGCCACGTCATCAACTACGGCCTGCCGATGAAGGCCGAAGACTATGTGCACCGCATCGGCCGCACCGGCCGCGCCGGCCGCTCGGGCCTGGCGGTGACGCTCGCCGAGCGCCGCGACGCCGGCATGATCCAGTCGATCCAGCGCTTCACGACGCAGCGCATTCCGGCGGCGGTGATCGTTGGGCTCGAACCCAAACGTGGCGAGCCGTCACATGCGCCAAAAGCGCCGTTTGGCAAGAAGCCGTTTGGTGCGAAGCCGTTTGCCGGCAAGCCCTTTGGCGCCAACAAGCCGTTTGGCAAACCCGCGGGCGCTCGCCCCGCGAGCGGCCCGTTCGGTGGCCCGTCTTCGGGCCCGCGCAAGCCTTTCGGCCCGCGCCCCGCGCGCGGATAAGTGACCTTTAGACGCCGAGCAGTTCGACTTCGAACTTCAGCGTGGCGTTGGGCGGGATCACCCCGCCCGCGCCCCGTGCACCGTAGCCTAGCGCCGGCGGGATGATGAGCACGCGGGTGCCACCGACCTGCATGCCCTGGACACCTTCGTCCCAGCCGCCGATGACCTCGCCGCCGCCCAGGCGGAAGGCAAACGGCTGGCCGCGGTCCTTGCTCGAATCGAACTTCGTGCCCTGCTGGCCGTTGTCATAGAGCCAGCCGGTGTAGTGCACCTTGACGCGCATGCCGGCGGTCGCGGTATCGCCGTTGCCGGGGGTGGTGTCTTCGTATTGAAGGCCTGAGGGGGTGCTGATCATCGTGAGCGTCTCGCGGTGGAGTGAAAAAGCTGCGCATCATGCCTGCTCCGCGCGCCATTGCGCGACCGCGGCCGCCAGCCAGTCGGTGACCCTGGTTGCAGGCGATCGCAATCCGAGCACGGCGCCGGCCGCAATCAGCGTCGCCAGCGCGGCTTGTTCGTCGCCGGTGGCCGCGGCCGCCGCGCCATTCTGTTTGGACAGTTTCTGCCCATCGGGGGCCAGCACCAGCGGCGTGTGCAGATAACGCGGTGTCGGCAATTCGAGGGCGCGCTGCAAGAGGATCTGGCGCGGCGTGTTGTCAGCCAGGTCTTCGCCGCGCACGATGTCCGTGATGCCCTGGTCGGCATCGTCGACGACGACCGCGAGCTGGTAGGCCCACAGGCCATCGGCACGCTGCAAGACAAAGTCGCCCACCGCGCGGCTCACATTCTGGTGCTGCTGGCCCAGTCGGCGGTCGGTCCATTCGACGATGCTGTCGCCACCGGCCGGTGCTTCGGTGAGCAGCCTGACTGCACGCGCGGCCCTGCCATTCAGGCCGCGTCGACAGGTGCCGGGGTAGACGCGGTCCTCATGGCGCTGGTGCGCCGCGCCCGTTGCCGCAAGCTGCCCGTCGATCTCGCGCCGGGTGCAGCCGCAGGGGTAAGCATCGCCGCTGGTCAGCAGCGCGTCGAGCGTGCGCTGGTAGGCCGCGCCGCGGCAGGATTGCCACAGCGGCGGGGCATCGGGGCGCAGGCCGAGGGCATCGAGCTGCGCCAGGATCGTCTCAGCCGCACCGGCCACGCAGCGGGGTGTGTCGGTATCTTCGATGCGCACCAGCCAGCGCCCGCCGTGGGCACGCGCGTCGAGCCAGCTGGCGAGCGCAGCAACCACCGAGCCGGCGTGCAGCGGCCCGGTGGGTGACGGCGCAAAGCGGCCGACGTAGTGCATCTGCTTCAAGCGCATTCAAGGGTGCGAAGACATCCGCGGCGGGCATTCAGCGCAGCGGCCCGGCATGGCGCTCTAGCAGCGCGCGGCGCGTGGTGGCGCTGTCGAGCTGGCCCAGCCACCACTGCAGCGCGCGGCCGAGGCCGGCGGTGCCGCGATCGCCACCACGATCACCACCACGATCACCACGCTCGCTGCGCCAGGCGTAGAAGAGATCGGCGCTGTAGCTGCCGCTGGCAGTCTGCCGCTGCAAGAGGCGGCCGGCTTCGACATGCGGGCGGGCCAGCGGCTCGGGCACATAGCCGCAGCCCAGGCCGCGCAGCAGGGCCTCGAGTTTGTGGCGCATGTTGGGCACCGTCAGCACGTCCTGCCCGGGCAGCAGGTTCACGGTCATCGGCGTCATGCGCTGCGCGGTATCGGCGACGGCGACGGCGCGGTGGTGCACGAGCTGGTCGTGGCCGATTGGCTCGGCTGCGCTGGCCAGTGCGTGGTGCGGCGCGACGCAAAAAACAAAGGGCAGCGTACCGAGCGGCCGCAGCTCGACACCGCCCGGGTTGGCGTGCATGCCCGACACCCCGATCGCCAGGTCGACCTGACCGGACACCAGAGCCTCCCAGGTGCCGGCCATGACGTCGCTGCGCAGCCGCAGACGGGTTGCCGGGCCCTTGGCCTTGTCCTCATCGCCGATGCAGACGCCGCAGAAAGACTCGACCAGGTCAAAGATCGTCGGTGTGCTGAGCAGGTCTTCGAAGCTGATCGACAGCGTCGACTCCCAGCCGCTGGCGACACGCTTGACGCGGTTGGCCACCGCGTCGAGCTCTTGCAGCAGGCGCCGGCCTTCGTGCAGCAGTTCGGTGCCGGCGGCGGTGAGCTGCGACTGCCGCGAGCTGCGGTCGAAGAGCAGCACATCGAGCGCTTCTTCGAGCTGGCGCACGCTGTAGGTCAGCGCCGACGGCACCTTGCCGAGCTCACGCGCGGCGGCGGCAAAACTGCCGGTGCGGGCGATGGTGTCCATCATCGCCAGGGCGTCGGGGGTCAGGACATTGCGGCGGTCGGTCATGGCTGGTTTGGTGGTGAATGGTCTTCAATGCGCTTGAACAGCGTCGTCAGAAGCGCTGTCCGGTCGCAGTGGGCACAGCGCTGATGATGCTGGCTTGCCAGGAGATCACCCGCCATGCTGACACATCGCAAATCCTCAGACCGTGGTTACGCCGACCACGGCTGGCTCAAGAGTTATCACAGCTTCTCGTTTGCCGACTACCACGACCCGGCGCAGATGGGCGTGGGCAACCTGCGTGTCATCAACGAAGACCGCATCGCACCGGGCACCGGCTTCGGCAGCCACGGGCACCGCGATATGGAGATCGTCAGCTACGTGCTCGATGGCGCCTTGGCGCACAAGGACAGCATGGGCAATGGCGCGGCCGGCGGCGTGGAAGCCGGCATGCACGCCGGCGTCATCCGGCCCGGCGATGTGCAGCGCATGAGCGCCGGCACCGGCGTGCGCCACAGCGAGTTCAACCACGCCGCCGATGCGACGACGCACTTTTTGCAGATCTGGATCCTGCCCAGCCGCGCCGGCATCGCGCCGGGCTACGAGCAAAAACACTTCGACGCCGCGGCCAAACGTGGCCGGCTCGCGCTGGTGGCTTCGCCCGATGGCGCCGAAGGTTCGGTGACGATCCATGCCGATGCGCGCATCCATGCCGGGCTGTTCGACGGGCCTGAGTCGGTCGCGATGAATCTCGATGCCCAACGATTGACCTACGTGCACCTCGTGCGCGGCAAGCTGGTGGTCAACGGCGAGACGCTGCACGCCGGCGATGCGCTGACGCTGCAAGGCGAGCAGCGGCTTGTGTTGGGCCACGGCGAAGGTGCCGAGGTCCTGGTCTTTGACCTGTTGCCGCCGGGCTGATGGGCGCCTCGCGGTCTCTTTTTTCTTTTACTCTGGAGTTGATGATCATGAATGTTCCCGCACCCGTTGTCGTTGTTGCCCGCGTCCTGCTGGCGCTGATGTTTGTCCTTGCCGGTTTCAGCAAGTTTGCCGACCTTGCCGGCACCGCGGGTTATATCGCCAGCGGGGGCTTGCCGATCCCCGGCGTGCTCGCTTTCCTGACCGCCGCGCTCGAGGTTGTTGGCGGCCTGGCCTTGATCGTCGGATTCCAGGCGCGCATCGTGGCGCTTGCGCTCGCCTTGTTCACGATCGTCGCGAGCCTGTTGTTCCACAACTTCTGGGCGATGCCTGCCGACCAGCAATTCATGCAGCAGTTGATGTTCATGAAAAACCTGTCGATCGCCGGCGGCCTGTTGATGGTCTTCGCACTCGGTGCCGGGCCAGCGAGCCTGGACGAGCGCCTCGCTGCGGCCGCCTGACCGGCCCACGGGGACGCCATCGGCGCCGGCGCTGCGAGCGCTACAGTCGCGCCGATGGACACCCTCTTGACGATCGTGCGCGTGCTGCCCTGGTCTGACTGGCTCGCGTTGGTGGTCTTTTTTGTCTCCTGGGTCGGCTACGCGGTCTTTGCCCGTCGCCGCAACATCTCGCAGCCCTCGGTGCTGGCCTTGACCAACCGCGAGCGCCACCGCTGGATGCTGCAGGCGACTTACCGCGACAACCGCGTGCTCGATGCGATCGTGGTCCAGAGCCTGTCGTCGAGCCCGAGCTTTTTTGCATCGACCACGATCCTGATCATCGGCGGCCTGCTGGCGGTGCTGTCGGCCAGCGACAAGGCGACCGACATCGTGCGCGAGATTCCTTTCGCCGCGCGCACGACGCTGCTCGTGCTCGACCTCAAGCTGGTGCTGCTGACGGCGATCTTCGTCTTCGCTTTTTTCCGCTTCACCTGGAGCGTGCGCCAGTACAGTTTTGGCGCGCTGCTTGTGGCCGCAGCACCCGCCCATGACCGCATCGCCGATGAAACCGAGCGCCAGGCCTTTGTCTCGCGCGCCGGGCCGGTGATGGCCCTGGCCGCCGAATCCTTCAACGACGGGTTGCGCGGTTACTACTTCGCCTTTGCCGCCGCCGCCTGGTTGTTTTCGCCCTGGGCTTTCATGGCCGGCTCGCTGGCCGTGGTGTGGATCCTGTACCGACGTGAATTCCAGTCCGCGGTGCTGGCGGCACTCAAGGGCTGATGGCGCCGAGGCTCAGGCCAGCACCCGATGCGCCAGGTGCACATAAAGTGGGATGCCGACCAGGATGTTGAACGGGAACGTCAGTCCGAGCGACATGCCGAAATACAGCGAAGGGTTGGCCTGCGGGATGGCGTGCCGGATCACCGCGGGCACGGCGATGTACGACGCGCTGGCGGCCAGCACCATCAGCAGCGCTGCGTTGCCCGCTGCCATGCCAACCGCGGCGGCCAGCGCCAGCGCCAGGCCGGCATGCACGAGCGGCCCGCCAATGGCGTAGGCCAGCAGCCACGGCGACTTGCCTTTGAGCTCGCCCATGTGGCGCGCGGCAAGCAGGCCCATGTCGAGCAAGAAGAAGGCCAGCATGCCTTTGAACAGGTCCACCGCAAAGGGCTGCATCGCGGCTTCACCCTTGGCGCCGGTGAGCAGGCCGACGACCATCGCACCGAGCAGCAGCAACTGCGCGCCGTCGGTGAGTGACTCGTGCAGGATGCGGCCAAGTGGCGCGTTGGCTGCCGGCTGCGGCGCGGCACCGGGCACCGCGCCCGACGCCGCGCGCGGTGCTGTGACTTCGCGCCGGCGCAGCAGGTTGGCCAAGACCACAGCGATGATGATCGCCGGCGACTCCATCAGCGCCATCGCAGCGGCCATGTGGCCACCATAGGGCAGGCCGCGGCTGTCGAGAAACTGCACCGCGGTGATGAAGGTCACCGCGCTCACCGAACCGTAAGTGGCGGCGATGGCCGCGGCGTCGTAGCCGCTGAGAAAGCGCCGCAGCAAGGCATAACCGAGCAGGGGCACGATCACGGCGAGCAGCAAGGCGCACAACAGGCTGACTGTCACCGCAGTCGTGAAGCCCGACTCGGCAAGTGCAAAGCCACCCTTCAGGCCCAGCGCCATCAGCAAATACAGCGACAGGAAACGCGAGATCTGCGCCGGGATCTCGAGGTTTGAGCGCAGTGCCCCGGCGACGATGCCAAAGACAAAAAACAGGATCGCCGGGTCGAGGAAGTTTTGCATGCGGCCCGCAGTGTCTCAGATGCCGGGCCGGGTTTGCCCTACCACACGCTGCTGCCCCAGTGCCAGGCCGCAAAAGCCAGCGCGCTGGTTGACAGCAGCGCCAGCCCGCCGGTAGCCGCGCCCACCAGCACCAAGACGCCGTCACGAAAGGCCAGCCCCAAACCGAGCAGCATCAAGGCCAGCGCCGGCAGCACATTGCCAAAAGGAATCGGCAGGATGATGAGGGCGGCCATCATCGCGATCTTGGCCGCCAACCAGGGGCTGCGTTGGGCGCGGTCGGCGACGGCGGTCATCCGCTGCCGCGCATGACGGCCGGCGTGGTTGTAGAAACGAGCCAGCAGTTGCAGCACGCGACGCGCCCAATGCAGCGGCAACTCGAGCGCCGCCACCCGGGCCGGCAAAGCAACCTGGGCATCGCCGCGCCACAGTGTCATGGCGACCGCCAACAGCCCCAGCCCCAAGGCCGTGCCGACGCCGGCCACCGGCAACAGACAGGGCGCGGCAAGCAAGACCAGCACCGTGCCGAGCGCTGCGTTGCCATGCGCTGCCGCCAGGTCGTTGAGCGGGATGCGTTCGGCGTGCAGTGACGCAGCAGCATCACGCAGCCTCTGGGCCATCGATGGGGCAGTCATTGGATGCGCTGGATCAATGGGAACATCGATAGGCGGGTTTGCATCTCGCTGGGCATGGTCACGCCCGCCCAGGCGCAGCCGCGGGCAGGGCGCGGGTCTTCCACATCGAGACGATCACGCCGCCAGCGATCAGGCCAAAGGTCACGCTGAGTGAAATCACCGGCGGCACCTTGCCGATGAAGCCGACGAGGAAGATCTTGGTGCCGATGAAAACAAGCACCAGCGCGAGCGCGTACTTGAGGTACCTGAAGCGGTGGATCATCGCCGCGAGCGCGAAGTACAAAGCGCGCAGCCCGAGGATCGCGAAGATGTTGCTGGTGTAGACGATGAACGGGTCGGTGGTGATCGCAAAGATCGCCGGCACCGAGTCGACGGCAAACACCAGATCGACAAACTCGACCAGGCACAGCGCCAGAAAGAGCGGTGTGGCATAACGCACCACCTGGCCGGTGACCGGGTCGGCACGACGGACAAAAAACGCATTGCCTTCGATCTTTTCAGTCACCCGCAGCCGCTTGCGCAGAAACTTGAGCAGCGGGTTGTTCGCGATATCGGGCATGTGGTCGGCGATGACCCACATCTTGATGCCGGTGATGACCAAGAAGGCGCCGAACAGGTACAGCACCCAGCTGAACTGGCAGACCAGCGTGGCGCCCAGGCCGATCATGATCGCGCGAAGCACGATCACCCCCAGGATGCCCCAGAACAGCACACGGTGCTGGTACTCGCGCGGGATCGCGAAGTAGGTGAAGATCAGCGCGATGACAAAGACGTTGTCCATCGACAGCGACTTTTCGATCAGGAAGCCGGTGAAGTACTCGATCCCGCTTTGGGCGCCCAGAAACCACCAGACCCAGGCGCCGAAAAGCACGGCGATGCTGATGTAGCCCGCCGACAGCACGAGGCTGCGCTGCACACCGATCTCGCGATCGTCTTTGTGCAGCACGCCCAGGTCGAGTGCGAGCAGCGTCACGACGACGCCGATGAAAGTCAACCAGATCCAAACAGCGGTACCCAGAAACGGGGCGTGCAACAGGTCGAACAGGGCGTCCAAGATAGGGGCTTTCTTTCAGGGGCGGGAGATCGCGTCGAGGTCGCTGTCGTCAGTCGAAGATGTCGCTCAGCCAGGACTTCTTGCGTCGGTTCGGGTAGCCCCTGTTGCCGGGGTAGTCGGAGTCGACAAAGCCGGGCGTGCGTGACTGCTGCAACTCGCGCTGCGGCGCTTGGTGCGTGGGCTCCGCGCGGCTGCTCGGCGGCGGCGAGGCGGCACGATCGATGAGTTTGTCGAGTTCGCCGCGGTCGAGCCAAACGCCGCGGCATTGCGGGCAGTAGTCGATCTCGACACCTTCCCGAACAGTCATCAGCAGGTTGGTGATGGTACAGGTGGGGCATTGCATGGCGGTGTCCAGTTGGGGCGTCATTCGTCAGCGCCGCCGAGGCCAAACAGACCGGGCGGATTGGTGAACAGGTTGAGGATTCCGGCGTCCAGGCCGCCGGGGCGAGCAGCGATGGCGATGGTCGCCGTTCAGGATGCCGCTTGCCGATCAGCCGGCAGCGGCAGCAGCCGCCCGCGGGGTTGAGCGCGGGCCGGCTCGCGGCCGCGCTGCCAGGTGCGCACGATGGCACGTGCCGCGCGTGACAAGGCGCTGTCCAGGGCGGTGCGCCAGTCGCGTGCAATCGAGGTGATCACGATGGTGCCGCTGCCGTCGGTCCTGAGTTCGACCTGGCAGCGTTTGTCAACACCGCCGCGGGGCCCGTTCACGTCTTCCATCTGGATCCGCGCGCGCGGCACCAACCAGGCCAGCCGTCGGGTGACAAAACGCACGCGGCGCTCGGCCATTTCGCGCAGTTGGGCGGCTTGCGGGTCGCGGGTTTCGAAGAGCACTTGCATCGCGGGACTCCATCGGTTGGGGGGAACACAGGTGGACTCTAGGGCTGGGCGAGGTTCTAGAAAAGCAGACAATCAGAGACGAACACTTCGTAAAAAGAGGATTTACGCGATGACCGCGAAATTCAACTACCGGCATCTTTACTACTTCTGGGTGGTGGCCAAGGAAGGTGGCATCGCGCGGGCCGCTTCACGCCTGGACATGGCGGTGCAGACCGTCAGCGCGCAGGTGCGCGAGCTCGAAAAGTCACTTGGTTGTGCCCTCTTGCGCCCGGCCGGCCGCGGCCTGGTGCTCACCGACGCCGGACGTGCAGCGATGCACCAGGCGGACCAGATCTTCCAACTCGGCGAGCAGTTGCCGGCCGCCGTGCGCGACGCGGCCAGTTCACCGGCGGTGCGGCTGGCGGTGGGCATCTCCGACGCACTGCCCAAGCTCGTCGTGCACCGCTTGCTGCTGCCGGTGCTCGACGAGCCGAACCTGCGCCTGCTCGGCCATGTCGACGAGTTCGACGGCCTGCTCGCCGACCTGGCCCTGCACCGGCTCGACGTCGTCCTGGCCGACCGCGCGCCGGCGTCCAACCCCAATTTGAAGGTCTACAGCCACGCGCTTGGGTCGTCGCCGCTGGCCTGGTACGCACCGCGGGTGCTGTATGCGGCGGCACGCCGTGGTTTCCCACAATCATTGGCGGCTGTGCCTGTGGTCCTGCCGACGACGCATGCGGCGGTGCGCATGCGGCTGGACCAATGGTTTGAGCGGCACGGCATTCAGCCGCGCATTGCCGGCGAGTTTGAGGACAGCGCGTTGCTCAAGACTTTCGGTGCCGGGGGCATGGGGGTGTTCCCCGCCGCGAGCTTGGTGCACGACGAACTGCTCGCGCATTACGACGTCAAGCTGGTCGGCCCTTGTGACGGGGTCGACGAGCAGTTTTTCGCCATCGGTACCGAGAAGAAAGTGCTGCATCCTCTGGTCCAGCGCTTGCTGCCGCAGCAGCGCTGAAGCACCGGCGCCGCGGCCTGGGCGGCGCCGTCACGCACGACACGGTGCCGCGATTTGGCGCCGAAGTTCGGCGCGGCGATTCGGCACATCGCGGCCGGCCGCGATCTGTGGGGGTCAAGCCCCTACCGTTAGGTGGCAACCCTAGATTGAAGCTTGTGTTGAGGGTTCTCCCTGAGTAACTTGCGTCCACCGGTGACCCCGAGAGCCCGACTGCCGTCGAGGCGAAGGGCCCGGTGCAAGTCAGGGAGCGACACATGAAACCGAGATTCAAAGCCACGGCGTTGGCCGCAGCGCTGCTGGCACTGAGCAGCAGCCAAGTCACCGCGCAGACCGCGGCGACACTCAAAGTCGAGATCATTGAACAGGGTGCGCGCGCGACCGTGTTGCGCGTCACGGTGCCGAGCCCGAAGCTCGAAGACGTCGATACGCCGTCAGGGCGCTTCCAACGCTTTTCGCAGCGCGAGTTGGGCCAAGGTGGGGTTGGCAGCGACCAGCGCGGCCGGCCTGAATTGCCGATCATCGGCTTCCCGCTGGCGATGCCGCTGGACCTGAAATCGCCCGAGATCAGCATCCAACCCGAAGGCGACCAGCGCAGCATCCAGGCACGCATGTTCCCGGTGCAACCACCCGAAACGGCGAGCAGCCAGGACCGTGAACTGCCGAAGTGGGAGTTCGATGCCGACGCCTACGCCAAGGGCGGCCGCGGCATGATGGAGCTGCTCGGCAGCAATGCCATCGCCAAGGGCGACAGCAACGTCGAGAGCTTCAAGTTTTCGCCCTTCGGCTACGACCCCGTGAAGGGCTTGCTGACCCACTACAACAGCTACCGCGTGACGATCGTGCATGCCGGCGGTGACTGCTTTACGACCGACCGGCTGGCCAACGCGAAGCTGGCCGAGTTTCACGACGCGATCGACCGCGTCGTCGAGCGCATGCCGATCGCCGGTTTGCAGTACGCGCTGAACAAGGGCTTCGCCGAGCGCCTGGTTTGCGCGCCGATCAATATCACGATCAACCCGCTCTTGTTCGGCGCGCGCTTCCTGATCGTCACGCATCCGAACTTTGTTGCTGCTGCGAATACCTTGCGTACGCACAAGGTCGCGCAAGGCATCTCGACGCGCGTGATCACGACGCAGGACATCGCGGCGAGTTTTGGTGTCGTCAGCGCGACCGCCACGAATGCGCAGATCCGCAGCTGGATCGCGAACTACTACAACACCCATCTGATCCGCCCGAAGTGGGTCCTCTTTGTTGGTGACGCCGAGTACGTGCCGACCCACTACGACCAGATCAATTCGTCGGACTCGGCGCGCAACGCCAGCGATATCTGGTATGGCCAGTTCCAGCCCGGTGCGACCGCGACGACGATCCCGCCGTTTGGCATCGGCCGCTTTCCGGTGGACACGCTGGCGCAGGCGAACACGATCGTCTCCAAGACGATGGCCTTTGAGACGAACCCGCCGCCGAATGCGATCGTCGGCTCGGACTTCTACAGCCGGATGACGTTCGCGTCCTACTTCCAGGGCAGCGGCAATACCGACCAGCGCTGGTTCGCCGAGACCACCGAGATCGTGCGCAATCACGCGCTCGGGCTGGGCTACACCCCACGCCGGATCTATACCGCCAGCGGCGCGTCGAACCCGCTCAACTGGCGCGGTGGGGGGGCCATCCCCGCCGCGCTGCGCAAGCCCGGCTTCCCCTGGAACGGCAGCAGCGCAGATATCGTCAACGCGGTCAATGCCGGGACTTCGCTGCTCTACCACCGCGACCACGGCTGGTGGAATGGCTGGGGTGACCCGCAATTCGAAACCCCCGACCTCGCGGGCATCTCGGTGGTCAACAACCAGTTTCCGGTGATCTTCAGCATCAACTGCGCGAGCGGCCTCTTCGACGACGAAACCGTCAACCTGCCAGCCAATGTGGTCGGTGCCGGCTACTCCAGTTTCACGCCGCTGGCGGCGGTGCACTGGGCCGAGGCCTTCCTGCGCAAAGCCGACGGCGCCCTGGCCATCATCGGCGACACCCGCTCGAGCAGCACGGTGGACAACAACCACCTCACGCTGGGCCTGTTCGACGCGGTGTTTCCAAGTCTGATCCCCGGCTACGGCCCGGCCACACCGACGCTGCGCCTGGGCGACATGCTGAACCAGGCCAAGTCCTTCATCGCGGCAGTGGATTCGGGCGCGACGCCCAACTTGCACCCCTTTGATGTGGGTGGGGTGCGCCCGGGTGTCGTCGGCCTGCGCCAGGAGCTCAACGTCTACAACCTGCTCGGCGACCCGACGCTGAAGTTGAAGGTCAGCCCGCCGTGGACATTTGGCAATCTGGTCGTCGAAGTGCTGCGCGAGCGCGCCGTGATCAAGGTGCCGATCGAGCCGCCATGCCGCTCGTGCCCGCTGCCCGAACTGCTCACCGCGGTGATCATCGATCCGCCCAGCGGCCGCATCATCGGCCGCACCCTGCTAGACGACAACGGCGCCGGTGCGATCGATCTCGGCGGCTACAAGGGCAACTTCCTGGTGCGGGTCGCCACCCCCGACGGCAAGACTGTGCAGGCCGCGCGCGACGAAACGGACACCGATGGTGACGGTGTGCCCGACAGCCGCGACAACTGCATCAACGTCAAGAACGCCAACCAGCTCGACAGCGATGGAGACGGTTACGGCAATGCCTGCGACGGTGACCTCAACAACGACGGCATCGTCAACAGCATTGACCTGGCGCTGTTCCGCGCTGCCTTTGGCCAGCGCGGCAACGTCGCGTCGGACATCAACGGCGACGGCATCGTCAACGCCATCGACCTGGCGCTGTTTCGCCAGCTCTTTGCCGGCCGTCCGGGCCCGTCGGCCTGGCATCTGCGTGGTGAATGAACGCAGCGCATGAAGACCTGTTGATCCCTTTCAGAACGACTCACTTCCACATCGCTCACTTCCAAAGGAAATCGAAATGAATACCAAGCATCAAATCGCGATCGCCGCCGGCCTGCTGTCGGCAGCGCTCGGCGCCTCCGCCGGTACGCTGGCGTTGACACCGGCCGCCAACCCCGGCATGAACATCGGCGACACCCTGAACCTGCAGGTGCGGGGCGTGGGTTTTGCCGAGACAATCGTTGGCGGCGGCTTTAACCTCGGCTTCGACGCGTCGATGCTGCGGCTGGACAGCGTGGCCATCGACCCGATCTGGGAATTTGTGCCCGCCGGCGGCACCATCGACAACCTGCTCGGCAGCCTGACCGACGCCAGCTTCAACACCTTCGCCAACCCGCGCACCGGCAACTTCAACATCGCGACGCTGGCCTTCACAGTGATCGCTGCCGGCACCTCCAGCGTCGCGCCGGGTGCGTCGGCGTTTTTTGTCTGGGCCGACCCGGCCGGCAATGTGGTGTCGCCTGACTTCTCGGGCGCGCGGGTCACTGCGGTGCCCGAGCCGTCGACCTACGGGCTGATGGCGCTGGGCCTCGGGCTGCTGGCCTTCGGCCGCAAACGCCGGGCCTGAGCCTCACTTCAACGATGTCGCCAGGAACCCGCGCAGCCGCTCGCTGCGCGGGTTGACCAGCACCTCGCGGGCTTTGCCCTGTTCTTCAATCTGCCCCTGGTGCAAAAAGACCAGGTGGTTGCTGACCTCGCGCGCAAAACCCATCTCGTGCGTCACGACGATCATCGTGCGGCCTTCTTCGGCCACCGAGCGCATCACGCGCAGCACCTCGCCCACCAGCTCGGGGTCGAGCGCCGAGGTCGGCTCGTCGAACAACATCACTGACGGCTCCATCGCCAGCGCGCGGGCGATCGCCACGCGCTGCTGCTCGCCGCCCGACAGGTGCGCCGGATAAGCGTCCTTGCGGTGGAACACACCCACCCGTTGCAGGTAACGCTCGGCGCGCTCGACGGCTTCGGCGCGGCTCAGGCCGAGCACATGCAGCGGTGCTTCAATCACGTTCTGCATCGCCGTCATGTGGGCCCAGAGATTGAAGTGCTGGAAGACCATCGAGACGCGGGTGCGCAGACGCTGCAGCTGCGCGGCGTCCTGCGCCTTCAGCGCGCCGCTCTTGCCATCGGGCACCAGGCGCAAGGCTTCGTCGCCGATCACGATGCGCCCGGCGTTGGGCTGCTCAAGCAGGTTCAGGCAGCGCAGGAAGGTGCTCTTGCCCGACCCGCTGGAGCCGATCATCGAAATCACATCACCTTGCCGCGCCTGCACGCTGACACCCTTGAGAACCTCGTTGCTGCCGAAGCGTTTGACGATGCCCTCGGCGAGCAGCAAGGTCGGTTTGGGCTGCTCGGTCATGGTCGGCGCGGCTGGACTGGCGGGGCCTGAGTTGTTCATGGACTGAGCAGCTTGCCGCTGCGTGGGTGGGTCTTGCCGGCGATCTTGGCCAGGCGCTTGCCCGCCGCGGCCCAGCGTGTGGCGATGCGCGCGTAGACCACACCGGCCGACTCGGCGCGCAGCGATTGCACCGCGCCGGTCTCGGGGCACACCAGGTCGGCGATCACCTCACCGGCCTGCACCACCTGGCCGGTTTGCACGCGGTAGACCACCACCCGAGCGGCCGGTGATGTGATCGGCTCGGAACAGGCCAGCGGCGTGGCTTCGCAACAGGCTGCCGGCAGCGCCGCCGGCACGCCAGCGACGATGCCGCGCCGGCGCAGGAACTCGACGATGGCGTCGGCGTCCCGGCCCGCAAGTTCGTGGCTGGTGTCGGCCTCGCCGCGCAACTCGACCGTGGTGCTGAAGCAGGCCAGCGGGATCGGGTGCTCGGAAAAACGCCTTTGCAGCAGCAGCCAGGGCCGGCTGCAGGCTTCGTCGAAAGGCGAGTCGCCCGACTCCTCGGCGAGCAGGATCGCGCGCGCGCCGAGCAGGGTGCCGAGTTCGGTGGCCCAGATTTGCTGCGCCGTCATCGCATACAGGTGCAGCACGGCCTCGCCGTCGCAATGCAGGTCGAGCACGATGTCGCTGTCGATCGCCGTTTGCAGCAGCCTGCGCTTGAGGTCCTGCGCCGCGCTGCTGGCCGGCAGCGCGGCTGCGGCGTCGCGCAGCGCAGCGCGGATCGCCTGCACATTCGCGGCGGCGTCAGGGCCGAGCCGGCCCTGCACGGCGGCCGCCACGGTGTCGGTGAGATCAGCGTAGCCGCGGTTGAAGTTGATGCCGTCGCGCAGGTCGAAGCGGCCTTGGTGCTGGCCGTTCACCTCTTGCGCCAGGCCGAGCGGGTTGGCCATCGGCAGCACCTGCACCTGGCCGATCAATTCGCCCGCAGCTTCGAGCACCAGCAGGCGCTCGCGCAGCGCGTGCGCGACCAGGATCGCCGGCACTTCGTCGGCATGCAGGGCCGCCTGGATGGTGGCTTTCGGGCCGCTGCCGGGTGTGCCGAAGTGATGGATGCAAAGCTGATGCTGGGTACCGGGCGTGGTGTCGACGAGCTGAATCGTTTCGATGTGCATGGCGGGTGCCGGGGCTGGAAGTGGAGGCGTTGTAGGCAGCGGGTCAGCCCGCTGCCGGGCGCTGGGTGCCGAGGTGGCGCAGGTAGCGGCGCTCGAGCAGCTTGAAGGCACCGACCATCGAGAAAGTCAGCGTGAAGTAGATGACCGCGGCACTGCCGAAGGCTTCGACCGGCAGCAGGTGGTTGGCGTAGACATCGCGTGCGACGCGGGTCACGTCGACGAGGGTCACGGTGCTGGCGATGGCGGTGGCGTGCATCATGCCGACGACCTCGTTGCTGTACTGCGGCAGCGCGCGGCGCAGCGCGCTGGGCAGCAGCACGCGGGTGTAGAGCTTGAAGCCGGCGAGGCCGTACGCGCGAGCGGCTTCGACCTCGCCATGCGGCGTTGCACGCAGCGCACCGGCAAAGATCTCGGTGGTGTAGGCGGTGGTGTTCAGCGCGAATGCCAGCCAGGCGCAGAACCAGGCTTCGCGCAGCAGCGGCCACAGGCTGCTTTCGCGCACCGCCGGGAACTGCGCGAATCCGTAGTAGATGACAAACAGCTGCACCAGCAGCGGCGTGCCGCGGAAGACAAAGGTGAACAACCACACCGGCCGCGCCAGCCACCAGCGGCTGGACACGCGCGCCACGGCCAGCGGCACGCTGAGCACGAAGCCGGTGGCCACGCTGATGAAGAGCAGCGTCAGGCACACGCGCAGCCCGTGGCCAAACTCGGGCAGGCTGTTGCTGAGGACTTGCCAGTCCATGCTCTCAAGCAAATGTGGCTCTGCCACTTTGCTTGACCCCTGGGGGCGGGAATGACGAAGTCATTTCCTCGGGGGTCTCAAAACGACACCGTCTTGACACCCAGGCTGAAGCGCTTTTCAAGGCGCGACAGCAGCAGGATCGACACGGTGGTGATGACGAGGTAGATGCCGGCGATGGCCATGTAGAAGGTGAACGGTTCGCGGGTCGCCGCGCTCGCCAGGTTGGCGCGGTGGACCATATCGTCCAGGCCGATGATCGAGACCAGCGCGGTGGCCTTGACCATCACCAGCCAGTTGTTGGCGAAGCCCGGGATCGCGTGGCGCACCATCTGCGGCAGCACGATGCGCCACAGCACCTGCCAGCGGCCCAGGCCATAGGCCTGCGCCGCCTCGCGCTGGCCCTTGGGCACGGCCAGGATCGCACCGCGGAAGGTCTCGGTGAGGTAGGCGCCAAAGATGAACCCCAGGGTCAGCACGCCAGCCACGAAGGGCGGCACGTCGACATAGTCCCAGCCTTGCGATTCGACGATCTCGTTGAGCACGATCTGGCCGCCGTAGAAGATGAACAACATCAGCACCAGCTCGGGCAGGCCGCGGATCAGCGTCGTGTAGACCTCGGCCGCCCAGCGTGCGGCGCGTGAGCCCGAGAGCTTGGCCACCGCCCCAAGCAGCCCGAAGACGCAGGCCGCGGCCAGCGACAGCGCCGCCACCGACAGGGTGACCCAGAGTCCGCCGAGGATGGCGCCAGCGTAACCGTGCAGCATGGGGGTGATTGTCGCGCTCGTAGGCGGCCGATGTTGGACGTCGCCAAGGGCATGTCAAGTTGGCTGGCAGGCAGGCGGCGACTGCGCGCCGCCGATTTAGATAGCGCTGCGGCGGCAGTCGCGCAAGAATACAAACCCGAGGCATACGCCGGTGCGGACTTTCCATAGCATCGCTGTACCGGCTTGGCGCCGCATTGCGACGGGTTGACTGTTCGGTTCCTTGCTGGAGATTGCCGGAGATGAATCCAGACCGCATGCGCGACACGCTTGTGCTCGCCGCCGCCGCCTCGATGGTGAGCATCGCTGCGGCGTACGACGACGGCGCCGGCAAGTCCTGGCGCCAGGTCACCGAAAGCCAAGTTCTGAGCTGGAGCAAGATCGCCTTGGTCTGCCCCGTCGGTGGCGTCGCGCCTTGCCAGGGCAGCGTCGGCGATGTCGACTTCAATGGCTGGACCTGGGCCACCCAGCAACAGGTGATGGATCTGTTCAACCGGGTGCTGCCCGATGACCCCAAGCGCCCCAACCGCGGCAAGCTGTCGATCGACCACCCCGGCATCGGGTCTGGCGTGGCCTATTTTGGGCTCGCCGACGATTTTTTGAGCAACGCGTTTGTGCCGACCTCGTCGTTTTGCCTCAACTACGACTGCGGCGAAGCGGTCATCGGCTGGACCGCGACGCAGTCGCGCAATGGCAAAGCCATTCTTGGCGCAGTGACTTGGTACCGCACCCCTGAAAAGCTGGACGGCGACTTTTCGGTCGACCGCCTGATAGCGACCAACGAGAAGCATCCCGAATACGGCGTCTGGTTGTGGCGGCCGGTCCCCGGCATCCCAGAACCCGCAAGCATCTGGCTGCTGGCGCTTGGTGGCCTGATGCTGCTCCTGCGCCGCCAACCACGCCGGGCCTGAGCGCAGCCTCGACGCCGGCCGCGGCAGCAGCAAGAAGCCGTGCGTCTGGGCCGGCTCGCTCACCGCATCACTTTTTCAACTCGGCGCCGTAGACATCGAAGTCGAAGTATTTGTTCTGGATCGTCTTGTAGCTGCCGTTCGCGCGCAGTGCGGCGATGGCTTCGTTGAGGCTCTTGCGCAGCGCCTCGTCGCCCTTGCGCACCGCGATGCCGGCGCCGGTGCCAAAAAAAGCCGGGTCGGTGTAGACCGGGCCGCGGAAGGCGAAGTCGCGGCCCTTCGGGGTTTTCAGGAAGCCCAGGTCGGCGGCCACCGAGTCGACCAGGGTGCCTTCGATGCGGCCATTCATGAGGTCGAGGAAAACATCGTCCTGCTTGCCGTAGCGCACGATCTCGCTGCCCTTGAAGGTGGCGCTGGCAAAGCGGTCGTGGATCGTCGCGCGCTGGACGCCGATCTTGCGCCCCTTGAGACCTTCTGGCGTGACCTCGAACTTGGCGTCGGCGCGGACCACCAGGCGCGCCGGGGTGTGGTAATACTTGTCGCTGAAGTCGACCGCCTTCAGGCGCTCGGGCGTGATCGACATCGAGGCCACGATGGCGTCGAACTTCTTCGCGCGCAGCGCCGGGATCATGGCGTCGAACTCGGCCTGCACCATGACACATTCGCGCTTGAGGTGGGCGCAGATGGCGTTGGCGATATCGATATCAAAACCCTTCAACTTGCCGTCGGTGCCCAACTCTGAAAATGGCGGGTAGGCACCCTCGACGCCCACCTTCAGGGGCTGGGCCTGGGTCAGGCCGGCGGTCAGGGCGAGCAGGGCGGTGAGGGCGGTGAGGCTCAGGCGGGTCAACATCGGCGGGCTCCTATCGAAGTGAGGTCAGGCAGGATTTTCGGGGTGTGCAGTGCGGGCAGGTCAGCGCTGATGCAGCCGGGCGATGAACGCCTCACATTCGGCCAGTTGCGCCAGGCTCACAAACTCGTCGGCCTGGTGCGCCTGGTCGATATAACCCGGCCCGCAGACCACCGTCGCGATACCGGCGCGCTGGAAGAGGCCGGCTTCGGTGCCAAAGGCCACCAGCGTCGTCGCGTCGGTGCGCGCCAGCCGCTGCGCCAGGCGCACCGCGGGGTCGTCGGCGGGGGCCAGGAAGTCGGGCATCTCGCAAATCGTCTCGAAGCGAAAACCCGCGCTCGGCTCGACGGCTTGCATTGCCGGCTGCAGCCGCGCCGCGTGTTCGAGCACCGCTTGCTGCATGGGCATCGCGTCAGCACCCGGCAGGTTGCGAAACTCGTAGTGGAAGCGGCAATCCTCGGGCACCACGTTGTCGGCGATGCCGCCCTGCATGACGCCGACTGCAGCCGTCGTGTACGGCACGTCGAAGCGGCGGTCGAAGGGCCCGTTGTCGCGCCAGCCGTCGGCCATGCCGGCGATATGCGCGACCAGTCTCGACGCGGCCTCGATCGCATTCACCGCCTTCGGCGCCTGCGACGAGTGCGCGGCCTTGCCGCGCACGCAGCAGCGCCAGCGGTAGACGCCCTTGTGGGCGACAGCCGGCACCATGCCGGTGGGTTCACCGACGATGCACAAGCGCGGCGCAATGCCGGCGTCGCGCAGATCGGCGATGAGGTTCTTGGCACCAAAGCCGCCGACCTCTTCGTCGTAGCTCAGCGCGTAGTGCACCGCGAAGGGCAGGTCGGCTTGCAAAAAATCGCTGGCCTGGGCCACGGCGAGGCCGATGAATCCTTTCATGTCGGCGCTGCCGCGCGCATACAGGCGCCCGTCCTTGACGATGCCGCCAAGCGGGTCGAGCGTCCAGGCCTGGCCGGCCCAGGGCACGGTATCGGTGTGGCCCGACAGGATCACGCCGTTGGGCTTGCCGGCACCGATGGTGGCAAACAGGTTGGCCTTTTGGCGCGCATCGTCCCAGGTCAGGCGCACGTCGATATTCAGGCTGCGCAGGTGATCGGCGATGCACTCGATCAGCGCCAGGTTCGACTGGTCGCTGATGGTGTTGAAACGCACCAGGCGCTGCGCCCAGGCCAGCGCGTCGGCGCTCGGTTCCGTGGCGGTGGTGGTGGTGGGGTCATTGGTCATCACGTCGGCGGCGTTGTTGGCAATCATCGGGCTAGCATAGCGCGATGGAACTTGACCCGATCATCGATCGCGACACCATCCGGGCCGCGGCGCTGCGCATCGCCGCTGACGTGCACCAGACGCCGCTGTGGCGCCTGCGTGGCGCGGCCTTCGGGATCGACTGCGCCGAGGTCTGGCTCAAGCTCGAGCACTTGCAAGTCGGTGGCAGCTTCAAGGCGCGGGGCATGTTCAACCGGATGCGCGCGCAGCCGCTGCCTGCGGCCGGCGTGGTCGTCGCCTCGGGCGGCAACGCCGGCATCGCGGTGGCCACCGCGGCGCGCGCGATGGGCGTGCCTTGCGAGGTCTTTCTGCCCGAAGTCGCGAGCGCCGCCAAACGCGCTGCGCTGGCCGCGCTGGGTGCGCAGGTGGTGATTGCCGGCCCGGTCTACGACGACGCGTTGGCGGCCTGCTTGCAGCGCCAGGCCAGCAGCGGCGCCTTGCTGATGCACGCCTACGACCAGCCCGAAGTGGTGGCGGGCGCCGGCACGCTGGGCGCCGAGATCGAAGCCCAGGCGGGCGTGCCGGACCGGGTGCTGGTCAGCGTTGGCGGCGGCGGCCTAGTCGCCGGCATCGCATCGTGGTTTGCCGGCCGCGCGCGCGTCGAAGCGCTCGAGCCGGAACTCGCGCCGACCCTGCACGCGGCGCGTGTCGCGGGCCGGCCGGTGGATGTCGCCGTCTCGGGCATCGCTGCCGATTCCCTGGGTGCGCGGCGCATCGGGAGCATCGCTTGGGGCGTCGCACAGCGCCATGTCGCTGCGGTGCACTTGCTGCCTGACGATGCGATCCGCGCGGCGCAGAGCCAGCTCTGGCAGCAGTTCCGGTTGGCGGTGGAGCCGGCGGCGGCGTTGCCGCTGGCGGCACTGGCCACCGGCGCCATACGGCCGGCGGCGCACGAACGGGTGGCGCTGATCCTGTGTGGCGCCAACTTCGATCCCGCAAGCCTCGCACCCTGATCGGTAGGGGGCGGGTGTAAGCTGAAACGCTCAAAACGTCCACTGTGTTCATCTCGCTGCAAGCTTGGAGGCCACCGATGTCCAGGTTGATCCCAGGGCTGGTCGCTGCGCTGCTCAGCGCGCTGCTCGCCGCCTGTGCTGGCGCACCGGTGCTCGACGTCCAAAATGGCCTCTTGCGCGACGAGTTTTTTGCGCCCGCCACCGACCGCGTCAACAGCACCGATGTCTTTGCACTCAGCACGCCGATGCGGACTTATCTCGACGACGAGATCGCGCCGCAGCTGCGCCGCAGCGGTTTGCAGCGCGGCCTGATCGAGGCGCTGTACAAGCGTGAGCAGCTCAAGGTCGAGTACGACGCCACGCGCACCCGCAACGCAGCCGAGGCCTTTGAAGCTCGCGCCGGCAACTGCCTGTCGCTGGTGATCCTCACCGCTGCGCTTGCCAAAGAGCTCGGCCTGAACGTGCACTACCAGAGCGCCTACACCGACGAGACCTGGGCGCGCAGCGGCGAACTTGTTTTTCGCAGCGGCCACGTGAACATCACGCTCGGCCGGCGCTTCATGGACACCGGCAGCATCAAGACCGCGACCGAATACACCGTCGACTTTCTGCCGGCCGACGCGATCCGCGGCCTGCGCACGCGCGAAATCAGCGAGCGCACCGTCGTTGCGATGTACTTGAACAACCGCGCCGCCGAAGCGCTGGCCGCCGGCGAGGTCGACAATGCCTACGCCTGGGCGCGCGCGGCCTTGCGCCACGATGCGTCGTTCAGCAGCGCGCTCAATACGCTGGGCGTGATCTACCTGCAGCGGGCGCTGCCGGCGCTGGTCGGCCCGGCGATCGCCAGCTTCGAGGCCGTCTTGCAGCAAGAGCCGCTGAACACGCGCGCGATGTTCAACCTCGCTGCGGCACTCGACCGCGATGGCCGCACGACCGAAGCCGCGGCGCTGCGCAGCCGCCTGGCGCAGATCGAACCCGAGCCGCCTTTCCACTGGTTCGACCAGGGTCGTGCGGCGATGCAGCGCGGTGACTACGCCACAGCGCGGCAGCTCTTCGCCAGGGAGATCGGCCGCATGCCGTACCAGCATGAGTTTCATTTCTGGCTCGCGCAGGCGAGCTACCAGCTCGGTGATGTCGACGCCGCGCGGCGCAGTCTGCTGCTCGCGCGTGACCATTCGACCAACCCGCGATCGCGGGGCCTGTACGCCGCCAAGCTGGCCTGGGTGCAGGCGCAGCCAACGCCGTAAATCAGCGGCAAAGCGGCCGCGCTGCCGCAGCTGCGCGTGACCGCGCGGGTCGCTTACGGCAGCCCTCGTGAGATCTCGATCTGCAAGCCGCGGCTGCCCACCGCAACTGCCGCCGACAGGCCTTCAAGGTCCCCCGGCTGCGGCATCGCCTGGCCTGATTTGCTGATGCGCGCACCGACCACCACTTGGCTCTGGCTGGAGATGCCGGCACCGGCGGCCATCGCCAGGCGGTCGTCGAGCGTAAAACTGACCGGCAGCTCCTTGACCTGGCGGCGCAGGATCGCCAGCGGCATGCGGCTGCCGCTGGCGGCACGCGCGAAGATGAATACCGTGTCGTCGGGCGCGGCCTGCGCGCGCAAGGCCGGGGCCAGCGAGACGGTGCCGCTGACGGATGCAGCGGCGGCTGCGTTTGTCGATGCACTCGCCGAGGCCACCGCTGCCCCACCCGCAGTCGCTGCGGCGGTCTGCGACGCCAGGCCAGCGCGCCGCTGCGCTTCATCAACACCCGCCTGGGCCCGCTGGGCGGTCTCGCTGCCGGCGGATGCCAGCGTTGCGATGCGGCCCCAATGGCGCGCCGCGGCGGCGAAATCGCCGGCGTCAAAGGCCGCGGTACCGGCGATGGCGAGCGATTTCAGATGATCGGGGTCGATCTGCAAGGCGCGCTGCACCAGCCGCAGCGGCTCGCCTTCGAGCTTGCCGCCACGCGCCGCGGCCATCGCATCGGCGACGTCGGCATGTGCGCCGGCGTCGTTGGGCTTGAGTTTGAGCGCACGCTCGAAGGCCGCCTGCGCATCGGCCGCGCGGCCGAGCACGGCGTAAGAGCGGCCGAGCATCGTCCAGCCGGTGCTGTCATCGCCTTGTGCTTGGAGCCGGGCCTTGAGCTTGTCGATGAGTTCGAGCAACTGCGTTTCGGTGAACGGCGCAGAAGCCGCCGCTGCCGTGGCGGCTGCACTCGCAGCCGCATTCGCAGCGACAATTTGCGCCTGCGCTTCGGGTTTGCCGGTGTACAGATAACCCGCTGTGGCGATCGCGACCACGAAGGCGCCGACGCCGATCCACAGGCCGCGGCCGGCGCTGGCCGGCGCCGAGGCCAAGGTCGAATCCGTTGCTGGCGCTGCTGGCGCTGCAGGTGTTGCAGGCGGCTGATCGGGGGTGTTGTGATTCACAAGAGGCGTGTGCTTGGCGGCACTGGGGGCGAATGACTACTTCAGGCCGAGAAACGCCCGCACCGGCACGACGGTACGCGCGCCGTCTTCTTCGTGCGGCACATGGCCGAGGTCGTCAAAAATCACCAGCTGGCTGACGACGATCTGGGCCTTGAATTTGCGGCCGACGCTCAGCGGGATCAGCTTGTCGCGGCCGCCCCAGAGGATCAGCGTCGGTTGGGTGATGGTGGTGATGCGCTGCGCATCTTGGCCGGGCACAAACTGGGTCATGAGCTCGACCAGCGCGCGGCGGTTGCCGGTGCGAAGTGTGAGCTCGAAATAACGGTCCACCAGATCGGCAGTCACCTTCTTCGGGTCGCCATAAACATCGGCCACGCTGGCCGCGACGATGACCCGCGGCGTGAGGTGTTCGAGCAGCCGGTTGAAGACCGGGATGCGTGCGATGACAAACCCGATCGGCGTTGACTCGGGTTTGAAATCCGGGCCCGAAGCGTCGACAAGGATCAGCTTGTCCACCCGCGCCGGTGCCATCACCGCGGTGCGCCAGGCGACTTCGCCACCGAGTGAATTGCCGCCGAGCGCGGCGCGCCGGATGCCGAGCTGGTCGAGCAGGTCGAGCGTGAAGCGAGCGTAGGTGTCGCCGCGGTAGTCGCCGGCGGTGTAGCTGCTGTTCTCACCGCCAGTGAAAGGGCCGGTCAACCCAAAACCCGGCAGGTCAAAAGTGATCACCCTGCGCTGGGTCTTCAACACATCCACCCAGGCCTGCCAGGTGTGCAGGCTGGCACCGGTGCCGTGGATCAGCACGACCGGTATCGGGTCGTCGCGCGGCCCCTCGTCGCGCAGGTGCACGATCTGGCCTTTGACATCGACAAAGTCACTCGGCGGCGGCGCCCAGCGCGCGACCAGGGTCTGCACATCGCGGTCGGGCGCGCGCGACAAAGGCACGACGATCGCGGTGGCGATCAGCAGGGCGCCGATGACCTTGAGCATGAGATTGGACACGGCGGCGATTCTAGGTGGCGGGTGGCGGCCATTTCCTCAAAGCGAGTCGATGTCAACCACCGGCTCCCTACAATCGCCGACATGCCCTTTGTCCACCTGCGAACCCACACCGAATATTCCGTCGTCGACGGCACCTTGCGGGTTGACGCCGCGGTCGCCGCGGCGCGTGCCGACGGCCAGCCGGCGCTGGCGATCACGGATCTGGCCAACCTGTTTGGCGCGATCAAGTTCTACAAGGCCTGCCGCACCAAAGGCGTCAAGCCGCTGATCGGCGCCGACCTCTGGATGCAGCCCGAAGGCAGCGAAAAAACCCCGAGTCGACTGCTCGTGCTGGTGCAAAACCAGCGCGGGTATTTGAACCTGTGCGAACTGCTTGCCAAAGCCTGGACCACCAACACCCAGCGCGCACAGGCCTGGGTGCGTTGGGAATGGCTCGATACCTTGGCTGAGGGTTTGATCGCGCTGTCGGGCGCTGAAGCCGGCGCGGTCGGCATGGCCTTGCTCGGCGGTGACCCGGCACGCGCTGAAGGCATCGCGCTGCGCATCGCGGCGCAGTTTCCGGGCCGCTTTTATGTCGAACTGCAACGTGCCGGCCTGGCCGGGCAGGACGCGCTGGTGCGCGTGTCGGTGCCGCTGGCAGCGCGCCTGGGTCTGCCGGTGGTGGCGACACATCCAATCCAGTTTTTTGAAGTTGACGATTTCGACGCGCATGAGGCGCGGGTCTGCGTCGCCGAAGGTGAGACGCTGGCCAACCCGCGGCGCGTGAAACGCTTCAGCCGCGACCAGTATTTCAAGACCAGCGCCGAGATGGCAGCGCTGTTTGCCGATGTCCCTTCTGCCCTGGCCAACGCCGTCGAGATCGCGCGCCGCTGCAATTTGAAGCTCACGCTTGGCCAGCCGCAGTTGCCGGCGTTCCCGACGCCGCTGCAAGCAGACGGCACGCCGCTGCCGATCGAAACCCACTTTCGCGCGCTGTCTTTTGCCGGGCTGGACAAGCGCCTGCTGCAGCTGTATCCCGATGCGCCGCGGCGCGAAACAAAGCGCGCGGAGTATGTCGAGCGGCTCGAATTCGAGATCGGCACGATCCTGAAGATGGGCTTCCCGGGTTACTTCTTGATCGTCGGCGACTTCATCCAATGGGCGCGCGACAACGGCTGCCCGGTCGGGCCTGGGCGGGGCTCGGGCGCGGGCTCGCTGGTGGCGTACTCATTGGGCATCACCGACCTCGACCCGCTCGAATACAAACTGCTCTTCGAGCGTTTCTTGAACCCCGAGCGGGTCTCGATGCCCGACTTCGATATCGACTTCTGCCAGGCCAACCGCGAGCGGGTGATCGACTATGTGAAGGCCAAATACGGCCGCGATGCCGTCAGCCAGATCGCGACCTTCGGCACGATGGCGGCAAAAGCCGCGCTGCGCGATATCGGCCGCGTCCTGGGCATGGGTTACGGCCATGTCGACTCGATTGCCAAGCTGATCCCGGCGCCGCCGGGCAAGACGGTGACGCTGGCGCGGGTGCCTGAAGAACCCGACGCCGGCGTGATCTACGCCCGCCGCGAGGCGCCCGAGTTGGAGCAGCGCGAAGCTGCCGAAGAAGAGGTCGGCGAGTTGCTCGCGCTGGCAATGCGGGTCGAAGGCATCGTGCGCAATGTCGGCATGCATGCCGGCGGCGTGCTCATCGCGCCGGGCAAGATCACCGACTTCTGCCCGCTCTACCAGCAGCCCGGCAGCGACTCGGCGGTGAGCCAGTACGACAAGGACGATGTCGAAGCCATCGGCCTGGTGAAGTTCGACTTTCTCGGCCTGGCGACGCTGACGATCCTCGAACTGGCCAAGGATTTCATCCGCGCGCGCCGGCCCGGGCGCGAAGACTTCAGCTACGAAACGCTGCCGCTGGACGACAACAAGGTCTACAAGCTGTTTGCCGAAGGCCGCACCGAAGCCGTATTCCAGTTTGAATCACAAGGCATGCAGCGCATGTTGCGCGAGGCCAAGCCCAACCGGCTTGAAGACCTGATCGCGCTGAATGCGATGTTCCGGCCCGGGCCGATGGAAAACATCCCGAGTTTTTGTGCGCGCAAACATGGCCGCGAGCCGATCAGCGTGGCGCACCCGATGTTGGAGCCGGTGCTCGCCGAGACCTACGGGATCATGGTCTACCAAGAGCAGGTGATGATGGCCGCGCAGTTGATGGGCGGTTATTCGCTCGGCGGTGCGGACTTGCTGCGCCGTGCGATGGGCAAGAAAAAGGCCGACGAGATGGCCGAGCACCGCGCGATCTTTCGGGCCGGCGCGGCCAAGCAGGCGATCGGTGAGGCCGTAGCCGACGAGGTCTTCGACCTGATGGAAAAGTTTGCCGGTTATGGCTTCAACAAAAGCCATGCCGCGGCGTATTCGCTGCTGGCGTACCACACCGGCTGGCTGAAAGTCCATTGCACGGCCGAGTTCTACGCCGCCAACATGACCGTCGAAATCGACGATACCGACAAGCTCAAGGTCCTGATCAACGACGCCAAGACTTTTGGCGTGTTGTTCGAAGCACCCGATGTCAACCGCGGTGTCTGGCGCTTCGAGCCGGTGGCCGGCAAGGCCGGCGACAAGCTGGTGCGTTATGGCCTCGGCGCGGTCAAGGGCACTGGCCAAGGCGCGATCGAGGCGATCGTCGCCGCACGCGAAGGTGCGGGTGCGAACGAAGGCCAGGGCGGCGGGCCGTTTCACAGCCTGTTTGATTTCTGCGCCCGGGTCGATCGCCAGCGTGTCAACAAACGTGCCGTCGAAGCGCTGGTCAAGGCCGGCGCTTTTGATGCGATTCATGCTGACCGTGCCGCCGCATTGGCGAGTGTGGCGCTGGCTTTTGATTGGGCCGAAACGCAGGAAGCGAATGCGCTGCAAGGTGGGCTCTTCGACTTTGGTGACTCGCATGCGTCATCGACCCAGGAGCCGGCGCTGGCCCTTGCCGAACCCTGGACACTGCGCGAACGGCTGATGCTGGAAAAGTCGGCGCTGGGCTTTTATCTCTCCGGCCACCTCTTCGACGAGAGCGGCGAAGAGGTGCGCCGCTTCGCGCGCCGCAGCATCGCCGACCTGGTCGATTCGCGCGAGCCACAACTGCTGGCCGGCATCGTCGCCGACCTGCGCATCGTCAACGGCCAGCGCGGCCGCGCGGCGATCTTCAAGCTCGACGACGGCAGCGAGGCGATCGAATCGGTGATCAACGAAGAGCTGCTCGACCGCAGCCGCGAACTCGTCGCCGACGATGCGCTGCTCATCGCGCAGGGCAAGGTGCAGCTCGACCGTTTTTCTGGCGGCCTGCGCTTCAACATCACGCAGGTCTGGGATCTGCCGGCGGCGCGTGCGCGTTTTGGCCGCTATCTGGCGGTGGCACTGAACGGCGGCATGCCGCCGGTGGCCGAGCTCATCCGAACCTGGCCGATGCGGCGCGTCGAAACCGAGCAGGGCGAACTGACGCAAGGCCTGGCGGTGCGTCTGCTCGTGCAGCGGGCGACGGTGCAGGCCGAAGTCGACCTCGGTGACGACGGCCGCTTCTGGCCCAGCGACGAAGCGCTGACCCGTTGGCGCCAGGTGGCGCACGGCGGCCAGGCCATGATCGTGTACGACAACACGCCGTCGAGCCCGTAGTCGCCCGTAATCGTTTGTGTCGGCGCCAACCGGCAGCCACACTGGGGCGTTGCAGAGTTATCGCTCAAACCGGATACGGGGCTCGACCATGACCATGCTGAAAAAAATGCCGCTGCTGCTGGCGCTCCTGACCGCGGGCCTGCTCGCATCGACTGCGCAGGCGGCAGACGTCGGGGTGTCGATTTCAATCAGCGAGCCGGGCGTGTACGGCCGCATCGACATCGGCCGCTTCCCGCAGCCGCAGGTGATCGTGGCGCAACCAGTGATCGTCGTGCAGCCGCGGGTCAGGGTGGTCCAGCAGCCCGAGCCGATCTATTTGTGGGTGCCGCCCGGCCACCGCAGCAACTGGCGCCGGTACTGCGCCGAGTACCAGGCGTGCGGCGTGCCGGTGTACTTTGTGCAGAACGACTGGTATCAGCAAAAGGTCCACAAGGGCGAAGGCCGCCGCTACAAAAACGATGACAAGCACGGCCGCAAACACGACGATGACCGCGGCAAGGGCAAAGGCCACAAGAAAGACGATTGAGCGACCGCGCGGGCCGGGTTCCGGGGTCAAAGCAGGCCGATCGCCTCCGGTTCAGCGACCCGCATCAGGCCAGGCAGCCTCGGCTGACGAGTGGCACACTGTGCTCCAGGGCGATGACGTTTTCGCCATCATCAGGAGTGTCTTCATGAGCCCGCCGGGCCGTCCCAAGGGCGAATACCGCAGTCGCAGCACGGAGGTTGCCTGATGACCCCTCACAGCCACTCTGCGCCGGCGCAAAGCGCCCGGTTCGGTCTCGCACCGGGCGGCCGAGCGGCGCCGGCCTGGTCGACAAGCGAATGGTTCAACTGCGAGCGCGCGCTGCGACTCGCCGACCTGCGCGGCAGGGTCGTCGTGATGCACGCTTTCCAGATGCTCTGCCCGGCCTGCGTGCGCCACGGGCTGCCGCAGGCGCAGCGCATCCACGCAGGTTTTGCGCGAAGCGACGTCGCGGTCATCGGCCTGCACACGGTGTTTGAACACCATGCCGCGATGACGCCGGTGTCGCTGCAGGCGTTTTTGCATGAGTATCGAATCAGCTTTCCGGTCGGCGTGGATGCGCCGGGGGCTGATGCGCCGGACCCGAGCGATCCGATTCCGGCCACGATGCGCGCCTATGAAATGCAAGGCACACCGAGCCTGGTCTTGATCGACCGCAAGGGCTGCCTGCGCCAGCACAGCTTTGGCGCCGTCGACGACTTGTTGGTCGGCGCCGCGATCGCCGCGCTGGTCATCGAAGCGGCTTGATCTGCGGTTGGGCTCGGGGCGGCGCGCGCCAGGGCCAAGAAGTCGCAGAACTGCGCCCGGCTTGTGGCGCATTTTCGCGGCTCGGCCGCGCCGCCCGGGCGCCCAATCGGGCGACCATGTTTGCCACTCCGCTGACCGGCCTCGTCTTGAGTGGCGGTGGTGCGCGCGCCGCTTACCAAGTCGGTGTCTTGCGCGCGATCGCGCAACTGCGCACGCAAGCCGGCGCGGCCAATCGGGGCAACCCGTTTGGCGTCATCTGCGGCACCTCGGCCGGGGCGCTCAACGCTGCGGCGCTGGCTTGCCATGCCGACGACTACGGCGCTGCGGTCGAGGGCCTGTCAGAGATCTGGCGCAACTTTCACGCCGCGCAGGTTTATCGCGCCGATACCATCGGCGTCGTTCGCACCGGCGCCAAATGGTTGACGATGTTGTCGGCTGGTTGGGCGCTGGCACGTTGGCGCCGAGCGCGGCCACGCTCGCTGCTCGACAACGCGCCGCTGGCTGATCTGCTGGCGCAGACTGTGCCGCTGCGCCGGCTGCGCGTGATGCTGCGCTTCAAGCACCTGCATGCCTGGGCGATTTCGGCGTCGAGCTACACCAGCGGCGAGCATGTGACCTTTTATCAGTCGGCCACGCCGATGGCGTCGTGGAACCGATCGCAACGCATCGCCGTGCCGGCCGAGATCGACCATCAACACCTGATGGCGTCAGCGGCGATCCCGTTTGTTTTCCCGGCCGTCGAGATCGACCGCAACCGGCAGGCTGAATGGTTTGGCGACGGCTCGATGCGCCAGACCGCACCGATCTCCCCGGCGATCCATCTCGGCGCGCAGCGGGTGCTGATCATCGGCGCCGGCCGCCTGCACGAGCCGCCCGGCCGGCAGGCCACGCATAGCGGCTACCCGAGCCTGGCGCAGATTGCCGGCCACGCGATGTCGAGCATCTTTCTCGATGCGCTGGCAGTGGATGTCGAGCGCATGCAGCGCATCAACCGCACGCTGGCGCTGCTGCCCGAAGAAGCGCGGCGCGCGACGCCGCTGCAGCCGATCGAGTCGCTGGTGATCGCGCCGAGCCAGCGCATCGACGAGATCGCGGCGCGGCACCAGGCCTGCCTGCCGCGGCCCTTGCGTGCGCTGCTGCGCAGTGTCGGTGTCAGCGGGCAGGGGGTGCAGGCGCGCGGTGCGGCACTGGCGAGTTATCTGCTCTTCGAGGCGCCGTACACCCGCGAGCTGATGGCCCTGGGCGAAGCCGACACACTCGCGCGGCGCGGCGAGGTGTGCGGCTTTTTTGGCTGGCGAGATACCGCACCGACAACCGTGCCGGCGCCTGTGCCTGGGTCAACCGACGGCGTCAGGCCGGAGCCCGAGCCGGCGCTGGTTTGACCACGTCGGGCTTGGGCGATTTGCGCGCCGCCTTGTCAGCGGTGTCGCTGGTCTTGCCCTTGGTGGTTTTTGCGGCACTGTCGCCGCTGGCCGCCGGCATGTAGCCGGCACCGGCGACGGTCAAACCGGCCTGCGAAAACTTGGCCGCGTTGCCGGGGCCGACACCACCCACGCGGTCGACCATATCGGCCCAGTCCTTGAAAGCGCCAGCCTTGCGCGCGTCGAGGATCTTGGCCGACAGGCCGGGGCCGATGCCTTTGATGGTTTCGAGTTCGGCCTGGCTGGCCTTGTTGACGTCGACGCCAGCCTGCGCGGCGAGTGCGAAGAGGGCGAAGAGCAGGGCAGTGATGAAGCGGATCATGATCAATCTCCAAACGTTGGGTGAGGGTTGCGAGGGTTGCAAAAACGGCCCTTGTCATCGATGGGCCGGCTTGAATTCTGCGAACCGCGGCCGACTTGAGGAACCCGCTGTCGGGCGGGCTTGAAGAGGGCCCCCGTTGGGGGGAACGATGGGGGATCGCTGGCGAAGAAGCCCCCAAGTGCTGAGGTAAGCTCACCGCCGATGGGCGCTGCAACGGTCAATATCATCTGCATGAAATGGGGCACGCTCTACGGCCCCGAGTACGTGAACCACTTGCGCGCCGGCGTCGCGCGGCACCTGTCGCGGCCGCACCGCTTTGTCTGCTTTACCGACGACACCCACGGCCTGGATGCCGAGGTCGAAGCCCAGCCGCTGCCCACGCTGGACGTGCCCCGGGGCAACCTCGATCTGCGCTGGCGCAAAGTGGCGGTATTCAACGCGGCGCTCGGTGGGCTGACCGGCCCGACGCTGTTTCTCGACCTCGACCTCGTCATCGTCGATTCGATCGATATCTTCTTTGAGCCGCCGGGCGCGTTTTTGGTCATCCGCGACGACGACCTTTTTCGCAGCAAGCCGCTGCGCAAGTTGAACCCGGCACGCGACCGCTTCTTGCACAGCGTCGGCAATACCTCGGTCTTCCGCTTCGAGATCGGCGCACATGCCGGCATCGCCCTCGACTACCTGGCCGACCCGGTTGGCGTGACGACGCGCTTCGAGATCGAGCAGGAATATGTCAGCGCGTGGCTCGACCAGCGCGGCCTGCTGCAGTACTGGCCACGCGAATGGTGCGTGAGTTTCAAGAACCACTGCGTGCCGCGTCACGTCAAGAGTTTTGCGGCTGATCCGGCGGTGCCAGACGGCGCGCGCATCGTCGTTTTTGCCGGCACGCCAAAGATGTCTGACGTGCTCGCGGGAGGCGGCCACAAGTGGTACCGGCGCATCGGCAATGTCGACTGGCTGCGCCAGGCCTGGGGCGGCTGAAGGCATGGCACGCGCCAATGACGTCCCGGCTTTCGACGCCGACCAAGCCTGGGGCCACTATGCGCCGACGACGGTGCAAGGCTGGTTGTTGGCCGCCACGCGCAACTTGCCGCGCGCGTTGTACCGGCTGTTGTTTGCGCTGCGCCGACCGATCAAATACGGCGTGCACCATCCGCTGGACGTGACGCTGTGGGGCCTGAAGCTGCGCCTGCTGCCGCGTGGCAATACGACCGAAGTCGACGTGCTTTTCGCACCGCAGTTCTACGACCGCGAAGAGCTCGAGTTTCTGGCGCAGGCGCTGCGGCCGGGTTCGACCTTTGTCGATATCGGCGCGAACCTCGGCATCTATTCGTTCTGGGCGCATCGCTGCATGCGGGGCGAAGGCCGCATCCTGGCGATCGAGCCCGACCCGGAGATGCGCCGCCGGCTCGACTTCAACCTGCGCTCGAATGTGATGAGCAACGTCGAGATCTGCCCGGTTGCGCTGAGCGATGCCCGCGGTGTTGGCGAGCTGCTCGTGAACCCGGCGCAGCGCGGCGAAAACACGCTGGCCCGAGAAGAAGCGCGCATCGCCGGCGGCGAGCGTGTGGTGCAGCAAGTCGAACTCGACACCCTCTTGCACCTGCTCGAATCGCGCGGCGTGCAGCGGGTCGATGCGCTGAAGATCGATATCGAAGGCCATGAGCCGCCGGTGCTGCGCCACTTTTTCGAACATGCGCCGCAGGCGCTGTGGCCGGCGATGGCGATCACCGAATACAAACCCGAGACAGCGGCCGTGATCGAAGGGCTGTTTCTGGGCAACGGCTACCGGCGTGTGCTCTTCACCGGCATGAATATCGCGTTTGCGCGAGAGGCAGGCGGGGCGTGAAACAACTGGTCTGCGTGAAGTGGGGCACGATGTACGGCCCCGAATATGTGAACCGCCTCTACGCGATGATCGCGCGGCATCTGGCGCCACCGTTTCGTCTGGTCTGCCTAACCGACGACCGCAGTGGCATCCGCAGCGAGGTCGAGTGTTTTGACCTGCCCGAACTCGGCTGCCCGCACCCAGAGCGCACGATTGGAAAGTGGCGCAAGCAGATCCTCTGGGGGCGCAGCGTGCCGGGGCTCCAGGGCGTGGTGCTGTTTGTCGATCTCGACTCGGTGATCGTCGATTCCCTCGAACCCTATTTCAGCCATGGTGACCCGGGCGATGTGATCCTGGCGCGCAACTGGGCGCGGTCGTTCAAACGCCTCGGGCAGACCTCGGTCTTCCGCTTCACGGTCGGCCAGAACGCCCACCTGCTCGACAACTTCCGCGCCGACCCGCAAGGCATCGCTGACAAGTACCGCTTCGAGCAGCACTACGTGACTGCCGCGGTCACCGGCGGCATCAAATTCTGGCCCGAGGATTGGACCAAACACTTCCGCCTGCACTGCCTGCCGAAGTTTCCGCTGCGCTATTTCGTCACCGCCTCATTGCCCAAGGGCGCACGCATCGTGACCTTCCCGGGCGGGCCGAACCCCGACGACGTGATGGTCGGGCGCTGGACCAAGCAAGCACCACCCAACCGGCCACGCTGGGCGCATCTGATGGCCACCTTCAGCGACCAGCGTGTCGACAAAAGCCGCTGGCGCCATCTGCAACGCTACGTGCTGCCGGTGCCCTGGATCGCGGAGCACTGGCGGGACTGAGTCGCGCGACGCATCCGCGCGTTGACGGCGCAGACCTGCGGTGGCTTCATGCGACCCAGTGCGATGCGATCCACGGCGCGGGTTTGACAAAGCGACCACGCCGGTTGCGCCGGCCCTCGAGCGCATCGGGCGGGTTGACCTCGCCATGAAAGACCACGATCTTGGTACCTGCCGGCACGCTGGGTGTCTGCCAATAGTTGAGCGGCCAGTGCGGGATGCAGTGGTATTTGTAGCTGCAGCACCAGTTGGCCGGCCAGTATTGCAGGCGGCCTTGCGCGTGCACGACGTCGGACAGGTAAGCCTGCTCGTTGCGGAACTTTTCGCGCACCGCAGTGTGGGTTTTGCGGAAGGTCTCGAGCACGTCCACATGTGCTCCTAGCTTGAACCGGTAGACACTCGAGTTGCCCGTCACGCGCCAGGGGCGTTTCCAGTCGTGGATGATCAAGAAATCACCTGGCAACTCGAACAGCGCGTCGATCGAATCGACGATCACGATATCGATGTCCAGGAAGAGTGCGGTGCCCTTCAGCCCATGCAGGTCGGCGCTGAAAGTGGTGAGCTTTTTCCAGCCCCGTTCGGGTAAGCCTTCGGGCAGCGCCAGGTCAGGGATCGGCAGGCACTCGACTTCGCCGCGCAAGCCGGCGGCGCTGTCGGTCAGGCAGACAAAGCGGAAGTCGCCGCGCAGATGCCGGCGCACCATGCCGTAGAGACGGTTGACATAGTCGGGGCCGTATTTATCGCCCCACTTCATGCACAGGATGACGCGCTCGGGTGCAGGCATGGCCACGGGCGCAACGGGCGTCGGTGTGAGCGTTGATGCGGTCACAGCTCCTCCACCGGCTGCGGCGGAAAACTGTCCCAGCTCTGGCAGCCCGGGCATTGCCAGAAGTAGGCTTTCGCCTCGAAGCCGCAGGCCGCGCAACGGTAGCGTTGCAGCGGCTTGGCGGCGCGTGCCACGGCCGCGCGGATGCCGGCCAGGCCGTTGTCGCCCCAGCTCGGCGGCGGCTGCTCCAGCAAGGCCTGTGCAGCCGACAGCGATGGCGAGGCGTGCAGATGCGCAGCCAGGGCCTGGGTCAGGCTCGTGCCTGCGGGGTCCGCGCCCGGTGCGCCGGACGGGTCGCCATCCACGCCACCAACCACGTCACCATCCACGAGCGCGATGCGCGCTCGCAGCAGAGCCATCGACGGTGCAATGGCATACAGCGCATCGAGCGCCGCGCCGGCATGCGCCTGCCGGCCACAGGCGCGTGCGGCCTGGGCATAGTCCAGCGCGACGAGGCCAAAAGCAGCGGGCTGTGCCGCGCGCAACTGGTCCCAGGTGTCGACCGCGCCGGCTGCATCGCCGACCTGCAGCAAGCGCTTGCCGGCGAGTGTCAAGGCCCGCGCCGCGCCGGGTGCCGCATGCAGCGCGCGTTGCAGCGCCGCGGCGGCGTCGTCCCTGCGGCCCTGGGCATCGGCTTCGATCGACTGCTCACATTCGTAGTGCGCGATGCGGCTTGCAAACGAGCCGCGCCCGGCGGCCTCGAGCCGGCTCGCGGTGACGATTGCCGCGGCCCAACTGCGCGAACGTTCATGCAGCGTCAGCAAGGCGAGCTGGGCTTCGCCTTCGAAGGGGGTGCCGTCGAGCTTTTGGTAAGCCTGCTCGGCGCGGTCGAAGAGGCCGGCGCGCATGAAATCCTGCGCCAGTGCGTACTGCGCGCGCTGGCGGTCGGCGGCCTTCAAGTCGCCGCGCCCGAGCAGATGTTCGTGGACCCGCACCGCGCGTTCGAACTCGCCGCGGCGGCGAAAGAGGTTGCCTAAAGCGAAGTGCAGCTCGGCGGTATCGGGGTCGTTCTGCACTGCCTCGATGAAGGCATCGACGGCCTTGTCTTGCTGCTCGTTGAGGAGCAGGTTCAGGCCTTTGAAATAAGCGCGTGGGTGGTCGCGATTTTCGCGCCGCACCTGGCGCAGGTCGAGCCGCGACGCGACCCAGCCGAGGGCAAAGGCCACCGGCAGCGCGAGCAAGAACCACTGCAGGTCAAAGTCCATCGCGCGGCGGGTGGTCGGGGCTGGGCGTGACGCTGTTGGCGGCGCTGGGTGCCGTCACGGCGGCCGGTGGTGTGTCGGGCGCGAGCCGCAGCGCATCGCGCCGTTGCCGCCACCAGCTGGGCACCATCGCCAGCACGCCGATGACGCAGCCGGCGGTGAAGGCAGCGAGCACCACAAAGACGAGCGGGGCCTGCCATTCGACGCCAAAAAACCAGCGCACCTTGGCCTTGTGCAGGTTGTTCAGCGCAAAGGCAAAGAGGGAAAAAAAGATGAAGGCCCGAACGAGCCAGACGAAGAACCGCATTGCCGCCGATTCTAGGGGCGGCGACTTCAGCCCGGTGGCAGCGCCTGGTCGGCCGGCACCTTGGCGTCAACCGCCTCGCGCAGGGCCTTGCCGGGTTTGAAATGCGGCACCAGTTTTTCGGGGATCACGACCTGCGCACCGCTGCGCGGGTTGCGCCCGACACGGGGCGGGCGGCGGTTGATCGAGAAGCTGCCGAAGCCGCGAATTTCGATGCGGTGGCCACGCGCCAGCGCATCCGACATCGCGTCGAGCATGGTCTTCACGGCGAACTCGGTGTCACGCTGCGTGAGCTGCGCAAAACGCTGGGCCAGACGGCCGACAAGGTTGGAGCGGGTCATCGATTGAACGCCAGGCGCTGGCCGGCCGCACACATCGCTGTGATGCGCGCGGCCGGCAGTCGCTGCTTAGTTGCTGCCGCTGGTGTTGTCGAGCTTGGCGCGCAACAGGGCGCCCAGGCTCGTCGTGCCGGCGTTTTCACGCTCGCTGGTCTGGGCCAGGCGCTGCATCGCTTCTTGCTGCTCGGCCGAGTCCTTGGCCTTGACCGAGAGCTGGATCGAACGCGCCTTGCGGTCGACGTTGATGATCATGACCTCGATTGCCTCGCCTTCCTTGATCACGTTGCGTGCGTCTTCAACGCGGTCGCGGCTGATCTCGCTGGCGCGCAGGTAGCCGGTGACATCGTCGGTGAGCTGGACTTCGGCGCCACGCGCATCCACCGTCAGCACCTTGCCGTTGACCATCGCACCGCGGTCATTGAGCGTGGTGAAGGTCGTGAACGGGTCGGTGTCGAGTTGTTTGATGCCCAGCGAAATGCGCTCGCGCTCGACATCGATGGCAAGCACCACGGCTTCGACTTCCTGGCCCTTCTTGAAGTTGCGCACTGCCGTTTCGCCCGGCTCGTGCCAGGACAGGTCGGACAGGTGCACGAGGCCGTCGATGCCCTGTGCCAGGCCGACAAACACGCCGAAGTCGGTGATCGACTTGACCGGGCCGCTGACCTTGTCGCCCCGCTTGACGTTGGAAGAAAACTCCTCCCAGGGGTTGGCCTTGCACTGCTTCATGCCCAGGCTGATGCGGCGCTTGTCTTCGTCGATCTCCAGGACCATGACTTCGACTTCTTCGCCGAGGGCGACGATCTTGATCGGGGCGACGTTTTTGTTCGTCCAGTCCATCTCGGACACGTGGACCAGGCCTTCGATGCCGGGTTCGATCTCGACAAAGGCGCCATAGTCGGCGATGTTGGTGACCTTGCCGAACAGGCGCGTGCTCTGCGGGTAGCGGCGCGACACACCGTGCCAGGGATCGTCACCCAGCTGCTTGATGCCCAGCGAGACGCGGTTTTTCTCGGCGTCGAACTTGAGCACTTTGGCAGTGAGTTCCTGGCCGACGGTGACAACTTCGCTCGGATGGCGGACCCGGCGCCAGGCCATGTCGGTGATGTGCAGCAGGCCGTCGATGCCGCCCAGGTCGACAAACGCGCCGTACTCGGTGATGTTCTTCACCACGCCGTGCACGATCGCGCCTTCGCTCAGCGTCTGCAGCAGCTTGGCGCGCTCTTCGCCCATCGAAGCCTCGACGACAGCGCGGCGCGACAACACGACGTTGTTGCGCTTGCGGTCGAGCTTGATGACCTTGAACTCCATCGTCTTGCCCTCGAAGGGCGTCATGTCCTTGACCGGGCGGGTGTCGAGCAGCGAGCCGGGCAAGAAGGCGCGGATGCCGTTGACGAGCACCGTCAGGCCGCCCTTGACCTTGCCGCTGACCGTGCCGGTGACAAACTCGCCGCTGTCGAGCGCGTTTTCGAGCGACAGCCAG
>JANPDN010000006.1:0-7795 GCA_031431555.1 Rubrivivax sp.
ACTTGCGTCGCCAGCAGAATCCGCAGACCCCAAACCAGCGGAGGCTGCGGCCCATGAAATCGACCATCCAACACCCTTGCTCGGCGTTTGTCTTGGCACTGTGCACCCTGGCCGTGCCGGCCTCAGCGCTGGAGATCGAAACTGTCGGCGCCGTGCCGGCCGAGGTGCAGACCGGCAAGAGCGGTGACTGGAACTACGCGGTGCGCCAGACCCTGCACACCAAGCTGCCGTCGACGCCGAGCAGCGCCGACTCGCTGTACAACGCCTTGCACCGCCCGATCTGGGGCGGCACCTACAGCGGCGTGGCAAGCCTGTTCCTGGCCACCAGCGAGGGTGATTTCGGCTGCACCGGTTCGCTGCTGTCCACCGGCCGCCATATCCTGACCGCCGCGCACTGCGTGACCGACAGCGCCGGCGTGCCGACGCTGATCGAAGGTGAAGCGCTTTTCCCGTCGATCAATGCCGGTGGCTACAGGGGCGCGGTCGAAGGCGTGACCTTCAGTTCGGTAGCGGTGCACCCGCTGTGGAACGGGCGCAGTTTTCTTAACGGCAACGATGTCGCCGTGATCACGCTCGACGCCGTCGCGCCGGCCAGCGTGCAGCGCTACGAGCTCTACACCGGCACCAGCGAGCAGACCCAGATCCACACCAAGGTCGGCTGGGGCCAGGTCGGCCTGGGCAACGGGACGGCGCTGTTCAGCGGCGGCTTTCGTTATGGCCAGAACACCTACGACGCCAGCGGGGACCTGGTCGATGTCGCCTTCGGCGCACCCGCGCAGCCGGGCATCCTGTACTACGACTTCGACAACGGCCTGTTCGACAACTCGCTGGGCTACGCGCCCAACGACGCGTTTGGCTACTGGTTCGGCATCAACCACCTCGGCTTGGGGTTGCAGGAAGTCAACGCCGCGCCTGGCGACTCTGGCGGGCCGACCTTCATCGACGGCAAGCTCGCTGGCATCACCTCGTTCGGGCTGACTTTCTGGGACGATAGCAACGGCCAGTTCAGCATCCTGACGTCGGACGCGACCGACCCGACGCTCGGGCCGGACAGCTCGTATGGCGAGTTTGGCGGCGACACCCGGGTCTCGTATCACGCGAAGTGGATCAACGCGCAGACGATCCCCGAGCCGCAGACCTACGCGCTGCTGATGGCCGGGCTTTGCGCGGTCGCTGCAGTCGCGCGCCGCCGGCGCGAATCAACCGCTGGTTTGCGGCGTTAGAGCAATGCGCGGGTCGAACTTGGCCCGCGTCACCGCAAAAAACGCGTGCAGGTTGCGCACCTTGGCGGGCTGCGTGAACAGGCGTTGCGCCAGCAAGTGGTAGCCGGCCATATCGGCCACCCGCAGCACGACCATGAAGTCCGGCCCCGGCGAGACGCGATAACACTGCTGTACACCGGGGTCGGCGACCGCAATGGCCTCGAACGCATCGAGGTGCTCGGCGCCTTGCCGATCAAGCGTGATCTCGGCCAACGCGGTCAGTCCGGCGCCTACCGCGAGGGGCGAGACGAGCGCAATCTGGCGCTCGATGACACCGGCGTCGACCAGCCTGCGCACGCGGCGCAACGCGGTCGCCGGCGACACATTGGCGGCAGCGGCCAGATCCTGGTTCGAGCGCGAGGCGTCGATCTGCAGCAGGTCGAGCAGGCGGAGGTCGATGGCGTCGAGATCGGTCATCGAGAAATATTACGCCATCGCGGCACGTTCGATGCAATAAATATCCGTAGATTGATAGTGACGGCTGAAGATTGCAGAATTGTGTGAACTTTGCAATCTTCAATCTCCGCGGTCTGACTACGATGCCGACCTCCTGAACCTATCGAGGGAAATCCCATGTGTGGCATCGTCGGCGCCGTCAGTACCCGCAATATCGTCCCGATCCTGGTCGAAGGCCTGAAGCGGCTTGAATACCGCGGCTACGACTCTTGCGGCGTCGCCGTGCACCAGGGCGGCGTGCTTCGCCGCGCGCGCAGCACGGCACGGGTGTCCGAGCTGCAAGCGCAGGTCGACACCGACCACATCGATGCCGGCACCGGCATTGCGCACACCCGCTGGGCAACCCACGGCGTGCCGGCGGTACACAACGCGCACCCGCATTTTTCGAACGGACCGAATGCCGCCACCGATGCCCACGGCCTGATCGCGCTGGTGCACAACGGCATCATCGAAAACCACGACGAGCTGCGCGCCGAACTCAAGGGCCGCGGTTATGCCTTCACCAGCCAGACCGACACCGAAGTCATCGCGCACTTGGTGCATGCGTGTTACGAAGGTGACCTGTTCGAGGCCGTGCAGCGCGCCACCGGGCGCCTGCGCGGCGCTTATGCGATCGCCGTCTTCTGCCGCGACGAGCCACACCGAGTCGTCGGTGCGCGTGAAGGTTCGCCGCTGATTTTGGGCGTTGGGGTGGGTGAGCGCGCCGGCGAAAATTTCCTCGCCTCTGACGCGATGGCGCTGGCCGGTGTCACCAACCAGATCGTCTATCTCGAAGAAGGTGATGTGGTCGACTTGCAGCTTGGCAAGACCTGGATCAGCGCGCGCCAGGCCGACGGCCGCTTCAAGGCCGTCGAGCGCCCGGTGCGTACCGTCAACGCCCACACCGGCGCGGCAGAACTCGGCCCCTACCGGCACTACATGCAGAAGGAAATCTTCGAGCAGCCGCGCGCCATCGCCGATACGCTGGACGCCGTCGAAGGCATCTCGCCAGAGCTGTTTGGCGATGGCGCCTACAAGGTCTTCAAGGATATCGACCGGGTGCTGATCCTGGCCTGCGGCACCAGCTACTACAGCGGCTGCACGGCCAAATACTGGCTCGAGTCGATCGCCGCGATACCCACCGCGGTCGAGATTGCCAGCGAATACCGCTACCGCGACAGCGTGCCCGACCCGCGCACGCTGGTCGTCACGATCACGCAAAGTGGCGAGACCGCCGACACGCTGGCGGCGCTGAAACACGCTCGGTCGCTGGGCATGGAGCAGACGCTGACGATCTGCAACGTGAGCACCAGCGCGATGGTGCGCGAATGCAAGTTTGCGTACATCACACGCGCCGGCGTTGAAGTTGGCGTGGCCAGCACCAAGGCTTTCACGACCCAGCTCGTCGGCCTGTACCTGCTGACGCTGGCGTTGGCGCAGGTGCGCGGCAGGCTCGACGACGCGCAAGAGGCCCAGGCGCTCAAAGAGCTGCGCCATCTGCCGGTGGCGGTGCAGGCGGTGTTGGCACTCGAGCCGCAAATCATTGCCTGGAGCGAAGACTTCGCGAAGAAGGAAAACGCACTTTTCCTCGGCCGCGGGCTGCACTACCCGGTGGCGCTGGAAGGCGCGCTCAAGCTCAAGGAGATCAGCTACATCCACGCCGAGGCCTACCCGGCGGGCGAGCTCAAACATGGCCCGCTGGCGCTGGTGACGAGCGCGATGCCGGTGGTCACGGTGGCGCCCAACGACGCGCTGCTTGAAAAGCTCAAGAGCAATTTGCAGGAAGTGCGCGCCCGCGGCGGCGAGCTCTACGTCTTTGCCGACGCCGGCACGCAGATCGAAAGCGACGCCGGTGTGCACACCATCCGCATGCCCGAACATTACGGCGCGCTGTCGCCGATCCTGCACACCGTGCCGCTGCAACTGCTGGCCTACCACACCGCCTGCGCGCGAGGAACGGATGTGGACAAGCCCAGGAATCTGGCCAAGAGCGTGACCGTCGAATGACGGTCTCGCGCATGCGGCGCGAAGCGTCGGCGCCGCAGGCGCGCCAGAGTCCTGGGCTTGCGGCGTAGGCCACGACCGGCTTGGCCTATGGCGACGCAGCGCCGGAAGCAGCCAGCAGCGCGCGGTGGGCCGGGTTGCGTTGCAGGAAGGACTCGACAAACGCGGCGGGTACCTGCGGCAGCGCTCGCTCGCGCAGCCACTGCAAGCCCAGCCGCAAGGTGCGCCGGGCGGCTTCGGCCTCGCCCACCGTGACCAGCGCCACGTAGACCAGCCGGTACACCTCGCCGTGGCCGGCCACGGCGTCCGGTGCATAGCCTTCGGCCAGCCAGTGCAGTGCATCCTGCGCCGCGCTGCGCGCTTCGGCCTGCAGACCGAGTTCGGCGGCGGCTTGTGCTTCGCGCGCCCGGGCGTGGATCAGCGTGCCGGTGCGCTCCGCCTCGCGCGCCAGCAGGCCCACAGCACGCGCCTGCTCCAGTGCTTGCGCAGGCTCCAGCAGCGAAAGCCGGGCCAGGCGCTGCGACAGGCCGGAGCCTTCGAGCGCATCGTAGAGCTCACCCGCGCGCTCCAGGCTGGCCTGCCAGGGCTGCGACGTTGCGCGCTCGGCTTGCGAGCGGTAGAGCCAACCCAGGGCGCGGATGCGGTTCAAGCCATGGTCGACGTCTTCGCGCAGCAACTGCAAGGCACGGGCGTGCTGGCCGAGCTGTAGCCACAGCCCGGCCCACCAGACCTGGGCGACGCCGCGCCACACCAACGAGGCCTCGTTGTGCGCATTGGCTTGCCAGCGCTCGAACATCGCCAGCGACTCTTCGTACCGGCATGCATCACGCAACTGCATCGCCAGTCCAAGCTCGATGCGCCCGACCACACCGCTGCCGCTTTGCCGGGCCAGTGCCACCGCACGCTGCCCGGCTTGTGCGGCCTGGTCGGGGCGGCCCATGGCGCCGTACGCATCGGCGATGTTGGAGTAGTCCATGCTCAGTTCTGGCAGCAGGTTCAGCTCCTGCGCCAAAGCGGCCGATGCCTCGTGCAAGCGCACCGCTTCGCGCAGCCGGCCGAGTGCGGTGCTGACCAAGGCCATGTGCGTGGTCCAGTGTTGGCGGTTGGTCGGGGTGCCCTCGTCGTGGGCCCATTCGCGCACGCTTTCAAGTCGCTCCAGTGCCTCGGCGTTGCGCCGCTGCACGCTCAGCACGTAGGCCAGGGTGCAGCACAGGTCGAGCCGGGCCGCGTGGTCGCCGGTGCGCAGGGCCAGCGCCAGGCCGCGTTCGCCGAGCGCGAGCGCGGCCTCGGTGTCCATGCGCACGCCGCGCAGGTTGGCGTGGCAGGCGATCGCTTGCAGGCGTTCGCTGTCGGTCTGGGCCTGCAGTTCGAGTTCGGCAGCCGCCTCCAGCGCGACCTCGCCATCGTCGTAAAGCACGAGGGCCTGCACGCGCTCGAGCAGCATCTCGAAGCCCGCCTTTCGGTCACCAGCGTGCTCGCAGGCGGTGGCCGCGCGTTGCAAGAGCGTAGCTTGCTCCAGATAGCGGCCCGTCGCGCGCGCGGCGATGGCCGCGGCGAGCAAGCTGTGCTTGGCTTCGGCCCAGCGGCCGGCGGCCTCCCAGTGCAGCGCCAGGCGCGCGGGGTCGCTGCGCTGGCCTTGCAGGAAGGTGGCGACTTCGGCGTGCAGCCGGCGTGCCACTGGCTGGGGCACGCCGCGCAGCACGCTTTCGTGGACCAGGTCGTGTGCAAATCCTTCGTCGCGCAGCACCTGGGCTTCTTGCAATTCAGCCCAGGCGCCGGCCAACTGCACCGCCCGCACGCCGATCGCCGACTCGGCAAGTTCGATGCTGAAATCGACACCCGCGATCGCCGCCACGCGCGCCAGCGTGAGCGCCGCTTCGCTCAGGCGTTGCAGGCGGCGCTCGATCAAGGCGCCAACAGCCGCCGGACGCGGCAACTGGCCGCGCGCCAGGCTGCCATCGGCCAAGCCTTGCTTGAGGGTCTCCAGCATGAACAACGGGTTGCCGCCGGTATGCCTGACCAGCGCCGCCGCGACGTCAACACCGCGCAGGCCGGGGATGGCCAGCGTGTCGACGAGGGCGGTGGTCGCGATTTCATCCAGCGGGCCGAGCCGCACCGTGCGCAGTCGCTGCAGCTCGGCCAGACCGTCGTGCAAGGCCAGCGCGGCACCGCTGGCTTCAGCCGGGCGCTGGGCAAACAGCCAGCGTCTGGGCGGCTCGTCACTGGCGGCCAGGTCGGCCATCAACTCCAGCGTCGCCGGGTCGGCAAAGTGCAGATCGTCCACCGCCACGGTGTGTACGCTGTGATGTTGCAGCAAGGCCGACACGGCCGTGGCGAGCTCGCCCTGACGCAGCGAGCCTTGCGCTGCTGGTGGCAGCAAGCCGGCCTGCGATCCGGGCAGCGCGCTGGGCACGAGGAGTGCCAAGGCCTGCCGCGCCGGGTCTGCAAGCGCGGTCTCGTCGAGCCAGGGCCGCAGCATCCGGGCCAGCGTGGCGTAAGGCGCGCCGCCGTCGCCGGGCCGTCCGGCGCCGGCCAGCAGCCCCGGCGCTGGCTGAGCCGCGGGCAGCAGTTCGGCGATGAGCCGGCTCTTGCCCAAGCCGGCTTCGCCTTCGATCAACACGGCGCAGCCTTCGGCCCAGGCCTGCAGCACAGCGGCTCGTTCGTCGGTGCGCCCGGCCATCAGCGGCGGGCGTTTCAGCGTCAACGGCATCGCCTGCACGGGCAGCGCACTGGCGCGCAGCCCAGCCGCCGGCACCTTGTGCTGGGCACCTGCGCGCAGCAGGCCGGCGAGTTGTTCGCTGGCCGCGGACGGCCGGGTGTCGTAGACCTGGGTGAGCATCTCGCTCAGGCGTCGAAAGGCCGCCAGGCCTGCGGCGGCGTCGCCACGCAAGTAGTGCAGCCGCATCAGCTCGTGGTGGTGGTTTTCGACCTCGCCGTCCAGCGCCAGCAGCGTGTTCGCGGCGGCGACGGCTGCGTCGAGATCACCCGCCGCTTCGCAGCACTCAAGCCGCTGCCGAGCCGCGACGAGCCGGCCTTCGCGCAGCGCCACGCGCCGCTGCGAAAGCCAGGCGGCGAAGTCCTCGCAGTCTTCGTAGTCCAGCGTGCCCAACAACGGACCCAAGAGCGTGCCAGGTCGCATCGCGGCCGGCGGGTCGGCGTCGATGTCGTGCAGTGCGCCGGGCGCCAAGGTCAACGCATCGATGCCGACCAGCAGGTCGTGCCCGAAAAGCTGCCGAAAACGCAGCAATTGCTGGCGCAGGTTGCGCCGCGGGTCGCTGGAGTCGGGCCACAACAGCATCGCGGCGCGAAGCCGGCCGATGCCCGGCTCCAGCACTGCCAGCGCGAGCAGCGCTGCGGCGCGGCGCTCCAGAGCGACGATGCGCCCGTCGGGCAGCAGCACGGCGGGGTCGCCTTGAAGGCGAACCCGCAGCGCGGCTGTCCGTGCGTGGTCAGGGGCAGGGGCACGGTCGGGGTCGGCCATGCCTGGATGATCGCCCGAGCCAGAAGATCTCGTCACGGGGTGCTGAATCGCGGCAACACTTGTACCGCCGCTCAGCGGAAGAAGCCGCTCAGGATCGGCACCTCACTCTGCGTCGGGCTGTCGCTGCCGTTGAGTGCCTTGCCCTCGTTGCGCCCCCAGGTGTAGACCGCGCCGCTGCGCGTGAGCGCTATGCCGTGGAACTCCGCGCCGTTGACCTCGATCACGTCGGCGAGGCCAGGGATCGTCGCTGGCGTGCCGTCGGCGCTGACCACACCCACGCGGCCGTACAGGTTGTCGCCCCAGGCCTTGACCGTGCCGTCGGCCATCAGCGCGAAGACGTTGTAGTTGCCGGCGCTGATGGCCTTGACACCTGAGAGCCCGTCGATGCGCGCCGGCGCGACGCTGCCCGAGCGGCCGAGCACCGCGGCATGGCCCCAGCTCCAGACGTTGCCGGCTTCGTCGAGGGCAAACGAGGCCCCGCTGGACGCCGCGATCGCCTTGATTGGCGGCAACCCGGCCACCTGCGTGGGCGATGTGGTGTCGCTGCCGACGGCAGTCTGGCCATGGTTGTCGCCGCCCCAGGCCCAGACCGTGCCGTCGTTGCGCAGCGCCA
>JANPDN010000007.1:0-7348 GCA_031431555.1 Rubrivivax sp.
CTGACCAAGTACATCGACTGGATGAAGAAGTACTCGCCCAAAGAAGCCATCGGCATGACCTTCGGCGAAGCCGGCCCGGTGCCCGCGCAAGGCCAGATCGCGCAGCAGATCTTCTGGTACACGGCCTTCACGGCCGACATGATCAAGAAGGGCCTGCCGGTGGTCAACGAAGACGGCACACCAAAGTGGCGCATGGCACCGGGCCCCAACGGCCCGTACTGGAAACAGGGCATGCAAAACGGCTACCAGGACGTCGGCTCGTGGACCTTCTTCAAGGACCATGACGCCAACAAAACCGCTGCGGCCTGGCTCTACGCGCAGTTCATCACCGCCAAGAGCACCAGCCTGAAGAAGACCATCGTCGGGCTGACGCCGATCCGCGAGAGCGACATCCAGAGCCAGGCCATGACCGACCTGGCGCCCAAGCTCGGTGGCCTGGTCGAGTTCTATCGCAGCCCGGCGCGGGTGGCCTGGACGCCGACCGGCGGCAACGTGCCCGACTATCCGAAGCTGGCCCAGCTGTGGTGGAAAAACGTGGCCGTCGCGGTCACCGGCGAGAAGACCCCGCAGCAGGCGATGGACAACCTGGCCAACGAGATGGACGACGTGATGGGGCGCCTGGAGCGCGCCGGCATGGCCAACTGCCCACCGAAGCTGAACCCCAAAGGCGACCCCAACAAGTACCTGAGCGACAAGGGTGCACCTTGGAAGAAGCTGGCCAATGAAAAGCCGAAGGGCGAGACGATCGCCTACCAGACCCTGCTTGACGCCTGGAAGGCCGGCAAGGTGCGCTGATCGTTTTTTCGCTGAACAAGCGGTCGCCGCTGAACGGCCGCACGCGCTGCAAGGCGCGTGCGGCTTTTTTCTTGGCGCGTGGCAAAGCCCATGGCAGGTCGCGGCTCGATCGCCGGCTGGCCGCCGCTACGCAGCCAGCGCGCTGATCCTTTCGACAATCGCCGAGTTCAACGACGCGCCGCGCGATCGCAGCGCGTCGAGCATCGCCAGCGCCGCCACCGGCGTCAGCGCATAACCCGGCACCAGGGCCGGCAGTTCGTCGCGCAGCGCCGGGCGGCGCGCTTCGATGCGGCGGTCGCGGTTGAAGGGGTCGGCGCCATCGTCGCCGGCCGACATGCGCAGCGCGTCGAGCTCGAGCAAACGGTCGACCGCATGGCCTTGCACAAATCGCGCGGCCGACAACTTTTCACCGCGGTGCCAGCGCTGCAGGCCGACCAGCAGGCAGCTCAGCGCTTCGCCGACGATCCACTCCTCACCCGGCGGCTGGCGCGTCGGCAGCGCCTTGCGCGGCGATGCGATCTGCGCGTCGACGCCGTCGCGCCGCCACACCAGCCGGCCCGGCGCAAACGGGATCGGCTCGAGTTCGTGCGGCTCGAAAACCGCAAACTCGCAGAACACACCGTCGCTCATCAACGCCTTGTGGCCGTCGACGGTATTCTGAAAAGACCAGACCAGCGGATGTGCCGCTTCGAGCCAGTCCAGGCGCCGCAGATAACGTTGCTTGGCGCCGCGCTCGACGATGACGAAGAAGTCCAGGTCCGACCAGGCGTCCAGGCGCTGGGTTTCCTGCCCGACCGAGCCGAGCCCGATCAGCGCCAGCGCCTGGCTGCTGTCGCGCAGCGCGCGGCCGATGTCGTCCAGTCGCGCCAGCAGGTCGGGGGCTTTCGGGGCGCCGGGTTGGCGGTTGCTTGTGGCAGTGCTTGTGGGAGTGCTTGTGGGAGTGCTTGCGGATTCGCTTGCGGGGTTCATGCTGAGATTTTGACCCGACCGATGGCCGTAAAGTCGCAGCCATGAAAAACACTCGCACGACCCAACTCGGCACCGCAGCCGCGGCTGCCGCACTCTTCGTCGGCGCGGCCCTGCTAGCCGCCGCAGCACCAGCGCAGGCGCAAGCTTGCCCCGACAAAAACCTGATGTACTGGCAGGCCTTCCCGCCGGGCGGCGAGTCGGATCTGTCGGCGCGCCATCAGCAGATCGTGCTGAAGAAAAAATGCGCCGCCATCGACACCATCATCCAGTACAAGGCCGGTGCCGGCGGTGCGCTGTTGTGGAGCACGGCGAACACGCTGGCGGGTGACGGCGTGAACATCCTCGGCATCAACCTGCCGCACATGGTCTTGCAGCCGATGGAAGGCAATGTGCAATACAAGACCGACGATGTGACGCCGGTCTACTGGTTCCACTACACGCCCGACGCACTGGTCGTGCCCGAGGCGAGCCCGATCAAAACGTTTGCCGACTTCGTGCGCGTGGCCAAGGCCGACCCGGCCAAGCTGAACCTCGGCGGCTCGGGGCTGAACTCGGCCAACCACGCAGCGCACGAACGCCTGAACAGCGCCTTTGGCATCAAGACCACCTACGTGCCTTTCAAAGGCACCGGCGACATGACGATGGCCGTGCTCGGCAGCCATGTCGACGGCGCGATGAGCTACACCGCTTTTGCGATCAACAACAAGGGCAAGGTGCGCGCGCTGGCGGTCGCGATGGACCGCCGCCACGCGTTGATGCCCGACGTGCCGACCTTCAAGGAGCTCGGCATCGACTGGGTCGACGGCGCCTTCCGCGGCATTGGCGTGCCGAAGTCGACCACAACCGAAGCCCGCAAGCGGCTGTCGGATTTGTGGGCCGCATTGAATGCCGAACCCGAGATGAAAGAGCTCGCGGCCAAGAGCGGCTTCGAGCTCGTCAATATTGGCGTCGACAAGATGGACGTTTTCATGAAGGAGCGGGTCAAGGTCTATACCGATGTCGGCCGGCAGATGGGCTTGACCAAATAGCGCGGGACCAGGGGTGCCTGCCATGACCAGTTCAACAAGCGCAACCCGCCCGACCATCGCCGACAAGCGCGAGGCCTTCTGGCGGCTGCACGACAGCGGCTGCTTCGTGATCCCGAACCCCTGGGATATCGGCAGCGCTTGCATGTTGCAGGGCATGGGATTCAAGGCCCTGGCGACGACGAGTTCGGGCTTCGCCTGGTCGCGTGCATGTCCCGACAACGGCATCACGCGCGAGATGGCGGTCGCGCATCTTCAAGAGATGGTCGCGGCGACCGATGTGCCGGTCAACGCCGATTTTGAAAGTGGCTTTGGTGTCGATGCAGCGGCGGTCGAAGTCAGTGTCCAACTCGCCGTCGAGGCCGGCGTCGCCGGGCTGTCGATCGAAGACTCCACCGGCGACTCGGCGCGGCCGCTCTTTGCCATCGACGAGGCCGTCGCGCGCATTCGCGCAGCACGCCGTGCGATCGACCGATGCGGCGGTGACACGCTGCTCGTCGGCCGCGCCGAGTGTTTTCTGGTCGGCTGGCCTGATCTCGATGAAACAATCGCGCGGCTCAAGGCCTATGCCGATGCCGGCGCCGACTGCCTCTACGCACCGGGCATCCACAGCCCCGAGCAAATCGCCGCGGTCGTCGCCGCGGTGGCGCCCAAGCCGGTCAATTTGCTCGTCGGTGCCGCCTCCAAAATGACAGTCGCCGAATTCGCAGCGCTCGGCGTGCGCCGCATCAGCGTCGGCGGCGCGATGGCCCGCGCGGCCTGGGGCGGGTTCCTGCGCGCCGCCAAGATGCTCGCCGACGAAGGCAAGTTCAGCGGCTTTGAGAATGCCGCTTCAGGCAAGCAGCTGAATGCCTTTTTTTCCCGAGACCTCGCAATGCGATCCACCGAGTAGCCCGGCAAAGCACCATGCATCCCCTGATCGAAACCCATCGTCAGCAGTTGATCGAGCTTGCTCGCAGGCGCGGCATCGGCAACATCCGCGTCTTCGGCTCGATGGCGCGGGGCGATGCCGACGCCAACAGCGACGTGGATCTGCTGGTCACGCTGCCACCCGGCGCCAGTGCGCTGGCCCTGGGCGGGCTGCTGATGGATGCGCAGGATCTGCTCGGCAGGCGCGTGGATGTAGTGACCGAGCCGGCGCTGCACCCTGCCTTGCGCGAGCGTGTCCTGGCCTCGTGCATCGCGCTATGAAGCCCGGTGCCGATGCCGACACGACGCTGGTCGCGCACATGCGCGAGTGCCTGGCGCTGATTGCCGACTACACCGACCACGAACGGGCACGGTTCGAGGCCTCGCGCATGGTGCAGGACGTCGTGATTCGAAATATGCAGGTCCTCGCTGAGTCGAGCCAGCGATTGTCCGACCCGATCAAAGCCTCTGAACCGCAGGTGCCTTGGCGCGAGCTCGCGGGCTTTCGCAACGTGCTGGTGCATGGCTACCTCGGCATCGATACCGCGGCCGTATGGTCGGTCGTCGAGCATGACTTGCCAGCGATGTCCATCGCGCTTGAGCGAATGGCACAGCATCGCGCATAGTGCGCGACGTTCTTCCAGCCTCAGATCGACATCCGCTGGCGCACCCCGTCGGCCTGCATATCGCTGCCACGGCCGCGGGCGACGATGTCGCCACGCTCCATCACCAGATACTGGTCGGCCAGTTCAGCCGCGAAATCGTAGTACTGCTCGACGAGCACGATAGCCATCGTGCCGCGGCCGGCGAGCATGCGAATCACGCGGCCGATATCCTTGATGATGCTCGGCTGGATGCCTTCGGTGGGCTCGTCGAGCAGCAGCAGCTTGGGCCCCGCGGCAAGCGCGCGGGCGATCGCCAACTGCTGCTGCTGGCCACCCGACAGGTCACCGCCGCGCCGCTGCATCATTTGCTTGAGCACCGGGAACAACTCGAAGAGTTCGGCCGGGATCGCGGTGCCCGATGGCCGCGACGCCAGGCCCATCGCCAGGTTTTCTTCGACCGTCAAGCGGCCGAAAATCTCACGCCCCTGCGGCACATAGCCGATGCCGGCACGCACCCGTTCGTAGGGCGTTGTGCCGGTGATATCGCGGCCACCGAGCATGACGCTGCCGGTCTTCACCGGCACCACGCCCATCAGGCTCTTGAGCAGCGTCGTCTTGCCGACACCATTGCGGCCGAGGATCACCGTGACCTCGCCCAGCCGCGCCTCGAAGCTCAAGCCGCGCAGGATGTGCGAGCCGCCGTAATACTGGTTCAGGCCTTCGACCTGGAGCAGCGCGCGCGCTTCAGAGCTGGCGGCGAAGTTAGCGGCCAAGATAGACCTCGACAACCTGCTGGTTGTTCTGCACGTCCGCGAGCAGGCCTTCGGCCAGCACGCTGCCTTCGTGCAGCACGGTGACCTTCTTGCGCCCCTGGGTGAGCTGCTCGACAAACTTCATATCGTGTTCGACAACCACCAGCGAGTGTTGGCCTTCGAGCGACAAGAACAGCTCGGCCGTGCGCTCGGTTTCTTCGTCGGTCATGCCGGCCACCGGCTCGTCGAGCAGCAGCAGCTTGGGATCCTGCATCAGCAGCATGCCGATCTCGAGCCATTGTTTCTGGCCGTGGCTCAAGAGGCCGGCAACGCGCTGGGCTTCGTCTTTCAAATGGATCAACAACAGCACTTCGCCGATGCGGTCGAGCTGCGTGCCCGAAAGGCGCGCGAACAGCGACGCGCGCACGCGGCGATCAGCCTTGAGCGCGAGTTCGAGATTCTCGAAGACGCTGAGCTGCTCATAGACCGTGGGCTTCTGGAATTTGCGGCCGACGCCGATCTGCGATATCTGTTGCTCCTTCATGCGCAGCAGGTCGATATTGCTGCCGAAATACACACGGCCGGCATCAGGCCGGGTCTTGCCGGTGATGCAGTCCATCATCGTCGTCTTGCCAGCGCCATTGGGGCCGATGACGCAGCGCAGCTCGCCGACATTGATCGTCAGGCTCAAATTGCTGAGCGCCTTGAAGCCATCGAAGCTGACGCTGATGCCGTCGACGTACAGCGCCACGCCCTGGCCGAAATAGGGCTCGGCGGCAATAAATCTCGGGCTCTGCTGCGCGGCTTTTTCTGCATGCGCGACACGACGCGCGGTGCCGGCTTCCATCAAGTCCGGGGTCATGCCTTTTTCCTGAACAACCCGACCAGACCATGCGGCAAAAACAGCGTGACCGCGATGAACAGCGCGCCTAGAAAGTAGAGCCAGAACTCGGGGAAGGCGACCGTGAACCAGCTCTTCGCGCCGTTGACAAAAAAGGCGCCAACGATCGGGCCGATCAGCGTCGCGCGGCCACCGACCGCCGCCCAGATCGCGATCTCGATGCTCGCCGCCGGGCTCATCTCGCCGGGGTTGATGATGCCCACCTGCGGCACATAGAGCGCCCCCGCAACGGCGCACATCACGGCGCTGAGCGTCCAGATCGAAAGTTTGTAGGCGACGGGGTCGTAGCCGGTGAACATGACCCGCGTTTCGGCGTCGCGAATGGCTTGCAGCACGCGCCCATATTTGCTGTGCACGATGGCACGCGCCATGATGAACAAGCCGATCAGCGTCAGCCCGGACACCACACACAAGATCACACGCAGATTCTGCGTGATGGGCACTCCGAGGATGCGCTTGAAATCGGTGAAGCCGTTGTTGCCGCCAAAGCCGGTTTCATTGCGGAAGAAGAGCAGCATCGCGGCGAACGTGAGTGCCTGCGTGATGATCGAAAAGTAGACGCCCTTGATGCGCGAGCGAAAGGCAAAGTAGCCAAAGACAAAGGCCAGCAAACCAGGCACCAGCACAACGAGCAGCATCTGCGCGACGAAGCTGTCGCTCAAAGCCCAATGCCAGGGAAACTCTTTCCAGTTCAGGAAGACCATGAAGTCGGGCATCGGCATGCGGTACTGGCCGTCGCTGCCGATCTGGCGCATCAGGTACATGCCCATGCCGTAACCACCGAGCGCAAAAAACAGGCCATGGCCGAGCGACAGGAAGCCGGTGTAGCCCCAGATCAAATCCATCGCCAGCGCGCAGATCGCGTAGCAAAGAATCTTGCCGAGCAGGCTGACATAGAAGTCGCTCAGGTGCAGTGCGCCAGTGGGTGGCACCACAAGGTGGAGCAGCGGCACCAGCACGGCGATGGTGATGGTTGCGGCAAGCACGGTAAACCAGCCGCTTCGTCCCAGCTTTGTCACCTTTGCTGCTCCGCGGCGCTCGTTGTGGCCCGATCCGCATTGGCGGGGCGCGCGGGCCCGAGGGCGGTGCGCCGCCGGGGCTCCGAGTGCTTGCCCTTCGCTGCGCTACGGGTGCCCTGCGATGCTCGGTCTTCTGGCCCCGCCGCATAACTCGCTACGTTCGCTGCGCTCTCTGCGCTCAAACACATGCGGTGAGTCAGATCACGAAGCGCGCGAGTACGCGCGCGGCCAGAAGCCCTGTGCTTCTCGGCTGCGCACAGTCGCCCCAGCGCCGCACCACCCTCGAGCCTGGAGGCAGTTGTGGTGCCTGACGGATCTAAGTCAAAAATCGTTGTTGGCAAGGCGCCGGGTGGGGTGCGGGTGGGGCGAGTAG
>JANPDN010000008.1:0-1693 GCA_031431555.1 Rubrivivax sp.
GTCGTCGTGCCGGTCAACCCGATGAACAAGGCCGACGAGTTTGGCCACTACATCCTTGATCCCGCAGCACGCGTCGCGATCACGAGTGCCGACCTCGCCGGCATCGTTGCCGCGGCCGATGCGCGGCTGCCTCCCGCGCAACGCCTGCAGCGCGTGCTGGTGACACGTTACGCCGACGCGATGCCGGCCGGCGAACTCGACGCCAACGAAGCCCCGGCTCCGGCCGTGCTCGACTGGCTGCGCAGCGACCCGCCGCTGCCGGATGCACGCTTCATCCGCTGGGCCGCTGCCTTGGCCGCCGGCCATGCCGCCAGCGAACACACCGCGCGGCCCGACGACCTGGCGGTGCTGCCCTACACCTCGGGCACCACCGGCCTGCCCAAGGGCTGCATGCACCCGCACCGCACGCTGATGCACAACACGGTGGGCGGCCTGCTCTGGGGGCATGGCAGCGCCGAGGCCGTCTCGCTGGGCGTGGTGCCGATGTTCCACATCACCGGCCTGGTCTACGGTGTGCTGGCGAATGTGTACGCCGGCGCGACGATGGTCATCCTGCCGCGCTGGGACCGTGAGCTCGCCGGCCGGCTGCTGTCGCGCCACCAGGTCACACACTGGACCTGCATCCCGACGATGGTCATCGACCTCTTCGCCAGCCCCAACTACAAGACCTTCGACCTGCGCAGCCTGCGCTACGTTTCAGGCGGCGGGGCGGCGATGCCCGAAGCGGTGGCACAGCGCCTGCTCGATGAATTTGGATTGACCTTCGCCGAAGGTTATGGCCTCACCGAAACCGCGGCACCGAGCCACGCCAACCCGCCCGAGCGTGCCAAGCTGCAATGCCTGGGCATGCCGATCTTCGGCACCGATTCGCGTGTCATCGATCCCGAGACGCTGGCAGAAATGCCCCCCGGCGAGGCCGGCGAGATCATCACCTGCGGGCCGATGGTCTTTGACGGTTATTGGGGCCACCCCGAAGCCACCCGAGCCGCCTTCATCGATATCGACGGCAAAAAGTTCTTTCGCACCGGCGACCTCGGCCGGGTCGATGACGAGGGTTATTTTTTCATCACCGACCGCTTGAAGAGAATGATCAACGCCAGCGGCTTCAAGGTCTGGCCGAGCGAGGTCGAACTGCTGCTCTTCAAATGCCCGCTGGTGCAAGAAGCCTGCATCATCGCCGCGCACGACGCCTACCGCGGCGAGACGGTCAAGGCGGTGATCGTGCTGCGTGCCGAGGCGCGGGCTTGCGCCACTGCCGACGACATCATCGGCTGGGCGCGCGAACATATGGCCGCCTACAAGGTGCCGCGTCTGGTCGAGTTTGTCGACGCGCTGCCCAAGAGCGGTTCGGGCAAGGTCATGTGGCGGCTGTTGCAGGAGCAGCAAACCAAGCCGGCGTCGCAGTGACGCAGTGATACGGCTTCGCGGTCAATCGCACTAGAACGCGAAATCGGCATGAGTCCGAGTGAGGCACTTGCGGCCTCTGTGCACGGATCGGCAAGGTCGACATCGCGCGAGGCACGCGGCCCGGGCGTGCGCTCTCCGGCCCACGCTCGCGGGGCACTTCTCGATGGGCCGGACGATCACCTCGTTAACACCGCCTCGGCGTCCCTGCCGTGTGGGGAGCCCCCAATTTTGCAGCGCGGCCAAAACCCCCAACCCCGCCCCCCAACCAAGCGCGGTTGTGGCCCAC
>JANPDN010000009.1:0-8421 GCA_031431555.1 Rubrivivax sp.
GGCCGGCTACAGCGCCGCAATTTACGCCGCACGCGCCAACTTGAAGCCGCTGCTGATCACCGGCATCGCCCAGGGTGGCCAGTTGATGACCACCACCGATGTCGACAACTGGCCGGCGGATGTGATGGGCATCCAGGGCCCAGAGCTGATGGAGCGTTTCCAGAAACATGCCGAGCGTTTTGCCACCGAGATCGTCTTCGACCATATCAATAGCGTCGACTTCAGCCGGCGGCCGTTTACGCTGACCGGCGACTCGGGCACCTACACCTGCGACGCGCTGGTCATCGCCACCGGGGCCAGCGCCAAATACCTGGGCCTGCCCAGCGAAGAAGCCTTCATGGGCCGCGGCGTCAGTGGCTGCGCCACTTGCGACGGGTTTTTCTACAAGCAGCAAGACGTCTGCGTTGTCGGCGGCGGCAATACCGCGGTCGAAGAAGCGCTGTACCTGTCGAACATCGCGTCCAAGGTGCATCTGATCCACCGCCGCGACAAGTTTCGCGCCGAGGCGATCCTGGTCGACAAGGTGATGGCCAAAGTCGAAGCCGGCAAGATCGAGTTGCACACTTGGCACACGCTGGACGAAGTGCTCGGCGACAAAACCGGCGTCACTGGCGTGCGGATCAAGTCGACGAGTGGCGGCGGCACCACCGACATCACATTGAAGGGCTGCTTCATCGCCATCGGCCACCAGCCGAACACCGAGATCTTCAAGGGCCAGTTGGAGATGAAGGACGGCTACATCATCACCCGCAGCGGCCTGACCGGCCTGGCGACGATGACCAGCGTGCAAGGCGTGTTTGCCGCCGGCGACGTGCAGGACCATGTCTACCGGCAGGCCGTCACCAGCGCCGGCACCGGCTGCATGGCGGCGCTTGACGCGCAGCGTTTCCTGGAGCAGCAGTCGGACTGAGCCTGCGCTTTGTCGTGCCGCGGCGCGGTGCGCTCTGCGCCGGCTGTCCCGTGCGCTGTCAATACCCATCGCTTTGACGCTACAATCGAAGACTTTGCCGACTTCCGGCAGCCACGACTTTTTTGGGATCGAAATGGCACGCGTCTGTCAAGTCACGGGTAAAGGCCCGATGGTGGGAAACAATGTCTCCCACGCCAACAACCGGACCAAGCGCCGGTTCCTTCCGAACCTGCACTACCGCCGCTTCTGGGTCGAGACCGAGAACCGCTGGGTCCGCCTGCGCATCAGCACCTCGGCGCTGCGCCTGATCGACAAGGTCGGCATCGACAAGGTGGTTGCCGACCTGCGCGCCCGGCACGCCCTTTGACACGCCCTTTGAACTAGGAGACGACCATGGCAACCAAAGGCGGACGCGAAAAGATCAAGCTCGAGTCCACGGCCGGCACCGGCCATTTCTACACCACGAGCAAGAACAAGAAGACCACGCCGGAGAAGCTCGAATTTCTGAAATTTGACCCGAAGGCGCGCAAGCATGTGCTGTACAAGGAAATCAAACTGAAGTAAGCCGCGGCGGCCTGGTGTCGCCTGCGCTCAAAGAAAAACCCGCTGGGCTCGCGCCCAAGCGGGTTTTTTGTTGAGCCCACCTGCCAGCGCTCGGCCGGCGGGCGCCGATCGAATCGCCCTTAGGCGTGCGCCGCGCGCAGCTTCAGCGCGAAATCCTGCAGCGCTGCGATGCCACTCTCTTCGGCCTTCTTGCACCAGGCCTGCAGGTCGGCCACCAATTGCTCGGCAGAGACATTGGTGCGTGTCCACAGGCCGCGCAGTTCTTCACGCATCGCCACCAGCTTGGCCAGCTTTGGGCTGTCGTCCAGCGCCAACGCCAGCCGCGGCTTCACGCCATGCGGGATCTTGTCGTCGTCGCGGTGCAGCCAGGCCTTGGCCAGCAGCATGTCTTTCCAGCGCGCGTGGCTTTCTCCACCTTGCGCCTTCAGCCGTGCGATCTCGCTGCGCACGGCGCGCTGCAGTTCGGCGGCGTACTTGGCCATCACCTCGTAGCGGTTGGCGATGATCGCCTCCAGCGTGTGGCTGTCGGCCAGCGCCTTGACGCTGCCCAGCTTGAGCTGCGGCGCGGTTTTGCGCACAGTCGCCAGGCCCAGGATCTCAAGCGTGCGGATATACATCCAGCCGATATCGAACTCGAACGGTTTGACCGAGAGCTTGGCCGACGTCGGGTAGGTGTGGTGGTTGTTGTGCAACTCCTCGCCGCCGATGACGATGCCCCAGGGCACGATATTGCGGGACGCGTCCGAGGCTTCGAAATTGCGGTAGCCCCAGTAGTGACCGATGCCGTTGATGATGCCCGCCGCGGTGATCGGGATCCACAACATCTGCACCGCCCAGACCGCCAGGCCGATGGCGCCAAACAGCGCGACGTTGATGATCAACATCACGCCGACGCCCTGCCAGCTGAAGCGCGTGTACAGGTTGCGCTCGATCCAGTCGTCAGGCGTGTTGTGGCCGTACTTGGCCAGCGTTTCCTGGTTCTTGGCTTCGGTGCGGTAGAGCTCAGAGCCGGTCAGCAGCACGGTCTTGATGCCGCGCGTGACCGGGCTGTGCGGGTCTTCTTCGGTTTCACATTTGGCGTGGTGCTTGCGGTGGATGGCGACCCATTCCTTGGTCACCATGCCGGTGGTCAGCCACAGCCAGAGGCGAAAGAAGTGGGACGGCAGTGCGTGCAGCTCCAGCGCCCGGTGCGCCTGGGCGCGGTGCAGAAAGATCGTCACGCAGGCGATCGTGATGTGAGTGAACACTAGCGTCACGACCAACACCTGCCACCACGACGCTTGCAGCAGGCCGTGGGCAAAACCTTCGACTACGGCGTCGTGGAGCATCCAGAACGTATCCATCGGGGGGAATCCTTGACTTCTTGTCGCGCGCCACGCGCGGCGTAACTGCGCATTGTAGGTGCGCCCGCGCATTTGGTAGCGTGGAAATTGCGTACCCGGCCCAACTTTCGGTCAGGCGGACGGAGAACAACTTGGCGACAGTTTGCCGAACTTCAAGCCTGGATGCTCGCTTTTCAGCGTCGTTGCCAGACTGCGGCGAAAAATCCGTCGGTCCCGTGCCGGTGCGGCCACAGTCGCAGATAGCCCCCCGAATCGAGCGCCTGCGGCCCTTCGACACGCGCCGCGGCCAGCGCCACGGATGCCGGCATCGGCTCAAACTCGCGGCCCTCGGCGGCGGTGAAGGCCTCGGCAACGGCCTCGTTTTCGGCCCGCAGCAAGCTGCAAGTAGCGTAAACCAGCCGGCCGCCCGGGCGCAACAGCCGCGCCGCGCTGGTCAGGATCGCCAGCTGCAGCACCTTCATCTCGGCCACCGCTGCCGGCGACTGGCGCCACTTCAGATCGGGGTTGCGGCGCAACGTGCCCAGCCCCGAGCAAGGCGCGTCGACAAGCACGCGGTCGACCTTGCCGGCCAGGCGTTTGACGCGGTCGTCGCGCTCATGGGCGATCTGTGACGGGTAGACGTTGGACAGCCCGCTGCGCGCCAGGCGCGGTTTGAGCGCGTCGAGCCGGTGGCCGGACGTGTCGAAGGCGTACAGGCGCCCGGTATTGCGCATCATCGCGCCCAGTGCCAGCGTCTTGCCGCCGGCGCCGGCGCAGAAGTCGACGACCATCTCGCCGCGCGCGGCGCCGGTGATCAGCGCCAGCAGCTGGCTGCCTTCGTCCTGGACTTCGACGTCGCCGCGCAAAAAAACGTCCATCCGGTTCAGCCCGGGCTTGGGCGCCAAGCGCAGGCCCCAGGGCGAATACGGCGTCGACTTGCTTTCGACACCCGCCGCCTTGAGCTCGGTATGGACATCGTCGCGCTTGGCCTTGAGGGCGTTGACACGCAGGTCCATCGGCGCCGGGCCGTTCAGCGCATTGACCAGCGGCCAGAACTCGTCGCCAACCTGCTCGCGCAGCGGGTTCGACAACCAGTCGGGCAGGTTGTGGCGCAGCTTTTCTGGCAGCGTCTTGCGGTCAACCGCGTTGGCGGCGACCAGCCATTGCTGCTCGTTCGGCCCGAGCGCGCGGCGCAGGTATTTGGCGTCGCCTTGCCAGCCCAGGATCGCCAGCCGGCGCTCGAGCGCGCCGCTGCCGCTCTGCGCCAGATGCTGATACAGCAGGCGCTGGCGCAACACCGCGTAGGCGGTCTCTGCCAGCGTGCTGCGCTCTTGCGAGCCGACCGCGCGCTGGCGATGAAAAAACGTCGACAACACCGCGTCAGCGGGTGAATCAAATCTGAGCAGCGAGCGGATCAGCTCGGTCGTCAGGTCCAGCAGGGCGCCAGGATGCATCGGGGCTTGGAGCCTTCAGGTCAACAGTTGAGAAAGCCCGTCGGCGTGCTGCACGACGCCGCCGGCGACACGCAGCTTGCCTTCGACGAACCAGCTCACCGCGCGTGGATAGATCTGGTGCTCGACAGTCAGCACCCGCGCCGCCAGACGGCTTTCATCGTCGCCCGCAAGCACCGGCACCACCGCCTGCATCACGATCGGGCCGTGGTCGAGTTCGGCGGTCACGAAATGCACCGTCGCGCCGGCCACCTTGCAGCCCGCTTCGATCGCGCGCCGATGGGTGTGCAGCCCGGTGAACGCCGGCAACAACGAGGGGTGGACATTCAAGAATCGGCCCTCGTAGCGTGCGACAAAACGCGCTCCGAGTATGCGCATGAACCCGGCCAGCGCCACCAAGTCCGGCGCAAAACGATCGATCGCCGCGGCGAGCGCATCGTCAAAGGCCTCGCGGCTGGCAAAGCCCTTGTGATCGACAACCACCGTGTCGATGCCCCGCTGCGCCGCGAAGACCAGCCCGGCGGCGTCGGCACGGTTGCTCACGACGCCGACCACGCGCGCCGCCCAGCCTTCGGCCACACAGGCCTGCTGAATGGCCTGCATATTGGAGCCGCGGCCGGAAATGAGGATCACGATGCGCTTCATGGCGGCGGGCAGTGTAGTGGTTGGGTAGTGCGGGGTCGGTACTGCCGGGTGAGCACCGCGGGGCGGGTCGTGCGCGGTGCGCTCTGCGAGAATCGTGCGTTCGGCTCCGCCCCTTTTTCATCGACCACCTGTGCCCACCATGCGATCCCGCGTCCTTTCCGGCATGCGCCCCACCGGCGCACTGCACCTCGGCCACTACCACGGCGCGCTGAAAAACTGGGTGCGCTTGCAGGACGAACACGAGTGCTTTTTCTTCGTCGCCGACTGGCACGCGCTGACGACCCACTACGAAGACCGCGACGTCATCGAGAAGAGCGTCTACGACATGGTCATCGACTGGCTCGCCGCCGGCCTGGACCCTGACAAGTCCACCCTCTTCATCCAGAGCCGACTGCCCGAACATGCCGAGCTCTTCACGCTGTTGGCGATGGGCACGCCGCTGGGCTGGCTCGAGCGTGTGCCGACCTACAAGGACCAGATCGAAAAGCTGCGCGACAAAGACCTCGCAACCTACGGCTTTCTCGGCTACCCGCTGCTGCAAGCGGCCGACATCCTGATCTACAAAGCGACCTACGTGCCGGTCGGCGAAGACCAGGCCTCGCATGTCGAACTGACCCGCGAGGTCGCGCGCAGGTTCAACCATCTTTACGGCCGCGACGGCCGCTTCGAAGCCAAGGCCGCGGCCGCAGTGGCCCGGCTCGGCAAGGACGATGCGCGTTATTTCGACAAGCAGCGCAAGGTCTTTGGCGAAACCGGCGCGCTCGAAGCGCTGGCCAAGGGCGAGGCCATCGTGCGCAAGGCCGCCGCGGCGGTCGCCGGCTGGAGCGACGAAGAAACCGAACTCCTGCTCGGCCACCTGCGCGGCGGCGGCCAGACGATCCTCACCGAGCCGCAGGCGCTGCACACCGAAGTCACCAAGCTGCCGGGCCTGGACGGCACGAAGATGAGCAAGAGCTACGGCAATACGATCGCGATGCGCGAGGCGCCCAAAGACGTCGAGACCAAGATCCGGCGCATGCCGACCGACCCGCAGCGGGTGCGCCGCACTGACCCCGGCGACCCAGCGCGCTGCCCAGTGTGGCAGTTCCACCGCGTCTACAGCGACGCCGACACCCAGGCCTGGGTGGTCAAAGGCTGCACCACTGCCGGCATCGGCTGCCTTGAATGCAAGCAGCCGGTGATCGACGCGATCATCAAGGAGCAGCAGCCTTGGCATGAGCGGGCCGAAAAATACCTGAGCAACCCGAAGCAGGTGCACTGGATCGTCGAGATGGGCACCGAGCGCGCACGCACGGTGGCGCGCCGGACGATGAAGGATGTCCGCGCCGCGATGGGCTTGAACTACTGACGCCGCAGCCACCCGCCACAAAAAACCTCCAGCGATGAACCAAGCGATGCGCGACACCCCGATCGAATTTGAATCCGGCCCGCACCCGACCGCGAGCCTGATCGTGCTGCACGGCCTGGGCGCCGACGGCAACGACTTCGTGCCGGTCTGCGAGGCGCTGCAACTGGCGGCGATCGGCGCCGTGCGCTTTGTGCTGCCAAACGCGCCGGTGCGCCCGGTCACGATCAATGGCGGCTACGCGATGCGCGCCTGGTACGACATCCTGGGCACCGAAGGCGCTGGCCGCGGCGAAGACGAAGCCGGCCTGCGCGCCAGCATCGGCATCGTAAAAAGCCTGGTCGACGGCGAGCGCGCGCGTGGCATCGCGCCTGAGCGCATCGTGCTGATGGGTTTTTCGCAGGGCTGCGCGATGACACTCTGCGCCGGCCTGCGTTACCCCGAACGCCTGGGCGGCCTCGTCGGCCTCTCCGGTTATCTGCCGCTGGCCGCAAAGACCGCCACCGAGCGCGCAGCGGCCAACGCCAGCGTGCCGATCTTCATGGCCCATGGCCAGCAGGACGAGATGATCCCGATCGCTCGCGCCACCGCGTCGCGCGACACGCTGCAGACGCTCGGCCACGCCACCGAATGGCACAGCTATCCGATGGGCCACTCGGTGTGCATCGAAGAGATTGGCGACCTCAACCGCTGGCTGCTCAAGGTCTGGGCGAGCGACGGCGCGACCCCATGACGGCCATCGTTTTGCCGCGCCGCCGGGTCGTCTTGGCCCGCCTTGCTGCGACGGTCGGTGTCGCGGTGCTGGCGGGCTGTGCAGCGTTGCCCCACCGCGAGCCGTTGAGAGTCAACCTGGTCGGACTCGAGCGCCTCAAAGGCGAAGGTTTCGAGCTGCGTTTTGCGGTCAAGCTGCGGGTGCAGAACCCCAACGAATCGGCGATCGAATTCGACGGCATCTCGATCGAGCTCGACGTCAACGGCCGGCCGCTGGCCAGCGGCGTGAGCGCCGAAGCCGGCACCGTGCCACGTTTCGGCGAGCTCGTGATCACGGTGCCGGTGAGCGTCTCGGCCAGCGCCGCGGTGCGCCAGATGATCGGCCTGATGGACGGCACGCCGCGCGGCGAAATGCCTTATGCGGTGCGCGGCCGCATTGCCGGCGGCGGGGTCGTTGGCCTGTTCGGTGGCGCACGTTTCAGCGCCGAAGGCAGCTTGAAGCTGCCGCAGTGAGCGGCGGCCCACCGATGTCGCTGCAACGCTTCGGGATCCTGATCTTCCCGCAGGTCGAGGAGCTCGATTTTGTCGGGCCCTGGGAGATGCTCTCAAGCTGGAGCCGATATGCCGACGGCCCGGCGCAATGCCTCGTCGTGGCGGAGTCGATGGCTGCTGTGCCTTGCGCCAAAGGCTTGTCGGTGAACCCGCATGTCGACTTCGCCAACTGCCCGCAACTCGACGCTTTGCTCGTGCCCGGCGGCCAGGGCACGCGCACACAAGTCGACAACCCGGTCTTGATCGACTTCGTGCAGCGCCAGGCGGCGCAGGCGCAGGCGGTGCTGTCGGTATGCACCGGCTCCTTTGTGCTGCACGCTGCCGGGCTGCTCGGTGGCCGGCGGGCTACAACCCATTGGGGCTCGCTCGATCGCCTGCGTGCGCTCGGTGGCACGTTGGGCGCCGTGCAAGTTGTCGAAGAGCGCTGGGTGCGCGACGGCAAGATCTGGTCGTCCGCCGGGGTCTCGGCCGGCATCGACCTGATGCTCGCTTTCATCAGCGCCACGGCCGGGGCCGACGCGGCCGGCAAGGTCCAGTTCGGCTGCGAGTACTACCCAAGCGATGCCCGCTACGGCGGCTTCGACGGCCACGCGCAGGCCCCCGCCTACATTCGCCGATGAGCACCGAGGGTCGCCCGAGGTTGAATTCCCGCTTGGCGGGAGTGCGCCCGGACACGGACCGCCCCTGCGGGCGGGCCATGCCTGGCGCACGCCTGGCCCCTCTGCGGTCCAGGCCGGCCGCAGGCCGTCGGGTGCCCCGATGAACGGATCGCAGCCGCTGCTGCAGGTGCGTGCGCGGGCCGGCCACCCCGGCGACCCGCGCCGTTTGACCGGCCACGACGTCAGCCTGTACGCCGGCGACGGCGCCTGGCTGCGCGGCCCCAACGGCCGCGGCAAGACCACCCAGCTGCGGCGGCTCGCC
>JANPDN010000010.1:0-3197 GCA_031431555.1 Rubrivivax sp.
GATTGCTCTGGCTCGCCGTTCGTCCGGTCATCCGTTTGCGACGCGGCCGCGCGCCGCCGGCATCGCTCACGGGACCCGTCTGGTACTTCGCCTACGGGTCCAACATGAATGAGCGGCTGTTCCGCGACCGTCGCCACATGGAGTGGCAGCAGACGCGCGTCGGCCGCCTCGACGGCTATCGGCTGACATTCACCGTCGCAGGCGGTCGCCGGCCCGGTCTGTCGGCCCCGGCCAACATCGTCGAGGCGCCCGGGGAAGCGGTGTTCGGCGTGCTCTACCAGCTGCCGCTGCACAAGTTCGCGCGTCTGGACAACAGCGAAGGCCGCCAATACCGCTACCTGTGGACGGAGGTCGAGGACACCGAGGGCAACCGCGTGGCGGCGGTGACGTATCACGTGGCAGTCGCAGCTGCAGCAGCCGAAGGTCGACCCAGCCCCTCGTACCTGAACCTCATCCGCGAGGCGGCGCGCCAGCGCGGCTTGCCGGCGGACTACCTCGCCCGCCTGGATCGCGTCGCGGTTCGCGCGTGACGCCAATCGCCGCGGCAACCGCGCCGAAACGTTTGCGCCGATGGTTGCCCTGGGCCGGTGGCCTGCTCGGCGTGATCGCGCTGGCCTGGGTGCTGCGAGGCTTCGACTTCACGCGCTTCCGCAGCATCCTGGCCGGCGCCAACCTGACGCTGCTGGCGCTGGTGCCGCTGTCCATCCTGGGCGAGCAACTGGTGCGTGCATGGAAGTGGCGCCAACTCCTGCATCCGTTGCGGCCGGTCGGCGTGTGGCGTCTGTTCGGCACCATCATGGCCGGCTACCTGCTCGCGATCCTGATCCCGTTCGGCTTCGGCACCGTGGCCCGATCGTGGCTGGTGGCGCGCCGCGAAAGCCTGAAGCTTGCCAGCGTTCTGGCCACGGTCGCGCTGGACCGGCTCACCGATGGCGTCGTGTTCGCCTGCCTGGTCCCGCTCGCGCTGTTCTCCGTCGTCGTCGACGACCCGACCGGAGGCGTTCGCACCGGCCTGGTCTGGGGCGGCGCCGGTAGCTTCGTGTTGTTCGCGACGCTGCTGCTCGCGCTGGTGGCCTACCGGCGCGGCGCGTTGCGTGCGAACGTCCAAGGCGAGGGCCGGCTCGCGGCACTGCTCGGCCGGCTGCCGCAGCGCTTCGTGCCCGCGGTGCAACGTTTTGCCGCGGCCTTCGCCGAAGGGGTGGTCTGGCCCCGCGAAACCTGGCGCGGCGTCGGCATCGTGCTGGCAAGCCTCGCCATCAAGCTGCTCGCCGCCACGCACCTGCTGTGGGCAGGGCTGTCAATCGGGGTGGTGCTGGCACCCGCGCAATACCTGTTCCTGATCGTCTTCCTCGGCTTTCTGATCATCCTCGGCCACTTCATTCGCGTCATCGGCAGCTTCGTCATCGGCGGGGTGTTCGTGCTCGGACTGTTCGGCGTCGCTGCCGAACCGGCGCTGGTCATGGTGCTGATGGTCGAGATGGCGAGCCTGCTGAGCATCGCCGTGGTCGGCGCGATGTCGCTGTGGACGCAGGGCGTGGCGCTCGCCGAATTGCGCGATGCCCGGGGACAAGCCAGTGAACATGGTGTCTGAGTCGAGCCGCCGGTCCGCTGGCCGGCGCACCCGCATACCGGCAACTCCTGCAGGTACTCGCCATTCGGCGGATGGGCAACCGGGGGCGCCACCCTGAACGCCATCGGCTTGACGCTGGCTCGCTGGCTGCGTCATCGCGTCGCACAGTCGTGGTGGCTGTCGCGCGCCTTCTACCGGCTGCGCGGCCTGGATCTGGCCGGGCGGCCCGGCGACGAAGTCTGGTACTTCGCATACGGCGCGAACATGCACGACAGCGCATTTCGCGAACGGCGCGGCATGCGGCCGCTGGAATGGCGGCCCGGCCGGGTGCGCGGCTACCGGTTGCGCTTCAACCTGGAAGGCCGGCCGAAGGGGATGGCGGCGCCGGCCAACCTCTGCGCCGACCCGAACGCCGAAGCCTGGGGCGTGCTCTACAGGATCACGCGGGCCGGCCTGGTCCATCTGGACGCTACCGAAGGTGTGCCCGGCCGCCGCTACCGGCAGCTCTGGCTGGACGCACAGGACATGGACGGGCGAGCGCTTCAGGCGGTGACGTACATCGCCGACGGTCTGGAAGCCGACGGCAATCCCTCCTTTCGCTACATCACCTTGATCCGTGAAGGCGCGCGTGCCCATGGCCTGCCCGAACATTGGCTGCGTTTCCTTGATGAGGTGAAGCCTGCGCAGGACGCGGCGACGGGCGCCTGAACCTGCCGGTCGGGAGCACCCGCTTATGGCCGGGCGCCGGCAGCCATGAGCGGCGGCTGTCTGGCCACCAAACTTGGCTGTCAGCTGTCGGGCGGTCCGCTCGCGCATCAGGCTGTCGCTGGTCGACCCGTTGCTGTCCTTCAGCCCGCGGCGGCAGCCGACGGCGATGCAGCGAAACCGGGCACTGGCTGCGTATTTCAGCGATCGTTCGATCGGCTCAACTTGTCGTCGGCATCAACGCTCAACGCGGTCGCGATGCCGGTCTGGCATGGTGGATTAATTTTTTTTGGAGCGAGATCGGGCCGCATGCGCTGGTGACCGTTCGCGCGCTTGTAGCACTTTGCCTTCACTGACTTCGGTGCTCTGTGCGGAAGGCGAACTCTCAGCCACCCGTTGAGAGCTGCGCTGCAAAAATTCGCCACGCTCACCCGGCAGGATGGCAAAGAAGGCAACGATCTCCAGGAGAACCGAGTGGCCGAGCTGATTCAACGGCAGGAGTCTGCCGCGCGCCAGATCGTCTTGGATCAGCGAGGCCGGCAACCAGGCTGCGCCCTGCCCGATCAATGCCAGCTCGCGCAGCCCCATCGCGAACTCGCTCACACAGCCCACGATCACCTGTTGCCGACGCATCAAATCGGGCAAGGCCGCGGCGCGCACTGCTTGACCGAAGAAGCTGTCCGGCGGATAGCACAGCATAGGTACGCGATCGCCTGCAGCGACACTGCGCAAGACTTTGTGCAATTGCGGGCTGGCCACGAGCTTCAGTTCATCCAGACCGAGTACGTGGCGCAGCGCCAGTTGGGCTGAAATGTTGCAGGGCGACTGCTGTGTCTCGTAGGTGATCAGTATCTCGGCCTCGCCACGCATCAGCATCGCGACGCTGTCTGAGCGGTTCTCCGATCGAATCCGGAAGTTCTGG
>JANPDN010000011.1:0-26221 GCA_031431555.1 Rubrivivax sp.
GCACATCGCCTTCTTGGTCGGCGCCTTGCTGTAGTCGCCGCCAGCGGTGAACATCAGCAACTGCTCGACGAGGCCGGTACACGACCCGCAGCCGCCGCTGGCCTTGGTGTGCTTGCGCACCTCTTCGATCGTGAACAGGCCCTTGTCCTTGATCGCCTAGCAGATCGTGCCCTTGCTGACGCCGTTGCAGCCGCAGACTTCGTCGCTGTCGGCCATCGCCGCGGCGCGGGTATTGCCTTCGTGGCCGGTATCGCCGATGTTCGATTCGCCAAACATCAGCTTGTCGCGGATGTCGTGGATCTTGCGGCCTTCGCGCAGCAGCTTGAAATACCAGCTGCCGTCGACGGTGTCGCCGTACAGGCAGGCACCGATCAGCTTGTCGTCCTTGATCACGAGCTTCTTGTAGACGCCGCCGTAGGGGTCGCTCATGACGATCGTTTCGCAGTCGCCGCCGCCGCTGAAGTCGCCTGCCGAGAACAGGTCGATGCCGGTGACCTTGAGCTTGGTGCTGGTCAGGCTGCCGCTGTAGCGGCCGATGCCAAATTCGGCCAGGTGGGTGGCGCAGACCCGGCCCTGCTCGAACAGCGGCGCCACCAGGCCGTAGGCGATGCCGCGGTGCGCGGCACATTCACCCACCGAATAGATGCGCGCATCGGTGGTCGTCTGCATCGTGTCGTTGACGACGATGCCGCCGCGGCCGTCGTTGAAGCAGTGCAGGCCGATCTTCAAAGCCAGCGTGGTGTTGGGCCGGATGCCGGCGGCCATCACGACCAGGTCGGCGGGGATTTCCTGGCCGTCCTTGAAGCGCACCGCCATCACCCGGCCGCCCTGGCCGCCGATCAGCGCTTCGGTCTGCGCACCGATCAAGAATTTCAAGCCGCGGTCTTCGAGCGATTTCTGCAACAGCTTGCCGGCGACGTCGTCGAGCTGGCGCTCCATCAGCCACGGCATGATGTGGACCACGGTGACCTGCATGCCGCGCAGCATCAGGCCGTTGGCGGCTTCCAGGCCGAGCAGGCCACCACCGATGACCACCGCGTGTTGGTATTGGGTCGCCGCCTCGATCATGGTGTTGGTGTCGGCGATATCGCGGTAGGCGATCACGCCTTTCAAGTCCTTGCCCGGCACCGGCAGGATGAACGGGTTGGAGCCGGTGGCGATGAGCAGCCGGTCGTAGTCGGCATGAATTTCACCGCCCTTGCCGTCACTGGCGACCACGACGCGCTGTTTGCGGTTGACATCGACCACCGTCTTGCCGGTGTGCAGCGTGATGCCGTTCTCGGCGTACCAGGCCAGCGGGTTGAGGATGATCTCGTCGACCGTCTGCTCGCCGGCGAGCACCGGCGACAGCAGGATGCGGTTGTAGTTGGGGTGCGGCTCGGCGCCGAAGACCGTGATGTCGTAGAGATCGGGGGCGATCTTGAGCATCTCTTCGAGGGTGCGCACACCGGCCATGCCGTTGCCCACCATCACCAGTTTCATTTTCTTCACACCAGCCTCCAGGGAGCGGCGGTGACAATGCCACCATGAGTTTCGAAGTCGAGATCGGCCAGGCCAGCCGGCGCGGGCCGCGTGAGGCGAACGAGGATTTCGCCGGCGCCACGCGCTCGGCGCCTGACGATCGTGTGCAGGGCCTGATCGCGGCCATCGCCGACGGCGTGAGCAGCGGCGGGCGCGGCCGCGAAGCGGCGCAGACCACGGTGATGGGCCTGCTGGCGGACTTCTTCGCCACGCCGGCGACCTGGGAAACCAGCGTCGCGCTGGATCGCCTGATCGGCGCGCAGAACACCTGGCTGGTGTCGCAGAACCGCCAGCGCGAAAGTGTCGCGTCGCTCGGTGGTGGCGGTGGCGGTGGCGGTGGTGGTGGCGGCCGCTCGGCCCACGCCGGCGGCGCTGCGGCGATGACCACGTTGAGCGCGCTGGTGCTGCAGGGCCAGACCTACACCGTCGCGCATGTCGGCGATACGCGCATCTGGCGCGTCGCCAGCGGCCAGGCCGAGTTGCTCACGCATGACCATGCCTACGCCCACCCCGATATGCGCAGCCGGCTGACCCGCGCGATCGGCCTGGATGAATTGCTGCATGTCGATTACCAGCAAGGCGAGGCGCAACCGGGCGACATTTTTGTGCTCACCAGCGACGGCGTGCATGGCGCGCTCAAAGCGCAGCGCATTGCCGAGCTGGCGACGCAGGGCGGCGCGCAAGCAGCGAGCGAAGCGTTGGCCGATGCCGCGCTGGCGGCCGGCGCAAACGACAACACCACCGCGCTGGTGATCCGCGTGTTGGGCCTCGACGCGGCGCGGCTCGAAGACGAAACCGCGCGCACGCGCAGCCTGCCGCCGCTGGGCAAAAAACGCGTCGGCGAAATCATCGACGGCTACACCATCACGGCCCTGGTCGCTGACACCGGCGTGCACCGCCTCTACCAGGCGCGCGACAACCGCAGCCACGAGTTGGTGGCGCTGAAGACGCTGCATGAATCGCGCGCCGCCGATGCCCAGGAGCGCGCGATGCTGGCCCACGAGGCCTGGCTGGCGCAGCGGGTCACCGAGCGCGACGCACGCGGCTTCGTGCGCTGCCGCGACGCGGCAGGCGCGACCGCGCTGTACACCGTCTACGACTGGCACACCGGGCAGACGCTCGAACAACTGCTCGCCGCGGGCCGCGCTTTCAGCGTCGCCGAAGTCGTGGCCGCGGCCAGCGCCATCGCGCGTGCGCTCGGCCGCCTGCACCGCCAGGGCGTCGTGCACCGCGATATCAAGCCGGGCAATCTTCACCTCGGCGACGACGGCCAGTGGCGCGTGCTCGACCTCGGCGTCGCGCTGTCGGGGCGCGAGAGCGCGGCAGCGCGCGAGCTGCACGCTGGCACGCCGAGCTACATCAACCCCGAGCAATGGGCCGGCGCGCCGCCCGATGCCACGAGCGACTTGTTTGCGCTCGGCGTGACGCTGTACCGCTGGCTCTGCGCGCGCCTGCCCTACGGCGAGATCGAGCCCTACCAGAGCGCGCGCTACCGGCGCGACCCGCAGCCGCTGTCGCGGGTGCGGCCGGATGTGCCGGTCTGGCTCGACCACCTGGTGCGCAAGGCCGTCGCGCTCGATCCCAAGCAGCGCTTCGAGACCGCCGAGGAACTGGTGCTCGCGCTCGAACGTGGCGCCTCGCGGATGCTGGCGCAACCGCAGACCACGGCGCTGGCCCAGCGCGACCCGGCCACGCTGTGGATGATCGGCTGCGCCGTCTCGGTGCTGGTGAATGTGCTGCTGGTCTATTGGCTGCTGTTCCTGCCGCGGTAGGTAGCGGCGGGAGCTTGACGCCGGAAGGCTCATCAGACGACCTCCATGCTGCGCATTGCGGTATTCGCCTTTCGGGCGGCCGGGCAGGCTCATGCCACCCTCCCGCGGGCCGGCGGCGGCGCGCTTGACAAGCTCGTTGTCGGGCGCGCGCGGCCGCCTTTTTCGGCCCAGGTCCGCGTCCAGCGGATCTGCATCTTGCGCATCACGCCGAGCATCAGCAGCGCCAGCCCGGCAATCAGAATGAAGCCCCACAGGTAGCTGCCGAGGTACTGGCGCGACAGGCCCATCGCGATCGGCACCGCACCGCCGACGAGGGCGCCGATCTCGCCGATCATCGAGCCGGCCACCGCGGTGCTGGTCGGCCAGCGCAAGGGCACCAACTGGAACAGCGCGCCGTTGCCCGCGCCCAGCGCCGCGAAGCAGACGATCAGCAACAGGGTCGTCAGGGTCAACGAACTTGACGCCAGCCCGGCCAGCACCAAGGACACGCTGCACAGCACCAGCACCACGGTCAGGGTGTTGACGCCGCCCCAGCGGTCGGAAATCCAGCCACCGGCCACACGCACGGCGGCGGCCATGAACGCAGCCAGCATCGTCAACTGGCCGGCCTGCACTTTGCTCACGCCGAACTGGTCGTGATAGTAAGTCGGCAAGAAGGCCGTCAGTCCGATGAAGCCGCCGAATGTGACGCCGTAGATCAGGCTCAGCGCCCAGCCGTCGCGTTCGAACAGGCAGGCGACATGTTCGCGCAGCCCGGCATGCCTGTCGACATCGGGCGGCTCCTTCGCCATCAGCAGCATCACCGCCATCGGCAGCAGCGTCGAGACCGCCGCGACGCCATAGACCGCCTGCCAGCCGAGCCACTGCGCCAGTGGCGGCGCCAGCAGCACCGAAACCGCCGTGCCGACATTGCCGGCGCCCACCAGGCCCATCGCCAGGCCTTTGTGCTGCGGCGGGAACGAACCCGACCCGAGCGACAGCGCAACGCCAAAACTTGCGCCGGCGATCCCCAGCAGCACGCCCATCGCGAGCAGGTCATTGAAGCTGTCAACGAAAAAATAGCCGAACAGCAAGGCGACCACGATCAGCGTCATCTCGACCAGCGTCGCGTTCTTGCGGCCGATGTACTGCGACAGCAGGCCGAGTGGAAAGCGCATCAGCGCGCCGGCAATGATCGGCACCGACAGCATCAGACCCTTCTGCGCCGGACTGAGCTGGAAGGTTTCGCTGATGAAAGGCGCCATCGCGCCATTCATGACCCAGACACAGCAAGAAAACGCGAAGTAGAAAAACGCCGCAAACAGCGTCGGCGCGTGTCCGGATTTGAGAAAGGTCTTGCCGTCAGCCATTGTGATAGGAGCTCCGAAAGGTGGCGGGGAACCTGGTCTGGCGTGCTGACCGGTGCCGCCTTTCGCAGCCCTCATCACGCGCTCTTTGCTCAGGGAGCGCGTCGCGACAAGCGCGGGCGCCAACAGAAATTTCGCCACGCACGGCGTTGTGCGCGAGGCCGCCGCGCCGCCGCTGGGGGCCGGGTCGGACGCGTCGTGGCGACCTGCCTCGTCTTTGCAAGGCGCGTGCCAGCCACCCTGACGCGAATCGCCGCCTGGGTTCACCCTGCTGGTGCATCCGAGGTGGCATCGTGGTGCGTTGCACCCGTGCACGCAGGGCGCGCTGCTCAGCCGCTGCGATGCCGCTGCCCGTGGGCGTGGCCTGTTATGCGATGGCCGCGACCTTGAGCAAAACTTCAGCCGCTGCGACGTCGGCGCTTCGCAGCGACGGCCTGGTGCCGGTGGCCAGCGCACTCGGCTTGCATGCCGATGCCGACCGGCGGCTCGCCTTCTCTACCGATCATCAATGGGTTGGGCGCGAGATGAACCACCTCGACTTGCTCAGCATCGCGGAAGTCGGGGCGAAGCTGGTCGATTGGCTCGAGGCGCGCTGAGCGCCCCCAGTCGGCATTGCCGCCGCCCCCGAGGCGAAATGAGTAAAGTGGCAGAGCCACATTTCTTCACGAGCGCCGCGGCGAGGGCCCGGCTGCGCGCCAACTCCGGCGGCAACAGCTACGGAAATGCCGGAATGTCGGGCTCGACGCCTTCGGACTTGGCTTCGGGGTGGCGCAGGCGCAGCAGCTGCTCGATCTCGACTTCACGCAGATGCGGGACGTCGACCATCAACAGGATCTCGCCGCGCTGCAATGCCGGCTCGAAACGCCGCAATCGCTTGCTCGGCGTTGACGCGCCGATCATGCTGGCGGCCCAGGCGCCGAACAATGCACCCAGGGCCGCCAGCGCCGCCACCGTACCCGGCTTGGACAGATCGCCGGCCAGCGACCATGTCGCCACCAGCGCGCCGGCGGCCGCGCCCATCGCGGCGCCGATGACCAGCCCCATCTGCGCCGAGCGCACCAGGTCCGACGCCTGCAGCAGGTTGGCTTCGTGCAGCCCGCTGAGGTCGGTGTCCTCACGCGCCAGGAAGTGGATATAGCGGTTTTCGACGCGCGCCAGCAGCAGGTCGTCCATCGTCCGGCGGGCGCTCGCCAGATCGGGCATGAGCCAATAGATTCGTCTACGCATCATGGTCTCCTTGGGCGCCGGGAGATGGGCGTCGCCCACTTGACCTTGTACTCCGGTTGAGCCGGCTCGGGTGCGGCTTTGATCGCGTGCTCAAGGTCAGCACCGTGCGCGGCAGGCGGCCCGGGCATGCGCTCTGTCGGCCCACGCTCGCGGCGCACTGCCCGATGGGCCCGACGATCACCTCGTCAACACCGCCTTGGCACCCACAACAATTGGCGACCGCGAATCGGGCCTGCGCTCGCAACCCCAAACCGCCTGCCCAGATCGATCGTGGTATTCATGCACGACCACCGCAGCAGTCTCCGCAGGGTGGTGGTGGTGTCTTCGGGCGCAGGCCCCATTCGCGGTCGCCACGCTGGCGGGTCACCGACGCCGGTGATGATGGCACGGCGTCGGGTCACCCGAAGCAGTCCCCCGCGAGCGTGGGCCGGAGAACGAAGGCGCCGCCACCGCGCTGTCGCGCAGACTGAATGGACGCGACTTGGGTTCAGCCGACCTTCACGACCGCCGCCGGCAACGCCGCCAGCTGCTCACGCAGCTTGCGCAACTTCTCGCGCGGGTTTTCGCGCACCACGCCTTCGTCGAGTTTCATCTCGGCGATAAACCGGCTCGGCACCGCAGCCACGGTTTCGCGGCCGCGTTTGCGCCGGCGCAGGGTGCTGATGGCCAGCGTGGTGCGCGCGCGGGTGATGCCGACATACATCAGCCGGCGCTCTTCTTCAAGCCGCTGCGGCGTCATCTCTTCATCGGCGCCCTTGAACGGCAACAGCCCTTCGTTGACGCCGGCCAGCGTGACGTGCGGCCATTCCAGGCCCTTGGCGGCGTGCAGCGTTGACAGCGTGATCACGTCCTGGTCGTCACCGCGCTCGGCCAGGCTGATGATCACGCTGATCGTCTGCGCGACCTGCAATACGCTGAGTTTTTCGCTCTCAAGCAAATGTGGCTCTGCCACTTTGCTTGATCCCCTCGGGGGACGGCCGGCTTCGGCCGGCCTTGGGGCACCTTCATTCACACCACCCACTTCAGTCACCACACCGCCACAGCGCTTGGCGATCCAGTCACAGAAGTCGAGCACATTGCTCCAGCGCGCCGCGGCGAGCTTTTCGCTGTCTTCGCCGTCGTGCAGATGTTGTTCGTAGCCGATCGACTTGAGCCATTCGAGCAGCAGCGCACGCGCGTCTTCGGCGCCGGTGGTGCGGCGCGCGCGGTCTTGCAGCTCATTCACTTCACGGCCAAATTCATGCAGCGCCTCGATCGCGCGGCCCTTGAGCACGCTGCCGAGTGACGGCGCAAAGAGCGCTTCGAACAGGCTCGATTTCCACTTCGACGCAAACTCGCCCAAGGTCGCCAGGCTCTGGTGGCCAACACCGCGTTTTGGCGTGGTCACCGCGCGCAAAAAAGCCGGGTCATCGTCTTCATTGACGAGTAGGCGCAGCCAGGCACAGAGGTCTTTGATCTCGGCGCGGTCGAAATAACTCTGCCCGCCCGAGACATTGTACGGCAGCTGTGCAGCACGCAGTTTTTGCTCGAAGACCCGCGCCTGGTGGTTGGCGCGGTAGAGGATCGCGAAGTCGCTGTTCTTGACCGTGCCTCCCTGCAACCTCAAGGCCACGATGCGTGCCACCGCGCGTTCGGCTTCATGCTCTTCGCCATCACATTCGACCACCTGCACCGGTGCGCCGTCGCCGAGATCGCTCCACAGCTTCTTCTCGGAAAAAATCTTTGGGTTCTTGGCGATGACGTTGTTCGCCGCGCGCAGGATGTGGCCGGTCGAGCGGTAGTTCTGCTCCAGCGCGATGACCAACAGGTCAGGAAACTCCTGCGGCAGGCGCTTGAGGTTGTCGATCGTCGCTCCGCGCCAGCCGTAGATGCTCTGGTCGTCGTCGCCGACTGCGGTGAACTGGCCGTAGTTCCCCGGGTCGCCACCGACCAGCGCTTTCAACAACTCGTACTGAACGGCATTCGTATCCTGGTACTCGTCGACCAGGATGTGGGCGAACATCAACTGCCATTTGTTGCGCGCTTCTTCGTGATGCTGCAAGAGCTTCAAGGGCAGGCCGATGAGGTCGTCGAAGTCGACCGCCTGATAAGCGTTCAAGCGTTCGTGGTAACGCTGCATGACCTTCGCGGCCGTCGCTTCGTTTTCATCCTTGGCTATGGCCAGCGCCTGCTCTGGCGTGAGGCCCTGGTTTTTCCACAACGATATCGCCCATTGCCAGCCGCGGGCCTGTTTGATGTCGGTGCTGCCGCCAGCGTCGCGCAGCACGCCGAGTACGTCGTCGCTGTCGAGGATCGAGAAATTTTCCTTCAACCCGACATGCGTGCCGTCGCTGCGCAGCATGCGCACGCCGAGTGAATGAAAGGTGCTCACCGCCAGGTCGCGGGCGGCCTTGTTGCCGACGAGCGCCTTGGCACGTTCACGCATCTCGGCCGCGGCCTTGTTGGTGAAAGTGATCGCGGCAATCTGCTTGGGCGCCAGCCCGGCGCTGAGCAGGCGGCCGATCTTGTGCACGATGACGCGGGTCTTGCCCGAGCCGGCACCGGCGAGCACCAGGCAAGGGCTGTTCAGATGGTGCACAGCCTGGAGCTGGGCGGGGTTCAGGGTGTCGGTCATCGGGGTAGATTTTGAGGGCCGCGGATCATAGCCACCGCGGTTGCCGCGGGCTCATACTTGCGTCAGGAGGTGCCCGCGGGAATGTCATCACCGATGCAGCCAACGACGTCGTCAACCGCGCCGTCAACGATAGCGCCCGTGCGCCGCGCTGCGGTGGCGGGATCGTTTTATCCCGCCGACGCCGCAGCGCTGCGTGCAGCGGTTGATCGCTGTCTGGCGACGGCCGATGCGGGCTCGATCGCAGGCAGCGCGCCACCCAAGCTGCTCATCGTGCCGCACGCCGGCTTTGTCTATTCGGGCGCGATCGCGGCGCAGGCTTATGCGCTGCTGCGGCCGTGGGGCTCGGTGATCCGGCGGGTGCTGCTGCTGGGGCCCGTGCACCGCGTCGCGGTGCGTGGCCTTGCGGCGCCGACGGTCGAGCACTTCGAGACACCGCTGGGCCGCGTGACGATCGACCGCGCTGCGCTGTGGCGTTTGAAGGCGCTTCCGCAAGTGGTTTTTGACGACCGCCCGCATGCGCCAGAACATGCACTCGAAGTGCAACTGCCATTTTTGCAGACCGTGCTCGCGCCCGGCTTCACGCTGGTGCCGCTGGCCGTCGGTGACGCCAGCCCGGGCCAGGTGGCGCAGGTTATCGACTCGCTGTGGGGTGGCCCTGAAACGCTGATCGTGATCAGCTCCGACCTCTCGCATTACCTGAGTTATGAAGAGGCCTCGCAGCGCGACCGCGCGACGGCCGATCGCATCAGCGCGATGGCCACCGACATCAGCCCGCACGATGCCTGCGGCGCACGGGCCTTGAACGGCGCGCTGCTCGCCGCGCGCCGGCACGGCCTTGGCGCGCCGCAGTTGCTCGACCTGCGCAATTCCGGCGACACGGCCGGTGACCGCAAGCGCGTCGTCGGCTACGCGGCTTTCATGCTCAGCGCGCAGCCGCGTCAAGACGAAGCGCCAGAGACGTCAGACCCGCCAGACCCGCCGCCGCAAGATGAGCAACTCGGCGCCGCTTTGTTGGCCCGCGCGCGCAACGCCATCGCGCTGGCCTTGCACCTGCCCACCCAAACCGAGCCGGCGCACCCGAGTCTGGCCAAGCCGGGCGCGACCTTCGTCACGTTGAAAGACGCACACGGCGCGCTGCGCGGCTGCATCGGCCGCCTCGAAGCGGTGGAGCCGCTGGATTTTGACGTTAGGCACAACGCCGTTGGGGCGGCGTTGCGCGACCCGCGTTTTGTGCCGGTGCGGGCGGCCGAATGGCCGACGCTGCAGCTCGAAGTCTCGCTGCTCGAACCAGCCCAAGCGTTGCCTTCGTTTGCCAGCGAAGCGGCTGCGCTGGCGTCGATCGCGCCCAACATTGACGGGCTGATCTTCGAATGGCAAGGCCATCGATCGACCTTCTTGCCGCAGGTCTGGGAGCAACTGCAGCAGCCGGCAGCGTTCATGGCTGCGCTCAAACAAAAGGCCGGTTTGCCCGCCGGCTTCTGGGCCAACGACATCAAACTCTGGCGCTACCGGGTGCAGAAATTTGCATCCGATAAACCGGCGCCAACAAGATGAGCAACCACCCCGCACGCTGGTGGCACCGGCTCGACGATGGCCGCATCCAATGTGATCTGTGCCCGCGCGACTGCCGCCTGCACGAAGGCCAGCGGGGCCTGTGTTTTGTGCGTGCCCGCGAGGGTGACGCGATGGTCCTCACGACCTATGGCCGCAGCTCGGGTTTTTGCATCGACCCGATCGAAAAGAAGCCGCTGAATCACTTCCACCCGGGCACGCCGGTGTTCAGTTTCGGCACCGCGGGCTGCAACCTGGCGTGCAAGTTCTGCCAGAACTGGGACATCTCCAAGAGCCGCGAGATGGACCGGCTGCTCGACCAGGCCGCGCCGGTGCAGATCGCCGACGCTGCGGCGCAGACCGGCAGCCGCAGTGTCGCGTTCACCTACAACGACCCGGTGATCTTTGCCGAGTACGCGATGGACACTGCCGACGCCTGCCATGCCCGCGGCCTGCTCACGGTGGCCGTCACCGCGGGGTATATCCACGCCGAACCGCGGCGCGAGTTTTACGCCAAGATGGACGCGGCGAATGTCGACCTGAAGGGCTTCACCGAGGACTTCTATTTCCGCCAGACCGGCGCCCACTTAGGCCCGGTGCTCGAGACGCTGGAGTACATCCACCACGAGACCAGCTGCTGGCTCGAAATCACGACGCTTCTGATCCCCGGCCACAACGACAGCAGCGCCGAGATCGAATCGATGTCGAAGTGGATCGCGGCGCACCTCGGGCCTGATGTGCCGCTGCACTTCACCGCTTTCCACCCCGACTACAAGATGCAGGACGTGCCGGCAACACCACCGGCCACGCTGACCCGCGCACGCCAAATCGCACTGGCGCAAGGCCTGCACCATGTCTACACCGGCAACGTGCACGACGCCGAAGGTGGCACGACCTTTTGCACCGGCTGCAGCGCGGCCTTGATCGTGCGCGACTGGTACAACATCCGCCGCTACACCGTCACCGCCGATGGCGGCTGCCCACACTGCGGCACCCCACTCGCCGGGCGTTTTGGCGCGCAGGCCGGAGGCTTCGGCCGGCGGCGGATTCCGGTGCGGCTGAATGTCGCGGCGCGCTGAGACCCGCGCCACTTCAGCGACCGCCCATCAGGCGCCGACGCCGCCGCCGGCCGCGCGCACACTGTTGCGCGCTGCGTCCGATACTGCGGGCGCATGTCGACACCCCGTCCCGCGCCAAGAACCTGGGCCACGCTGCTGATCGTGGCGGCGCTGCCCTTGCTGGCCGTGGTCACGATGTACCGCCTGCACGGTGTGCAGATCTCATTGATGACGCGCGATCCGACCGGCCTCGCCGGCATTCATCCGCTGTCGGGGTTTTTGTCTTCTTTGGGCGTGTTGATGTGGTGGACGGCGGCGACGGTGTGGCTGTTCAGCGCACTGCTGCACCGTGCTGCCGGTGACGCGCCGAAGCTCCGCTTTGCGCTGGCCTCGGGTGTGCTGTCGATCTATCTTGGCTTGGACGACCTGTTCCAGATTCACGAGCGCATCGCACCCCAGCACCTGGGCATTCCAGAGCGCGTGGTGCTCGGCACGATCGTGCTGTCGGCCGCGCTCTATCTGGTCGGCTTCAGGCGCGAGATCCTGCGCGCGCACAGCCGATGGCTGCTGCTCGCGCTGGGTTTCCTGGCCGCCTCGATCTTGTTCGACACCCTGCTTGCGGCCTGGGCGTGGCGACTCAAAGGCTGGACCTACTTCTTCGAAGACGGCAGCAAATGGGTCGGCATCGTCTTCTGGTGCGGATTTGCCGTGACCCGCTGCCGCGACGACCTACTCGTCTTGCGGCACAAACACCTGCACTGACTGCCGCCGGGCCGCCGGCTGTCAGCGCCCGGGCTCGCAAAAACAATGCACGACGGCAGCAAACGGGCCGCGCCGATCGGCAATCTCAGCCAACCACGACAGCTCTTGCTGCAGCTCGAGCGCCGCGCCACCGGGCAGTTTGGTGCCGAACGCGGCCACCAGTTCGGGCAGGCCGAGCGACCGCGCCGCGGCGCCGCCAACCAGCCCCAATACACGCTCGAAACGACCCGGGTCGCGCTCGATCCAGCGCAGCTTGGCATCGTCACCGAGCTTGGCCCGCGTGGCCGCGGCTTTGACCGCGTCGGCCCATTGGCCGGTGCGGTCGATAAGGCCGCGCTCGCGCGCCTGCGCGCCCGTCCAGACGCGGCCCTGCGCGACCTCGTCGATCTTCGCCGGTGTGGTCTTGCGCGCCGCGGCCGCCTTGGCCGTGAAGTCGGCATAGATCTGGTTCACGGCCGACTGCACGAGTTCGGCGAAGCGCGGGTCGAGTGCCTTGCGCGGGTCGTAGGCGCTGCCCAGCCAGGTCGTCGTGTGGCCGCCGGTGCGCACCGAGAGTTTGTCCATCAGGCCGGCGCCGGTGGGCAGCAGACCGATGACGCCGATCGAGCCGGTGATCGTCGCCGCGTCGGCAATCACTTCGTCGGCGGCGAGCGAAATCCAGTACCCGCCCGACGCCGCGACATCGCCCATCGACACCACCACCGGTTTGCCGGCAGCGCGCGCGAGTTCCAGCTCGCGACGCACAAACTCCGAGCCGACGGCGCTGCCGCCGGGTGAGTTGACACGCAGCACGATGGCCTTGATCTTGTCGTCGTTGCGCGCCTTGCGGATCAGCTCGGCGGTGGACAGCCCGCCGATGCGCCCGGGCGGCGCCGTGCCGTCGCTGATCTCGCCTTCGGCGACGACGATGCCGATCTCGCCGGCGGTGCCCGGTTTGATGCGCGCCAGATAGTCGCCAAATCGCACCTGGCGGAAGGACTTGTTGGTACTGTCTTCGGCACCACGTTCGACGAGCAGCGTGCGCAACTCGTCGCGGGTCTTCAAGCCGTCGACCCATTTTTCGTGCAGCATCAGCTTGGCCATGTCACCACCGAGCGCGGTCAGCGACCCGGGCAAGGCGTCGATGGACTTCATCACGCTGCCGGCGGGCCGCTTGCGCGCCTTCTCGACACCGGCGGTGTACAGCCCCCACATCGCGTCATAAAGGTAGGCCTCCGACTCCAGCGTTTGCGCAGACGGCGCGTTGGTCACAAAGGTCTCCGCGGCGTTTTTGTATTTTCCGGCGCGCACGACATTGGCCTGTACGCCCAGGCGCTCGAAGGCATCGCCCCAGTAATTGCGCAGGCGGCCGTAACCACGCATTTCGATCGCGCCCATCGGGTGCAGATAGACCTCGTTGGCATGCGCGGCGATGTAGTACTGGCGCTGGTCGTAAGACGCTGCCCAGGCGACGACCGTCTTGCCGCTGGCCTTGAAACGCTCGATTGCGGCGGCGACCTCGCGCTGCGTCGCCAGGCCGCCGCCCGAAAGCTCGTCGAGCAGCAGCAGGACCTGGTGGATCTTCGGGTCCTGCGCCGCGGCGTCGAGCACGGCGATGACATCGCGCAGCCGCGTCTGCGCGCTGTCCTCGCCGCGCAATTGCTTCAAGGCCGCATCACGCGCGCTGCCCGAGCGCTGCTCGACGATCGGCCCGGCGGGGTCGAAAACGAGCACGGTCTTGTCCTTCAAAGTCGGCGCACCGCCACCGAAGATGGCGAACAGCAGCGCCACCAGCAGCGCCAGGAAGATCAGGTTGATGACCACGCGGCGGGTGCCGTCGACCACGCGCCAGGCGCCGCCGAAGATGCGGCGCAGCAGGCCGGGTTTTTGAACTTCATCCATGGGGTTGACCACCTGTTGCAAAGACCGGATGTGGGCATTGTCACCGCCGACGCAGGAGTGGCGGCCGGCGCTGCGACAAACATCCCGCCGGCTGTGACCAGCGGCAGGTGCCGCGGGTTCAATCGGTTCGCCCGCCCGCGCCGGCATGCGGCCGCTTGCGATACTCGCGCCCGCCCATGAACCACATCCTGGCCGTCACGATCCCGTTTTTTGCCCTCGTGCTGGGCGGTTACCTCGCCGCGCGCCGGCATGTGCTGCCGGAAAGTGCGATCCCCGGGCTGAACGCTTTTGTCCTGTACTTCGCGCTGCCGTGCATGCTGTTCCGCTTTGGCGCCAAGGCGCCGCTGTTCGAGCTGTTGAGCCCGACGGTGCTGCTGCTGTGGACCGTTTGTGCGCTGCTCGTGGTCAGCTTCACGATCGCGGTCACGTTGAGCCAGAAAGTCCATCTCAAAGACGCCGCTTTTGGCGCGCTGGTGGCAGCGTTTCCGAATACCGGCTTCATGGGCGTGCCGCTGCTGGCCAAGCTGCTCGGGCCGGCAGTGGCCGGGCCGGTGATCTGCACGATCCTGGTCGACCTGTTCATCACCACGTCGTTGTGCATCGCCATCGCGCAGGCCCACGACGCCGCCGGCCATGGCGCCCGCACCGCGGCGTTGCGGGTGCTCAAGGGCACGCTGAGCAACCCGCTGCCCTGGTCGATCGCGCTCGGCGCACTGGCGTCCGCCAACGGCTGGCAGTTGTCGGGCCCGCCAGCGGTGGTCGTCGACATGCTCGCCGACGCGGCGACGCCGGTGGCGCTATTCACCATCGGCGCGGTGTTGTGGCGCGCCGGTCAACATGGCCACACCCGCACGGCGCCGCGCCACTACCTGCCGGTGGCGCTGATCAAGCTCTGCCTGCATCCGCTGCTGGTGCTGCTGCTGGCCGCGACGGCCAAGTCGCTGGGCGCGCCCCTGAGCGCGCTGCACATCACTGCGCTGACACTGGTCGCCGCGCTGCCCAGCGCGAGCAACGTGTCGATCCTGGCCGAGCGTTACGGCGCCGACAACGGCCGCATCGCGCGCATCATCATGAGCAGCACGGTGGCCGCGTTTGTCACTTTTTCGCTGCTCGCCTGGGGCTTTGGCGTGCAGCCGGCGGCTTGACGGTCTTGGCGGCCTTGGCAACTTTGGCGGCTTTCGGAGGCAGCGTCTGCGTGTAGGCGAATCCGCGCGCGACCCAGTCTTGCATCTCTTCTGCGGCCAGGTCCAGGGCGCCATCGAAGGCGGCATAGTCCTTCATCGTGCGGCCCATCATCAAGCTGGGCCGCTTGACCGCTTCGTCAGGCAGGCGCACGAGCAGGCGCTCCTGATGCACCGCGGCAAACATCCGGCCGTTCACAAAAGCGCAGGGGCAGCCAAACATCTGCCGGCGCTCGACCAGCGGCGACTTCGGCAGCGCGGCGTCAAACGCCGCGGCGAGGTCGGCGGGAACTTTGGTCCAGGTGCTCATCCGGCAACCTCCGCGCTTCGCACTGCGGTATTCGCCTTTCGGGCGGCCGGGCAGGGTCATCAGGCAACCTCCGCGCTACGCGCTGCGGTATTCGCCTTGAGAACGGCTCGGCGGCTCATCAGGCAACCTCCGTGCTTCGCACTGCGGTGTATGAGCCCTTCGGGCGGCCGTGCGGGCTCATGGCACATTCATTCTGCGCCACGTGGGGCGTTCGCGATCGCGCTGCCCCGGCCTGCTCAGATCGTCAGCGGGTCCACATCCACCGCCCAGCGGAGGACGCCCTTGTGGCTGCCACGCAGCGAGTGCAACTGCGGCAACCAGGCGGCGAGCAGGCGCTGCAAGGCGCTGCGCGATGCCGACTCGACCAACATCTGCATGCGCTCGACATCGGCGACGCGGGCGACCACGGGCGGCACCGGCGGGTAGACCATCAGGCTCGCGGCTTGCGGCAGTACTTCGACCAATGCGACGGCCAAAGCCGCGGCGTCGCGCAAGAAAGCCGCGGCGTCGGCGGCACTGCGGGCCTCGGCACGCAGCAAGGCCAGGCTCACAAAAGGCGGCAGGCCGGCTTGACGGCGCTCGGCGAGTTGCTGCGCCGCGAAGGCTTCGAAGTCGTACTGACGCAGCGCCGCGTAGACGGCGTGCTGCGGATGCCAGGTCTGCAGCCACATCTCGCTGGCGCCAGCGACATCGGCGTCACGCCCCGCGCGGCCGGCGGCTTGCAGCAGCAGCGAAAACAGCCGCTCGCTGGCGCGGAAGTCGCTGGCAAAAAGCGCGCCATCCGGGTTCACCGCGGCCACAAGCGTGATGCGCCGGAAGTCGTGGCCCTTGGTCACCATCTGGGTGCCCACGAGCACATCGACATCACCGGCATGCACCGCGGCGAGTTGCTCGTCGAGCGTGCCCTTGAGTCGCGTCGTATCGGCATCGATGCGTGCGATGCGCGCGCCCGGCAACAGCGCGCCGAGTTGCTCTTCGAGCTTTTCGGTGCCGCGGCCGATCGGTGCGATATCGAGGTTGCCGCAGTCGGGGCAGGCGCGTGGCACCGATTCAGCGAAGCCGCAGTGGTGGCAGCGCAGCGTGCGGCCGAATTTGTGGAAAACCCGCCAGGCGCTGCAATGTGGGCATTGGCTTTTCCAGCCGCAGGCACCGCAGTGCAGGACCGGCGCATAACCGCGCCGGTTGAGCAGCAGCAGGCTTTGTTCACCGCGCGCGATGCGGGCTTCGATGGCGGCCAGCAACGGCGCCGCCAGCGCCGGCGCGTGGTCGCCACTCAGACGTGGCTGGCGCGTCATGTCGAGCAGGCGCACACGTGGCATCGCACCACCGCCAATGCGTTGCGGCATGGCCAGCTTTTGCCACTTGCCGGCGATGCAGCGCTGCCAACTCTCCAACGCCGGCGTCGCCGAACCCAGGATCACCGGCAGCTTTTCGATATGGGCGCGGTAGACCGCCAGATCGCGCGCCGAATAGCGCGCGCCCTCTTGCTGCTTGAAGCTCGGGTCATGTTCTTCGTCGACGACGATCAGGCCCAGGCGCGGCATCGGCGTGAAGACGGCCAGCCGCGTGCCGAGCACCAGGTCAGCCAGGCCGAGATGCGCGAGCAGCCAGTTTTTCAAACGCTGCGCCGGCGTCAGCGCGCTGTGCAGCGACACCAGCAGGCGTTGCGGAAAACGCTGCGCAAAACGCGCCTCGAGCTGCGGCGTGAGGTTGATCTCGGGCACCAGCACCAGCACCTGCCGGCCGGCGTCGAGCGCAGCCTGCGCGGCGCGCAGATAGACCTCGGTCTTGCCGCTGCCGGTGGCACCGTGCAGCAGCGTCGGCTTCGGTGCTGGTGTGGTCGCGGTGGTGGTCGTGCTGCTGGTCGTACTCGTCGTTGTGCTGGCGCCCGCAATCTGCGCCAAAGAATCTGCCAGTGCGGCGAGCACCGCGGCCTGCTCCGGCGTCAACTCGGGCAACAGCGGCTCAGGCCCGCCAGGCGGTGCGGGTGGCGACTTGAGCAAGCGTGCAACGCGTTTGCCGATCTGGGCGGCGCTGAGCTTGCGCAGCTCAGGCGGCAAAACCGTCAACGCAAGTTCGCCGATGCCACGCTGGTAATAGTCGGCAGCAAAGTTGACGAGCGCGATCCAGGTCAGCGACAGCGGGGCCAAGCCGGCCACCACCTCGGCCGGAGGTTTGAGCTGCCCGGGCGCAAAAACCACGTCGCTCGGCCGCGAAGGCCAGACGATGCCCGGCACCGTGCGGCGCCCGAGCGGCACCCGCATCAGCGTGCCTGCGGCCGGGGGCGACAAACCCGCCGCCGACGGCGCCCAGAAATAGTCAAGCACACCGCCAAGCCCAGCGTGCTGGGGCGTCTCGACGGCCACCGAAATTCGGCCTTCGGCGGCCGGCTCGGTGCTCATCGCGCCACGCCCCGAAATTCGAGAATCACATGACAAACCGGCGCCAAGTTGCTGATGCTGAACGGTTTTTCGCTCTGTCCACTAAAATTGTTGATAACTGTGTGGACAATTCGCCGCGGCGGCCGCCCGAGCCTTGATCCACGGGGCTCCGGCTTGGATTGCCCATTTTCGCGGCACTCGGCGGATCCTTTAAAAATCAACAACTTAGCGCTGTGCGGAGAAATCCCTGTGGGTGCAGCGCAACATGAAAAATTCACGTCGCGCCTCCAAAATTTTTGGGGATAAGTCAAGCCCTGAGCGCTCACTCACTGCCCAAAGGCCGATTTCACGCGCCCTGCCATTGGCGCCGCGAGTGTTGGTGGACGGCGTGCACGAGCGCGACGACGTTTTCCGGCGGGGTGTGCTGGCTGATGCCGTGGCCGAGGTTGAAGATATGACCGTCGCCCGAGTCCGATCCGGCGCCCGTGCCGGGGCCTGTTTCGGCGCCCGCGGGTTGCCGCCCGGCGTAGCTGTCGAGCACCGCGACGGCCTCGCGCGCCACCACCTCGGGCGGCGCAAAAAGCACATTCGGATCGAGGTTGCCCTGCAGCGCAACGCGGTCGCCAACGAGCGCGCGGGCACGGCCGAGGTTGACCGTCCAGTCGAGTCCGACGACATCGGCGCCGATCGCCGCGATTTCTTCGAGCCAGGGCCCGCCGCCCTTGGTGAAGACGATGCACGGCACCCGAGCGGCGTCAGCGCCCTGACGTTTCAGGCCGGCGACGACTTGCTGGGTGTAGCGCAGGCTGAAACGCTGAAAGGCGCCGTCGGCGAGCACGCCGCCCCAGGAGTCGAAAATCATCACCGCCTGCGCGCCGGCATCGATCTGGGCATTGAGGTAGGCGGTCACGGCCTGCGCGTTGATGTCGAGCATGCGCTGCAACAGGTCGGGCCGCGCGTAGAGCATCTGCTTGACGAGCCGGTAGTCGTCGGAGCCGGCGCCTTCGACCATGTAGCAGGCCAGCGTCCAGGGGCTGCCCGAAAAGCCGATCAGCGGCACGCGGCCACTCAATGCGCGGCGGATCGAAGCCACCGCGTCGAAGACATATCGCAGCTTGGCCAGATCGGGCACAGCGAGTGCCGCGACCGCGGCTTCGTCGCGCACCGGGCGCGCAAATCGCGGGCCTTCACCTTCGGCGAAGGTCAGGCCCAGGCCCATCGCGTCGGGCACGGTGAGGATGTCGGAAAAAAGAATCGCCGCGTCGAGCGGGTAGCGGTCCAGTGGCTGCAGCGTGACTTCGGTGGCGAAGTCGACATTGGTGGCCAGACCCATGAAGCTGCCGGCGCGGGCGCGCGTGGCGCGGTATTCCGGCAGGTAGCGGCCGGCCTGGCGCATCAGCCAGATCGGCGTGTGGCTCGTGGGCTGGCGCAGGCAGGCGCGCAGGAAAGTGTCATTTTGCAAGGGGGCGAACATGCCGCAATTGTCGCTTTAGCGGCAGCGCCGTCGGGTCGATAACGAGAAGGAGCCCACCCCGCTTGGAGTTGCCATGACCACATCCGCCCAGAACACCGTTCGCGCCGCGCCTTTCAGCACCGCCAACCCGCATGCACTGGACGCGATCCTCGAGGCCAGCGAGACCAAGAGCATCATTGCCTCTCGCGACATCTTCAATATCTCCGGCACCAAACTCTGGGCTCGTGATCAGCCGGTCTCGGGCGCCCTGCAGCGCAAGCTGCTCGACCGCCAACTGCGCAACCCGCTCGAAACCTGCCTGATGGCCGAAGACGGCGTCACCGCGCAGACCCTTCGCCAGGGCGCCGAGGCGCTGATCGAATCCGACACGCCGCTGGCTGCACTGCTGCGCCCGCATGCCGCGCGCATCCTGCAGCAGCTGCCGCACCTGCCACTGCACTCGGTGGCGCAACTGCTGTTGACCGCCGGGCAGGCGTCCCGGCCGACGTCGTTCGAGCACGCGGTTCAGGCGATGGCCATCGCCGGCGCCTTGATGATCGAACACGGTGGTGCGATCGCCGATGTGCGCCTGGCGATGCTCGCCGGCCTGCTGCACGACCTGGGCGAGATGTACATCGACCCACATTGCGGCGAGGCCGACGCCGACCGTGCGCTGGACTTCGAGAGCTACAAACACTTGGTCGTGCACCCGCATGTCGGCCAGCTGTTGATCACCCAGCTGACCAACTACCCCGCCACCGTGGCGCGCGCGATTGCCGAACACCATGAACGCCTGGACGGCACCGGCTACCCACACGCGCTGCAGCGCGAAGCGCTGTCGCCGCTGGGCCGCCTGCTCGCCGTGACCGAAGCGGCCCAGGCCGCGATGCGTGTCGAGCGGCCGCAACTGGCCCGCGCCAGCATCGCGCTGCGGGTGGTGCCGGGTGAGTTTGACCTGCGCTGGGTCGGCCTCATCGCCGAGACCGCGCGTGGCCAGCCGGCCCTGAGCGCCCAACTCGGCGCCGGCGAAGTGCAGTTGCGGCTGGGCCGGCTCGACGCCGCCTTGCAGGCCGCCCAAGATGGCGCCCAGGCGCTGGCGGTGGGCGCCGAGTCGTCCGCCTTCAAGGACACCCTGGCGCTGACCCAGCATGCGCTGTCGCGCCTGCGCACAGGCTGGAACGCCAGCGGCCTGTGGATCACCGAGGCGGTGCGGGCGCAGGACGCCGCCGAGGTCGAGGCCGTCGAAGACGAACTCTTCTTCCGCCTGCACGCGATCGCGCGTGCCGCACAACTGCGCGCGGGAAGCACCTTGCCCAAGGCCGACGCTGATCGGCTCGGCCTGCTGTGCAACGTGCTGGTGGCGATCGAGCAATAACACCGAGCGCTCGTCGCACCTGGCTTTCAGCTGCGCGCCGCCGCGGCGCGAGATGTGCAGCCGCGCGATGCGCGGCGATACCGTTGGAGTGAGATCGTTGTGGTGAAGGCCGGCCGGCCATCACGCCGAGGCGCTACATTCGCGCGCCGGCTTGATTTCCAGCGCGCGCCCCCATCTGTGGCGGCGCACTCCCTTCACGATCACAAGGAACCCCCATGCTGCGCCAACTGCTTGCCCCGCTGCTGCTGGCCGCCACGGCCCTGCTCGGCGGTTGCGGATACAACGATTTCCAGCGTCTCGACGAGCAGGTCAAATCGGGTTGGGCCGAAGTGCTCAACCAGTACCAGCGCCGCGCCGACCTGATCCCGAATATCGTCGCCACGGTCAAGGGCGAGGCGAATTTCGAGCAGGAAACGCTGACCAAGGTCATCGAGGCGCGGGCCAAGGCGACGTCGATCCAGGTCACGCCGGAAACCTTGAACAACCCCGAGGCGTTCAACAAATTCCAGGCCGCGCAGGGTGAACTCAGCGGCGCGCTGTCGCGCCTGCTGGTGGTCAGCGAGCAGTACCCGAACCTGAAAGCGAACCAGGGCTTCCAGGATCTTCGCGTGCAGCTCGAAGGCACCGAAAACCGCATCACCGTGGCGCGCAACAAATACATCAAGACGGTGCGGGACTACAACGTGCTGACGCGCAGCTTCCCGAACAACCTGACGGCGATGGTCTTTGGCTACAGCGTCAAGCCGAACTTCGCGGTCGCCAACGAAGCCGCGATCTCGGCGCCGCCGGCGGTCAGCTTCGACAAGGCTCCGGCCGCACCCGCGGCAGCGGCATCGAAGTAACCTGCGTCGCGAGCCCGTTCGCCAGTCACCCCTGCCGGCCCGACATCCGATGGTCGCCATGCGGCTGCTGCTCGCACTGCTGATCGCGGCGCTGCTGTTCAGCGCAGCGCCGGGGGCATCGGCACAGGGCGTGCAACCGGTGCCCGCGCTCAATGCGCGGGTCATCGACCAGACCGGCACGCTCAACGACGCGCAGCGCGGCGCGTTGGACGCCAAGCTGGCGGCTTTCGAAGCCGCGGCCGGGCCGCAGATCGTGGTCTTGATCGTGGCCACCACGCAGCCCGAGGACATCGCCTCGTTTGCCTTCCGCATCGCCGACGCCTGGAAGATCGGCCGCCGCGAAATCGGCGACGGCGTGCTGCTGATCGTGTCCAAAGATGACCGCCGGCTGCGCATCGAAGTTGCCAAGGCGCTTGAAGGCGCGGTGCCCGACCTAGGCGCGCGCCAGATCGTGCAGAACACCATCAGCCCGGCGTTCAAGACCGGTGACTATGCCGGCGGCATCGACAAAGGCGTCGACGCGCTGATCAGCCGCATCAAGGGCGAAAACCTGCCCGCACCAACGCCGCGCAAAGGCATCGGCGGCATCGGCGGCGGCGTGCAGATCGAAGAGCTGCTGATGTTCTTTTTCATCGGCGTGCCGATCATCGGCGCGGTGCTCAGCGGTCTGTTCGGCCGCAAGCTCGGCGCCTTGCTGACCAGCGGCGCGACCGGCACGGTGGGCGGCTGGTTGACGGGCAGCACGCTGCTCGGTGTGGCAGCGGGTGTCGTGGCGCTGGTGCTCGTCGGCATCGTCGGTGTCGGCTCGGCGATGCGATCGGCCACTGGCGGGCGATCGGGGCGACGCGGCCGCGCCGGGCCGCTGATCTGGGGCGCTGGCGGATTTGGCGCCGGCAGCAGCGCTGGCGGTTGGGGAGGTGGTGGCAGCAGTGGCGGGTTCTCCGGCGGCGGCGGTTTTTCGTCAGGCGGCGGTGGTGACTTTGGCGGCGGCGGTGCGTCGGGGGATTGGTGATGATCGCCGCCGAGCCGCCTCAAGGCGATCATGCCCCCTCGGGGGGTCGGCACCGAAGGTGCCTCGGGGGTCGTCAATGAACCGCTTCGCGCGCATCCTCAAACACCGCTGGCTCGACGAGACCGATACCCGGCGCGCGCTTGACGCAGCGGCGCTCGCACGTATCGAACAACGTATTGCCGCCAGCGAGCGCCAACATGGCGGCGAGATCCGCGTCTGTGTCGAAGCCGGCCTGCCGCTGTCCTATCTGTGGCGCGGCGCCACCGCGCGCGAACGTGCGGTGATGATGTTCGGCAAGCTTCGCGTCTGGGACACCGAGGCCAACAACGGCGTGTTGATCTACCTGCTGCTGGCCGAACATGCGATCGAAATCGTCGCCGACCGCGGCCTGGCGCGGCATGTACCCGCCGGCCACTGGCAAGCGATCGTGCAAGGCATGCGCGAAGAGTTTCGCGGCGGCCGTTTCGAGCCCGGCCTGCTGCGCGCGGTCGACGCCGTGGAGGCCCTGCTGCTACAACATTTCGGCGCTGCGCAAGGTGCGCCGAATGTCAACGAACTGCCCGACGCGCCACATCTGATGTGAGTGCGTGATGCGAGTGCGGGACGTGAGTGCGGGACGTGAGTGCGCCGCGGCAAGGCGCGCGAAAGTTTTCAGCGCCCGAGCCGCGCACAAACCGCGTCGGTCACGTCCACGGTTTTTGCATTGCCACCCAGGTCAGCGGTGTGCAGCGACTTGTCGGCAGTCACCGACTCGACGGCCGTCATGAGCCGTTGCGCAGCACCCAGATTGCCGAGATGCTCGAGCATCATCACGCAGGACCAGAAGGTGCCGATCGGGTTGGCCAAGCCTTTGCCCATGATGTCGAAAGCCGAGCCGTGGATCGGCTCGAACATGCTGGGGTAGCGGCGCTCGGGGTCGATATTGCCGGTCGGCGCGATGCCCAGACTGCCGGCCAGCGCCGCGGCCAGGTCGCTCAGGATATCGGCATGCAGATTGGTGGCGACCAGGGTGTCCAGCGACGCCGGCCGGTTGACCATGCGTGCGGTGGCGGCGTCGACGAGCTCCTTGTCCCAATGCACATCGGGGAACTCAGCAGCGATCTGCGCCGCGATCTCGTCCCACATCACCATCGCGTGGCGCTGGGCGTTGCTCTTGGTGATCACGGTGAGCAGCTTGCGCGGACGCGTCTGCGCGAGTCGAAAGGCAAACCGCATGATGCGTTCGACGCCGGCGCGGGTCATCATCGAGACATCGGTGGCGGCCTCGATTGGCTGGCCCTGGTGGACCCGGCCGCCGACGCCGGCATATTCGCCTTCTGAGTTCTCGCGCACGATGACCCAGTCCAGATCGGCCGGCGTGCAACGCTTCAGCGGCGGGTCGATGCCGGGCAGGATGCGGGTCGGCCGCACATTGGCGTACTGGTCGAAGCCCTGGCAGATCTTCAGGCGCAGGCCCCACAGCGTGATGTGGTCGGGGATGTCGGGGTCACCTGCCGAGCCGAACAGGATCGCGTCCTTGCCACGCAGCGCGTCCAGGCCGTCGGCCGGCATCATCACGCCGTGACGACGGTAGAAGTCACCGCCCCAATCGAAGGTTTCAAATTCGAAATCGAAGCCATTGCACGCGGCGGCCAGGGCCTGCAGCACCTGCTGGCCGGCGGGCACGACTTCTTTGCCGATGCCGTCGCCGGGGATGCTCGCGATGCGGTACGTCCTCATGTCGGCGCGGTCTTCAGGCGACGTTTGCGATCGGCTTGCAAGGGCCATTGAATTTTTCTTTCAGCGGCGCTTGTGGCAGCGGCAAAAATTCGATCGGCGCATCGGCCACCGCATGCTCGGGGATCTGGTCGAGCAGGTGCCGGATCAGCGTCAGCCGGCCGCGCCGCTGGTCGTTGAAATCCACCAGTGCCCAGGGCGCGTGCGCGCTGTGGGTGGCCTTGAGCATCACATCGCGCGCGCGGCCGTAGTCGGCGTAGCGCGTACGCGCTTCGATATCGATCGGTGACAGCTTCCAGCGTTTGAGCGGGTCGCTCAGGCGCTCGGCAAAACGTTCTTCCTGTTGCGCCTGGTCGACCGTCAGCCAGTATTTGAAAAGCTGGATGCCGTCGTCGGTGAGCAGTTTTTCGAACGCCGGCGCCTGCTTCAAGAAGGCCTTGGTCTGCGCCGCGGTGCAGTAACCCATCACCGGCTCGACACCGGCGCGGTTGTACCAACTGCGGTCGAGCAAGACGATCTCGCCGGCTGCCGGCAGGTGCGGCACATAACGTTGGAAATACCACTGGCTGCGTTCGCTGTCGCGGGGTTTGCCTAGTGCGACAACATGGCATTGGCGCGGGTTCAGGGTGTCGGCAATGGCCGAGATCACACCCCCCTTGCCGGCGGTGTCGCGGCCTTCGATGAGCACCACCAGGCGGCGCCCGGTATGTTGCAGCCAACGCGCCACGGCGTTGATCTCGAGTTGCAGGGGCCCGAGCTTCTCAAGGTACTCGCCCTTGTCCATGTGGTTGCCCATGCGGTTGCCCATGCGGCTGTCCTTGCCGCTGTTCGCTGTCTTGCCCTTTGCCATCGCAGGCTCCTTGGTGGCGGTTTGACCGGAGGCGATTGTCAGGCCCCGCGGGGCTGTCGTGTGCGGGCACACGCCGGGCCGCGCGGCGCCGCGCGCGGCAGGGCGGGGCGGGGCAGGGCGGGGATTTCCCGGCTTGTCCGTCCGCTCGGTGTCAATGTATTCTGTATACAGAGTACGACACACCGCCTCGAACTGCATCGAATCCCATCGACCAACGACGCCACCTTGAACACCCTGGTCAAGCTCGACACCGCCCCCGGCCTCGTCGACCGGGTCTACCGCTCGCTGCTCGACGCCATCAGCAGCGGCGCGCTGGCGCCCGGGCAGCGCATCACGCAAGAAGCCGTCGCCGCGCAGCTCGCGGTCTCGCGCCAGCCGGTTTTGCAGGCGCTGCGCCAGCTCAAGAACGACGGCTTCGTGCATGAGGCGCCCGGCCGCGGCGTGCTCGTCGCGCCACTCGACGTGGCCTGGATGGGCAAGGTCTACCAGGTGCGCGGCGCCCTCGACGCGCTGGCCGCGCGTCTCGCCGCCGAGCAGCACGCGCAGCTCGATCCGGGCCTGATCCTGCGCGGCCGCAAGGCGGCTCGCGGGCGCAATGTCCAGCCGATGATCGACGCCGATCTGGCTTTCCACCAGGCCATCTACGAAGCCAGCGGCAACCCGCTGATCGGCCAGATCGCCGGCCAGAACTGGCGCCATCTGCACCGCGTGATGGGCGCCGTGTTGCAATCGTCCGACCAGCGCGAAGCGGTCTGGGACGAACATGAAAACATCGCTGCGGCGATCGCCGCGGGCGACGGCAAACGCGCCGCTGCGCTCGTCGGCCAGCACGGCGAGAGCGCCAGCCGGCATCTGTCCAAACACCTGAGCCAGGTGCTCGACAACCCGGCTGCGCCGGTTGCGCCAGCCGCAGCCCGCAAGAGCCGCAAAAGCCACACAAGCCGCATACGCCACGTTAGCCACGTTAGCCGCGAAAGCCGCCCACGATGAAACTCCAACCCGAACAACATGCGCAGTTCGATCGCGACGGTTATCTGTTTTTCCCGGGTCTGTTCACACCCGAAGAAACCCGAGGCCTGAACGCCGCGGTGCCGGCGCTGTATGCACGGCGAGAGGCCTACAACGTGCGCGAGCGCGGCAGCGACGCGGTGCGCACCAACTTTGCCGCGCACATGTACAGCGCGCCCTTTGCGCGCCTGGCGCGGCATCCGCGCATGGTCGAGCCGGTGCAAGACCTGCTCGGCGAGGCGCTGTACATGCACCAGTTCAAGATCAACGGCAAGATGGCTTTTGAAGGTGATGTCTGGCAATGGCACCAGGACTACGGCACCTGGCTGAACGACGACCAGATGCCCACCGAGCGCGCGAT
>JANPDN010000012.1:0-3848 GCA_031431555.1 Rubrivivax sp.
TGTTGGCAAGCATGATCTTGAAGGCCTCGGTGACCTTCTCGGCTGTGGCGCCGCCACCAACGTCGAGAAAGTTCGCCGGCTCGCCGCCAAAGAGCTTGATCGTGTCCATCGTCGCCATCGCCAGCCCGGCGCCGTTGACCAAGCAGCCGATATTGCCGTCCAGGCTGATGTAGCTGAGGTCAAATTTGCTGGCCTCGATCTCGGCGGCGTCTTCTTCGTCGAGGTCGCGGTAAGCAACGATTTCCGGGTGCCGGTAGAGCGCGTTCGAATCGAAATTGAACTTCGCGTCGAGCGCCTTCACGCGGCCGCTGCCTTCCAGGATCAGCGGGTTGATCTCGGCCAGCGAGGCGTCGGTCTGCATGTAGCAGGTGTAGAGTTTTTTCAGCACTTCCAGCGCCTGCGCCTGACTGGCTGCGGGCACGCCCATGCCGTCAGCGAGCTCGGTGGCCTGGGCGTCGGTGAGCCCGACCAGTGGGTCGACAAAGACCTTGATGATCTTCTCGGGCGTCTTGTGCGCGACCTCTTCGATGTCCATGCCACCTTCAGAGCTGGCCATCATGGCCACCTTCTGCGTCGCGCGGTCGGTGAGCGCGGCGACGTAGTACTCCTTCTTGATGTCCGCTCCTTCTTCGATCAGCAGCCGGCGCACCTGTTGCCCCTTGGGTCCCGTCTGGTGGGTGACGAGTTGCATGCCCAAGATCTGGCCGGCGAGCGCCTTGACCTCGTCGATCGACCGCGCGAGCTTGACGCCGCCGCCCTTGCCACGCCCGCCGGCGTGGATCTGCGCTTTCACGACCCAGAAGTTACCGCCGAGTTTTTGCGCTGCTTCAGTGGCCTCTTGCACCGTGAAGGCCGGGTAGCCGCGCGGCACCGGCACGCCAAACTGGCGCAGGACTTCCTTGCCTTGGTATTCGTGGATCTTCATTGTGGTATCTCTTTGTTCTGTCAGTCGGTGCGGCGGGGCCGGTCAGCGGCGCGGCGAGGCGGCCGCTCAGCGGGGAATAGTCGTCGCGCCCGGATTGTGATCGCTGCGGCTGTCGTCCAGCTTGCGGTGCCAGCGCGGGTAGTGCAGCCGCACCGCTTCGCCATCGGCGCGCAAGGAGTGGCAACGGTCGATCTGGAACGGCTGTTTGGCGTCGGGCCCGCTGCCACGGGTGTCGATGACCTCGCCAGCAAAGGCCTGGATCACGGCCGTCGGCAGAACCTGCGCGAGTTCCGTCAAGTGGGTGCAGCCGCGAACGCCACCGAGGCGCTCTTGCACCGCGCGGCGAAAACCCTGGAGCAGATTCAGCCCGGCCAGCCCGGCGTAAGCGTCGCCGTGGTCGTCGCAGTGAATGCCATGCGGCACCCAGGTCGATGCCGAACCGGCTTCGACGATATTGAGTTTTTCGTCGACGACCAGGCGCAGCAGCAGGTCGTGGATCGGGCGCGTTGGCGGCCGCGGCCCGGCCGATGTGTGCAGCGCGCGGGCTTTGAGGTCGACGAGCTGCGCATCGACCTCCCAGAGACCATCGCCTCGCGCAAATATCTGGACGTCGATCGTGCGGCGGTGTTTGAGTTGGCGGTGCGCGGCAGGCGTGGGGAGCGGCATCGGTGGACCGGAGGTCGGTGGACGGTGCGTGGGCCGTCGGCGCGGGCCAGCCGCCAAGCGCGGCGCCCGGCACTTTAGCATGCTGCGCTGCGGCATTCTGGGCGCAGCGCGGGTAGGTGCAGGCGGTTGTAGGCCCGTGGTCGGCCGTAGTGCGGGACGTGGTGTGCGTTGTGTCGGGAGCCGCCGCTGGGGAGCCCCGCGGCGCGGCTCAGTCTTTGCTTTCGTCGCCGACGATGACCTTGCGGATCGTCTCTGACGTGAAACCCCGTGCCGCGAGAAAGCGCATCTGGCGGGCGCGTTCTGTGGCGTCGCGGGGCGGCGAGCCAAAACGCGACGCCCAGACCCGCTGCCCACGCGCGACCTCGCTGGCCTTGAGCGATTGGCGCTGGTCGTCGTCAGGCGCCGCGCCGTGCATCTTCAGTTCTTGCTCGATGCGCCGGTTGCCGTAACGCGCCGATCGGGCATGCAGCCGACTTTCGACAAAACGTGCGTCGGACAACTGACCGGCGGCCTGCAGCGCGTCGAGCAGCGGCTCGATTTCATCGGCAGCGATGCGTGGTGCGTCGCCGGCGCTGCCTGAGTCACCCGCGCGGCGCTCGATCTCGCGCAGCCAGTGCACCAGTTTGCGCTGGAGTTCTTGACGCGAATGTTCACGTTGCGCCAGCCACATCAAGGCGCGGGCGCGCAGCGTCGTCGGCGGGCGGTTCATCATCGGCGTTGCTCGCGCAGGCGGGGCGCGCACTGGCCCGAAAGCGGACCTGCAGCGGCCTCGTCGGGCCGCGACCGGCGCTGATCGGCGCTGATCAGCCTCAGCCCGCGCTGCCAGCCGCTGGCAACAGTGGGATGCCCATCGCCTCGCGGACCTTGTTTTCGATCTCGATCGCCAGTTCGGCGTTTTCGCGCAGGAACTCGCGCGCGTTGTCCTTGCCCTGGCCGATCTTCTCGCCGTTGTAGGCGTACCAGGATCCGCTCTTTTCAAGCACCCGGGCGTTGACGCCCATGTCGACGATTTCGCCCAGGCGGCTGATGCCTTCGCCATACAGGATGTCGAACTCGGCGGTCTTGAACGGCGGCGCAACCTTGTTCTTGACGACCTTGACCTTGGTCTCGCTGCCGACGACTTCTTCGCCTTTCTTGATGCTGCCTGTGCGGCGGATATCCAGCCGCACCGAGGCGTAGAACTTCAGCGCGTTGCCGCCGGTGGTGGTTTCCGGGTTGCCGAACATGACACCAATCTTCATTCGGATCTGGTTGATGAAGATGACCATCGTGTTCGTCTTCTTGATCGACGAGGTCAGCTTGCGCAGCGCCTGGCTCATCAGGCGCGCCTGCAGGCCGGGCAGCGAGTCGCCCATTTCGCCTTCGAGCTCGGCCTTGGGCGTGAGCGCGGCCACCGAGTCGATGACGATCAGGTCGACCGAGCCCGAGCGCACCAGCGCGTCGACGATCTCCAGCGCCTGCTCGCCGGTATCGGGCTGCGAGATCAGCAGCTCTTGCAGATTGACACCGAGCTTTTGGGCGTACTGGATATCGAGTGCATGTTCGGCGTCGATGAAGGCGCAGGTGCCGGCGACCTTTTGCATCTCGGCGATGACTTGCAGCGTGAGGGTCGTCTTGCCCGACGATTCAGGGCCGTAGATCTCGATCACCCGCCCACGCGGCAAGCCACCCACCCCGAGCGCCACATCGAGGCCGAGCGAGCCGGTGGACACGACCTGGATATCTTCGATCACCTCGCCTTCGCCCAGGCGCATGATCGAGCCCTTGCCGAACTGCTTTTCGATCTGCGCGAGTGCGGCCTGCAGGGCCTTGGCTTTTTCGGTATTCAGGGCTTTGACGGGTGCGTCCATGGGGCTCTCCTTGTTGCTGGCGATCTTAGCTCAACAACTGGATGCCCGTACAGTCCTTTTGGGGTAACTCCGCAGGGGGTGGCTGCCTACAATCCAGTTGCATCGGCGCTCGACCGAGGCGCCGACAGGAGACCGACGATGCGCATTCTGATCGCCGAAGACGACCAGGTCCTGGCTGATGGCCTGCTGCGCTCGCTGCGTTCGGCCGGCTACGCGGTCGACCAGGTTGCCAGCGGCACCGAGGCCGACGCGGCCTTGGCGTCGCACGAATTTGACCTGCTGATCCTGGACCTCGGCCTGCCCAAGCTGCATGGCCTGGAAGTGCTGCGCAAATTGCGCGCGCGCGGCTCGAGCGTGCCGGTGCTGATCCTCACCGCCGCCGACAGCGTCGACCAGCGCGTCAAGGG
>JANPDN010000013.1:0-6926 GCA_031431555.1 Rubrivivax sp.
ATACCAACTGGTCTTACCTACCGGTGTGGCGCCCCCCACACCAAACCTCGCTTCTCGGGCGGGTTGGTGGCCGGGCTTTCAGAATAATATTACAATAACGGTCCCGGGCCAACCCCCGCGCCGGCTCTGCGCGCGCGCACGGCAAACATCGCAACAAGGCCATCGCGGAAGGCTTGTGTCGCCGATCGCGGCTTCACATCAACGCCGCACCCGCACCGGCAAACTGTGCATGCCACGAAAGACCAGCGAGTTGATCCAGCTCGGCTCGCCACCCACCGGCTCGATGGCTGCAAAGGCCCGCAACACCGCCGGGAAAGCCACCTGGCCTTCGGTGCGCGCGAGCGGAAACCCCAAGCAGATATGCGCACCGAAACCAAAGGTCAGGTGCACGACGCCGTCACGTTGCAGGTCGAGCCGGTCGGGGTCGGCAAACGCACGCGGGTCGCGGTTGGCGGCGTTGAGCATGATGAAAACCCGCTCGCCGACTTGGAGTGTCCGGCCGTGGATCTGGTGTTCGGCGGCGACCACGCGCACTTGCGCGCCCGACGGGCCTTCGTGGCGCAGCAGCTCTTCGACGGCCACTGCGGCGAGCGCCGGCTGCGCGCGCAGCAGCGCCATTTGGTCGGGAAACGTCATCAACGAGCGCATGCCGTTGGCGATGTGGTTGGTGGTTGTTTCGTGGCCGGCAAAAAGCAGCAGGATGCAGGTCGCCACGACTTCATCGTCGCTCAAGGGCGTGTCGTCCTGGGTCGGGCTCGGCGGCAAGTGGATGAGTTCACTGAGCAGGTCATCGCGCGGCAACGCGCGCCGCTGCGCGATGAGCTGGCGGAAGAATGCCGCCATCGCCTGCGTCGCCGCCTGCGCGGTGTCGTACTTTTCTGGCGAGGTGCGCGACGAGCCGATGAACAACGCGATGTCGTCCGACAAGCGCTTGACTTCGGCCAGTGTGTCGTGCGGCACACCGAGCATCGACATGATCACCAGGCAGGGCAGCGGGCCGGCAAAGTCGGCGATGAAATCGAACTCGTCGCGACCATCCAGCGCGGCGATCAGGCGCGCCGCAATCTGCTCGACCTGCGGCCGCATGCCTTGCATCGATTTGGCGTGGAAGACACGCGACGTCAGCCGGCGCAGGCGCGCATGTTCGGGCCCATCCTTGAAGACCATCCACAGCGACAGGTAGCGCACGATGTCGCTGATGCGCTGCTGCTCAGCGTCGGGCAACGATGCAAAGTAGGGGCGCAGCCGGTCCGACGACAGCCGCTCCTTGTCGAGCGTGGCGCGTTTGACATCGTCATAACGTGTCAGCACCCAGCTCTTCAAGCGCGGGCTCCAGTGGCAGGGGTCTTCGTCGCGAATGCGCGCAAACAGCGGATACGGGTTGGCCAGCGTTTCCGGGTCTTCGGGCCGCCAGTCGATCGTGGCGATGCCGCCGAGCGGATCGTTGCTCACGACGATTTCTCCAGGATCGTGACCGCGCAGGCGGCCTCATCAAAACCGATCACGCCGCCGCCGTTTTCGATCAGCCCCAAGGCCGCGCCGCGGACCTGGCGCGCACCCGCGTCACCGCGCAATTGCTGGCAGACCTCGTAGACCATCGATAAGCCAGTGGCGCCCACCGGGTGGCCTTTGCTGACCAGCCCGCCGGAGACATTCACCGGCAGCTTGCCGCCCAAGTGCGTGGCGCCGGATTCGACGAAGCGCCCGCCTTCGCCGTCGGCGCAAAACCCGAGCATCTCAAGCTGGAAGATTTCGCAGAACGAGGTCGCGTCATGGACTTCGACAAGATGCATGTCGGCAGGCCGCAAGCCACTGCGCGCGTAAGCCTTGTCGGCGGCGATGCGCGACAGCCCGGGTTCTTGAAGCTTGCGGTACTTGCCGCCCGACAGCTGGCTCGTGCGCACCTTGACCGCGCGTGCCTGCACCTGCGGTGAAAAGTTGGCCAGCGCCTCGGTAGAACATAACAGCGCGGCGGCAGCGCCATCACCCATCGGTGAACACATCGAACGGGTCAGCGGCCAGCTCACCGGGCGGTCAGCAAGCACTGCTTCGACATCAACATCAAAACGGTATTGCGCCTTCGGGTTCAAGCTGCCGTGGTGGTGGTTCTTCGACGCCGCAATCGCGATCTGGCGCTGCGTCGTGCCATGCGTCTTCATGTGCCAGGCGGCCTGCATCGCGTAGGTGTCCATGTACAAGGTGCGGCCGGGCCCCGTCTCGAAGGCCTTGCCAGCGGCCTGGCCAGCGGCTTTGTAGTAAGCCTGCCAGTCCTGCGGATCGAAGTTGTCGATTGCGGTACCAAAGATCGCCGGCACCCGCGCGGGGTCGTCGGGGCTGACGAGCTTTTCGACGCCGATCGCCAGGCTCACCTGGCACTGGCCCGACAGCACATCCTTCCACGCGCCGTGAAATGCAAACGACGCGGTGGCACAACCACCCTCGACATTGATCATCGGCACCCGCTCGGGGAAGAGGCCCGCTTGCACCAGCGGCGTAAAACAGACCTGGCCGCGGATGCCGCCCTGCCCCCATTGCCCCATGCCGCAGTTGCCGAACCAGGCCTGCTCGATGAGCGCGGCATCGCTGGCGGCCAGGCCGGCATCGGCGAGCAGGTCGAGATAGGCCCAGCGGGTCAGGTCCTTGAACGACTTGTCGGCATGTTTGCCAAAGGGTGTGCACGCGGTGCCGACGATGTAAACGTCTCTCATGCGCCACCTTACCAGTGGGTTGACAAAACGGCCTTAAGGGTAACCGGCAACCACGCTCGGCAACCACGCTCGGCCAGCCGCCGGCAGCAGTCAGCTCCCCTGCACTGCGCAGGGTTGGCCAGCATTGTCTGGCGCCGCGACTGGCACAAAATGGCAGCCACCCGGAGTCATCGGGCGGACCAACACGCCGACCATCATGAGCCCAATCCCGTTGATCCTCGACCATGTCTACGCCCACGAGGCAGCGCGCGCCGACGAGGTCTTTCTGACCCAGCCGATTGGCGGCGGCCAAGTCATCGACTACACCTGGGCGCAGACTCTCGACCAGGCCCGCCGCATGGCCGCGCATTTGAAGAGCCTGGGCTTCGAGCCCGGCGCGCGGATTGCGATGCTGGCCAAGAACAGCGCCCACTTCTTCATGGTCGACCTGGCGGTGTGGATGGCCGGTGGCACCACGGTGGCGATCTTCCCGACCGAGACCGCCGACAACATCCGCTTTGTGCTCGAGCACAGCGAGGCGCGCCTGCTCTTCATCGGCAAGCTCGATGGCTGGGCGCAGCAAAGTGCTGCCGTTCCGGCCGGGCTGCCGTGCATCGAGCTGCCGCTGGCGCCCGACACCGGCTTCGAAACCTGGGCGGAAATTGTCGCGCGCACCCTGCCGCTGCAGGGGAGGCCGCAGCGCGGGCCTGACGACATCGCGATGCTGCTCTACACCTCGGGGTCAACCGGCCAGCCCAAGGGCGTGATGCAGAGTTTTGCCAGCGTCACGAATGCGACGCAGGGCATCGTCAATATCGGCATCGCGCAGGACGGTGATATCCCGCGCCGGATGTTGTCGTACCTGCCGCTGGCGCACTGTTATGAGCGGGCCTGGGTCGAATGTGCGGCCTTCATCGGCGGCCGCGGTCATGTCTATTTCACCGAGTCGCTGGCGAGTTTCGTGGACGACCTCAAACGTGCGCGGCCGACACACTTCATCTCGGTGCCGCGGCTGTGGTTGAAGTTCCAGCAAGGTGTGCTGGCGTCGATGCCGGCGGCGCAGCTCGATGCCATGCTCGACAACCCGGCGCTCGCCGGCGCGGTCGGCCAGAAGGTGCGCAACAGACTCGGGCTGGGTGATGTCATTCGCGCGGGCAGCGGCTCGGCGCCGCTGCCGGTGCCGCTGCTGCAGTGGTACCGCCGCATCGGGCTGAACATGATCGAGGGTTATGCGATGACCGAGGACTTTGCCTACTCGCACAGCTCGCCGCTCGAGCCCGGCCCGGCCGGCTGTGTGGGCGTGCCGCTCGACGGCGTGCAGGCGCGCATTGCCGAAGACGGCGAGGTGCTCGTCAAGTCACCCGGACAGATGGTGGGCTACTACAAACGCCCCGACCTGAACGCCGGGTGTTTTACCGAAGACGGCTTTTTCCACACCGGCGACCTGGGTCAGTACAACGCCCAGGGCCAGCTGCAACTGACCGGCCGCAAGAAAGAATTGTTCAAGACTGCGAAGGGCAAATATGTCGCCCCGGCGCCGATCGAAAACCGCCTCAATGCCCACCCGATGGTCGAGCTGTCGATGGTCTCGGGCCTCGGTCAGCCGGCCGCCTATGCCGTGCTGGTGCTGGCCGAACAGTTGCGCCCGCAACTCACCGATGCCGCGGTGCGCGCCAGGGTTGAAGCCGAGCTGAGCACACTGCTGCAAAGTGTCAACGAGACCCTCGCCAGCCACGAACGTCTGCAGATGCTGGTGGTGGCCAGCCAGCCCTGGTCGATCGACAACGGCTGCCTGACACCGACGATGAAAATCAAACGCAGCCGCATCGAGGCAATGGTCGCCGACCAGGTCGGTGCCTGGTACAGCAAACCCGGTGCGGTGGTCTGGGCGTGAGAGGCGCAGGCCTGAACCGCATCGACACAGATCCCAAGGAGCTCATCATCAATACCGAAACCCTCGAAGCGCCGGCAGCGGCGAGCGCCAAGCCGATCCGCCATGCGAATGACCTGCCCGGCCCACCGGGTCTGCCCTGGTTTGGCAATGCGCTGCAAATCGACCCGGCCAAACTGCACTTGCAGCTCGAAGCCTGGGCCCGGCAATACGGCCCTTTCTTCAAGATCAAAATCGGCCCGCGCCGCATCACCGTGATCGGCGACCACGAAGCCGTGGCCACGGTATTGCGCAGCCGCCCCGACGGTTTCAGCCGCACCTCGCGGCTGCAAGAGATCTGGGTCGAACTCGGCCTGCAGCCGGGTGTTTTTGGCGCCAATGGCGATGTCTGGAAGCGCCAGCGGCGGATGGTCATGGCCGGGTTTGATCCGGCTCATGTGAAACGTTACTTCCCGTCGCTGCAAGCAGTGGCGCAACGCCTGGCCGGGCGCTGGACCAAGGCCGCGCGCGAAGGCCGCGCGATCGACCTCCAGGCCGACCTGATGCGCTACACCGTCGACACCATCGCCGGGCTGGCGTTCGGGGCGAGCGTGAATACGCTGGAGTCCGACGACGACGTCATCCAGCGGCACCTGGACAAGCTCTTTCCGGCGATCTTCAAGCGCCTGTTTTCTACCGTGGCCACCTGGCGCATCGTGCGCATGCCCGCCGACCGGCGTGTCGAGCGCAGCATCCAAGAAGTCATCAAGTCGGTGGATGGTTTTGTCCAGCAGGCGCGTTTGCGCATGGCCGCCGACCCGACGCTGCGCGAGAACCCGAGCAACCTGCTCGAAGCCATGATCGCCGCCGCCGACCAACCCGACAGCGGCATCGACGACGGTCAGGTCGCCGGCAACGTGCTGACGATGCTGCTCGCCGGCGAAGACACCACCGCGAATACGCTGGCCTGGATGATCCACCTGCTGTGGCGGCATCCGGCGATGCTTGCCCGCGCGGTGGCCGAGGTGCGCGAAATCACTGACGCATGCGCGGACGTCAGCGCGGACGCCAACGCCAGCGCCAACGCCAACGACGCATTGACGATGGAGCAGCTGGCGGACTTGCCTTTTGTCGAGGCCTGCATCCACGAGACGATGCGCCTCAAACCAGTGGCGCCGGTGCTGCCGCTGCAAGCGATCAAGGACATCACCGTCGGCGATGTGCTGATCCCCGCCGGCCGGGTGGTCATCAACCTGATGCGCCGCGACAGCGTGAGTGAATCGCACCTGCCCAACGCCGCCGCTTTCGACCCGACACGCTGGCTCGCCGACGGCGGCCCAGCAGCGCAGGCGAGTGCGGCCAAACGCATCTCGATGCCCTTCGGCGCCGGCCCGCGCATCTGCCCCGGGCGTTACCTGGCGATGCTGGAAATGAAGATCGCGATGGCGACCCTGCTCGGCCGCTTCGACATCCTTGCCGTCGACACGCCCGATGGCGGCGAAGCGCGTGAACACCTGTCGTTCACGATGCTGCCGGTGGGGTTGAAGATGCGGCTACGGGAACGGGCTTGATACTCGGGTCGCAAATCGATCACGGCGAGCCGCAGCGGCGACCGGCGAGTGATTTAGGCCCCGCCGGGTGAACTCGAATCCGGCGAGCGCAGCGATGGCCATCTCGCGTTCAGCCGACGCTGGAACTGCGGTGCTGCGAGGCGGCGGCCGACCTTCAAGAGTCACTCATCACCGGCCGCCTTGCAGGGGCCCGCGTTGTCGAAGGCGCTGTCGCATGTGCCTGCGGCTGGCGCCGGGCACTGTCGGCGCGGTGCGGTCTCGGGTCGGTCGCGTGCTTCTTCGAAACCGGGCCGTGACTCAATGGCCCCCTTCAGCGAGCGCTGGGTCGCTCAGGATGCTCGAGAACTTTCGCCGGTAGGCGGCGGGCGTCAGGCCGACTTCTCGCTTGAACAAGCGGCGAAAGAAGGTCGGATCCTCGTAGCCGACTTGGTAGGCCACGTCGTCGATGCCAGCGGCATCCTGCTCGATGATCCGCTTGGCCTTCTCGACCCGCACCGCGTGCACGTAGTCCATCGGCAGGTGGCCGGTCGCGGCGCGAAACCGCCGCGTGAACGTGCGCCGGGTGAGACCCGCTTTCTGGGTCATGGCCTCCACCGGATTGGCCTGTGCATAGTGCTCGGCGATCCACTCCTGGCTGAGCTTGATGGCCTGGTCTTCCCCCTGGATCTTCATCCCCATATCGGCGAAGGGCAGCTGGCCGTCTTCATGGCCCGAGAGCAGGTAGACCTTGGCCGTCTGCAGCGCATGCGCCGGGCTGCAATAGCGGCTGATCAGCCGCAGCGCCAGCTCCTGCCACGC
>JANPDN010000014.1:0-58742 GCA_031431555.1 Rubrivivax sp.
TCAGGCCGCGGCAGCCAGGGTTTGCCGCTGCCGAACATCGCTCAGCAGCCGATGCAGCTCATGCTTCACCACCGCATAACACTCGCACGCCCTGCCCTCCAGGCCTTGGCGGTCGAGCACGGCGATGTGGCCACGGCGGTAGCGGATCAGGCCCTGCTGCTGCAGCCGGCCCGCCGCCGCGGTGATGCTTTCGCGGCGCACGCCCAGGCTGCTCGCCACCAGCTCCTGCGTCATGACCAGCTCGCGCGCCGACACCCGGTCCAGCGTCAGCAGCAGCCAGCGGCTGAGTTGCTGCTCGACCGAGTGATGGCGGTTGCAGACCGCCTGCTGCGAGATCTGCGTCATCAGCGCCATGGCATAGCGCAGCAGCAGATGCTGGGTCACGCCGACGCGGCCGAACTCGTCTTTCAGGCACTGGCGCTTGAGACGATAGGCGTGGCCGGCGGTTTGCACCACCGCCGAGCCGGGCGTCGTGTCGCCGCCCATGAACAGCGAGACGCCGACCATGCCTTCGCTGCCCACGCCGGCGCTTTCCGCCGAAGCACCGGCCTCGGTCACGTAGTGCAGCGAGACGATCGCGGTGGTCGGGAAGTAGGCATGCTGCAATTGCAGGCCGGGCTCGTAGAGCATCTCGCCCAGTTGCAGGCGCACGCGCTCCAGGTCTGGCAGCAAACGCCCGAACTCGGCGCTGGGCAGCGCCGCGATGAGCTGGTTTTGGTTCGGCCCGGCGGCGGCTGGCAACATCCGGCGCCGCGCTCAGTAGCCCGCCGTGACTTCGACACCGATGCCGCGAAAGCCCACATAGCGGCAGGCGCGGTTGAACATCGGCTCGCCGCTGACGCGGAAATACCGCTTCTTGCCCTTCGCATCGACGCGGCTGAAGGCGAAGTCCAGGAAGGGCTGGCGCGCCGCGATGGTGGCCTGCAAGGTTTTCCGCTCGGCTTCGTTCCAGCCCGGCACGTCTTCGTCATCACTCTTGCCCAGGAAGGCAGTGACGCCGATGCCGAGCATCTCTTCCACCGGGCCCGACAACTGCGTGAACTCGCCACTCTCGTTCTGTTCCCAATACCAATCGGAAGCCAGTTCGGTGAGACGGCGGTAGCGGTCCTCGCTGGCCACCAACTCGGCGTTGCGTTCGCGCACCGTCCGCTCCAACTCCAGGTTGTATTTGGCGAGCTTCTTGTACAGCAGGCGCACTTCGAGCATGTTGTGGATGCGCGTCTTGACTTCGACCAGATCGAAGGGCTTGCTGATGAAGTCCTTGGCGCCGGCCTCCAAGGCCCGCAACTTGTGCCCCGGCTGCGCCGTCAGCACCACCACCGGCAGGTAGCTGTCGTCGTTGTCGGCCTGCAGCGCCTCCATCACCCCAAAGCCGTCCAGCCCCGGCATCTGCAGGTCCAGCAGGATCAGGTCGAAACGCTTGTCGCGGTGCAGGGCGCGGACTTGGTGCGGATCGGTCGTCGAGGCCACGTTGCCGTAGCCGGCATCGCGCAGCAGGCGCTCGAGCAGTTGCACATGGGCGTCCTGATCGTCGACGATCAGGATCTCGGCGTTGAGCAGTTCCTGCTTCGAAACCATCATGTTGTCTCCTCGGCGGCAGCGCGCGCCGTTTGCTTTGTGTTCAGTTCCAGGGCCAGGTCCAACGTGCGCATGAACTCGTCCACCCGGATCGGTTTGGTCAGGTAGCGGAAGAAGCCCGCGGCCAGGCCGGCCTCGATGTCGTGCGGCATCGCGTTCGCGCTCAGGGCGATCACCGGGATGCGTGCCGTCGCCGGGCCTTCGGCGAGCTGGGCCATGGCCTGCAGGCCGCTCAGGCCCGGCAGGTGGATGTCCATCACGATCACGTCAGGCTGGGAAGCGCCTGCGATCTCGATGCCGCGCCGGGCGTCGCTGGCGCACAGCAGGGACAGGTCGCGCCGGCGTGCAATCAGCCTGACCATCAGTTTGAGGTTGGCGGCGTTGTCTTCGATGCACAGCACGCTGCGCAAGGGTGCAGCGTCTGGCGCACGCAGCGGCAGCGCGGCCTGCGGCTCAACCAGCGGGGTGATCGGCGCGCTGGCCGCGTCCAGTTCGAACCAAAAGCGGCTGCCCACGCCCACCGTGCTTGTCACCCCGATCTCGCCGCCCATCGACTCCACCAGGCGCTTGCTGAACGCCAAGCCGATGCCGGTGCCCTGCACGTCGGCGGCTTCCTGCCCGAGGCGGTTGAAGGCTTCGAAGAGCTGCGCCAGCTGCGGCGCCGACAGGCCCGGGCCGGTGTCCTGCACGGTGATGCGAACACGCTGCGCACGCGTCAGGTCGCAGCGCACTTTGACCTCACCGCCTTGGACGTTGTATTTGATGGCGTTGCTGAGCAGGTTGATCAAGACCTGCTTGATCCGCGTGCGGTCGGCCTGCACGAAACAAGGCTGCTCGAAACGCGGGTAGCCAACTTGGATGCCCCTGGCCAGCGCCTGGGGCTCGAGCAGAGCCTGGCAGTCGGCGAGCACCTCGGCCAGCGAAACGGCCTCGGGGGTGAGCGCCATCTTGCCCGACTCGATCAGTGCCAGGTCGAGGATCTCGTTGATCAGCGTCAGCAGGTACCAGCCGGCTTGCAGGATCTGCTCGACGCTCTCCTTCTGCGCCGCATTGGGCGCCGGCGTGCCCGATTCGATCAACTGCGCAAAGCCGAGGATCGCGCTCAAGGGCGAGCGCAACTCGTGGCTCATGTTCGACAGGAAGTCCGACTTGGCGCGGTTGGCCTTCAACGCCGCGGCGGTGGCGGCGTTGAGGGCAGCTTCACTGCGTTTGTGCTCGGTGGTGTCGGTGAACAGGATCGCGACCTGGCGCAAGGCCGGCGCGCCGAGCCGAAAGGCATATAGGTTGAACCATCGCTGCATCGGCTCGACCTGGCCCTCGATGCGCGCGGGCACACCGGTCAGGGCCACCGCACCGTAGGCCTCGATCCACCCGGCTTCGAGTTGCGGCACCAGCATGCTGATCGTTTTGCCCAGCGCGTTCACCAGGCCACATTGGCGCTCGAACGACGGGTTGACCTGCAGGAAGCGGTAGTCGTTGGCCTTGCCTTGTTCGTCGAACATCATCTCGACGATGCAAAAGCCCTCGTCGATGGAATCGAACAGCGCCCGGTAATGCTCCTCGGACACGCGCAGGGCTTCGTCTGCGCGCTCACGCTCGCCCAGCAAGGCAAAGCGCTCGACCGCGTTCGCCACCGCCCGAGCCAGGCTTTGGGCGCTGGTCCAGCGCTTGCCGATGTAGTCCTGCGCCCCGGCGCGCAGCAGCGCCGGCCCTTCTTCGGCGTCCGAGCCGGTGATCACCACCACCGGCCAGGGCGGCAGCCCGGCACCGTTGCGCCAGGCCGCCAGCATGTCGGGCGCGTCCATGTCGGGCAGGTGGTAGTCGAGCAAGATGCAGTCGATCGCGCCCGGCCCCGCTTCGCGCGCCATGCGCAGCCCCTCGGCGCCGCGCGCGGCTTCGCTGAAGCGGTAGCGACGTTTGGTGTCTTGCAGCAGCATGCGGCGCATCTCTGCGCGATCTTCGGCGTTGTCGTCGATGAGCAATATGTGCCAGGGTTCGCGGTTCATCAAATGGCGCTCTGGTGAGTCGGCAGCACGACCTGGTTCAACCAGTAGTCGAAGATCTGCTCCAGCACGGCCAGGTGCGCGCCATGCTGGACCGGCTTGACGTGGTACGCGTTGGCGCCGGCGGCATAACACTGGGCCAGGTCGCGCGGGTTGGCCGAGGTGCTCAACACCACCACGGGCACGGCCCGCAATTGACGGTCCTGCTCGATCGCCAGCAGCGCGTCGCGGCCGTCGTCCCTGGGCGTGTTCAAGTCCAGCAGCACCAGCGTCGGCACGCCGCCCGGCGCTTGCAGCGAATCGCGCAACAGGCGCAGGCCATCGTCGCCCGAATGGGCGCGGCGGATCTCGTGGGTCACGCCGGCTCTTTGCGCGGCGTCGAGCACGGTGGCGAAATCCTCGTCGGAATCCTCGACCACGAGGATGTGGCGCTGGCTGCTCATCAGTCAACCTCCAGGCTGCGCGCTGCGGTATTCGCCTCGGGGGGCGGCCCGGCGGCTCATCACGCCTGCGCTGGCGGCGCCAGCGTGAAGTAGAAAGTGCTGCCCTGGCCTGGCATCGATTCGAGCCAGATCCGCCCGCCATGGCGCTGGACCAGCTTTTCGACGATCGTCAGGCCGGCGCCCAGACCGCCGCCGAACGCGTCGTGGCCATGCAGGCGCTTGAACATGCGAAAGATCGGATCGAAGTGCCGCGCCTCGATGCCGATGCCGTCGTCGCGAACGAAATAGATGTTTTGCCCCGCGGCGGCCGCGGCGCCGTTGGCCCGCGCGCCGCCGACGTTGTCCTCGCCCGGCGCGAGGTGGCCGATCTCGATGCGCGGGCAGTCACGGGCGCTGTACTTGAGCGCATTGCTGAGCAGGTTGCTGTAGATCTCGCGCACCCGCACCGCGTCGCAGGCGATCGTGGGCAACGCGCGTGCGCGCTCGATGTGGCACGGTTTTTCGCTGCGCCGCACCCAGACCATCTCCAAGGCTTCATCGACGATCTGGTCCAGGCGCACCGATTCGACGTCCAGCGTCGTCCGGCCGACACGCGAGTAGTGCAGCAGCGAATCGAGCAGGGTGTCCATGCGCAAGGCCAGTCGCATCAGGCCCTCGACGCGCAGGCGGTTTTCGGGGTTCAGCGACTGGGCGCTTTCCAGCATCAGGTGGGCATAGCGGTGGATGCCGCGCAGCGGCTCCTTCAGGTCGTGCGAGGCGACATAAGCGAAGGCATCGAGTTCCTCGTTGCTGCGCGTCAGATCAACGTTCAACGCCGCCAGCCGCTCGGCGCGCGAGACCACCAGCTCCATCACCAGCAGGCGCAGGCGCAGCGCGGCATCGACCTCGACCGCCAGCCACGGCAGCGCGCGTTCGCGCACCGATTCGACGAACAGCTCGAAGGAGCCGCGCGGCGTCAGTCGCGCGCCGTGCGGGCCCGGCACCATCGGCTTGGCGTGTGGGTCGCCAGCCCAGTTCAGGCTCTGGACCGTCTGGGGCCGGAACCAAAGAATCAGATCGCGGCGCAGGCGCGAGACGCGCACCGCGAGCACGCCGCTGGCGACATCGGCATACGCGGCCGCCGCTGGGTACACGCTCGCCAGCGCGTCGGTGGCGAAGACCGGGCGCGTGGGCGAGGCGAACTCTTCGTGCTGGTTCAGCCACTCGGCCAGCGCCTCGAGCTGGGGCACGCTGGGCGTGCGGCCGGCACACCACCAGCGGTCGAGGTGGAACAGCGCGGTGCCCCCGGCATCCATCGCGTCGAGCAGCGACGGCTGGTGCTCGGTCAAGGCCATCAAATCGCCTTCCAGCGCGGCCTTGGCAACGAGTTGCTGGTGCACACCTTCGAGATGCAGGCGGTAGGCGAGCTGCTCGTTGTGCTCGGCGGCTTGGAGTTGCAGCGAGGCCACCTGGGCCAGGAACTCGCAGGCCGCGCGCACCGGGTGGGCAAAGTGCGTCGGCGTCTGGTGGTGGCAGGCGATCAGACCCCAAAGCTCGCCGCGCTGCAGGATCGGCATCGTCAGCGATGCGGCCACGCCCATGTTGGCCAGGTACTCGGTGTACATCACCGAGGCCCCGCGCAGCGCGCAATGCGTCATGTCCAGCGCGCGGCCGTTGTCGGGGTTGGCCAGCGGCACCAGCTCGATCAGCGGCCCGGCGGCGTTGGGCAGCGGGCGCACGCCGATGCGCTTGAAGATCTCGCGCGCCGGGCGTGGGATGTCGCCTTCGGGGTAGTGCAGGCCGAGCCAGGCCGGGAGGTCGTCACGCCGACTCTCGGCGAAGACTTCGCCGTGCTGGTCGGCGTGGAAGCGGTAGACCATGACGCGGTCCAGGCCGCTGAGCTGGCGCACTTCGTGGGTCACGCGCTGGCAGAACTCACGCATGCTCGGCGCGGCCTGCAAGCGCGCGACAGCCAGCTTGACCCGTGTGAACAGATCGCGCTCGCCGTCGTTGGCGGCGCGATCGGTGGCTTCGAACTCGAGCACGGCGACGCCGTCGACGGTGTGCACGCAGACATCAAGCGCGGCCGCCGCATCGCGCGCGGCCAGCGTGAAAGCGTAGAGCGCGTTGCGCTCGGCTGTGCCTTGATCGAGCAGCTGGCGCAGCTTGGCCGCCGGCGCGTTGCCCACCACGCGCGCCACCGGCTGGCCGAGCAGGCCCTCGGGTGCGATGCCCAGGTGGTCTTGGCTGTTCTCGCTGGCCTGCAGGATCGTCAGGTCGGCCAGGCGCAGCACCAGCAAGGCCCCATGGGCCTGGATGCAGCCGGGGGTCTGCACTGGCTCGGTGTCGCAGTTGGTGAGGGCGACGCCGTGGCGCTTGATGCTGTAGGGGCCATCGGCCCAGGGCAGCGGAGCGTCGTTGCCGAGAGCGCTTGTCATTCCAGCGACCAACTCTGGAGCGGTTTGGCGAACAGCCAGCGATCGATCGTGGCGAATGTCTGGTTGGCACCGTCGATGATCTCGTCGTCGCCGCCAGAGTGCTGCACGTAAGCCGTCAACTGGGCCCCGAAGGCCTTCCAGCGCGAGCCTGTCTGCGCACCGTAACCACTGAAAAACGCGGCGCCGGATCGCGGCGTCAGGCCCAGGTGGGTATGCAGATGACGGGTGATGATCTGGCCGCCCAGGGTGGCGCCCTCGATCACGTACAGGCAGCCCAGGAGCCGCGCGCTGCTGGCCAGGTCGGGCAGTTCGCGGCAAGGCGGCACCCGTGCCAGCGCCGCCGGGGCGATGCCCAACGCGATCAGGTCTTGCGCCAGGCCTGGTGTCTTGCGCCGCTCGGCGTAGTCCAGGCCGATCTGGCCCCACCACGGCGATACGTCCAGGCGCGCCTCCAGCGGCGCGTAGTAGCCGAAAAAGCGGCCGAGAAATTGGCGATAGGCTTCGTGCGACAAGGTCGGATCGAGCAGCGGCAGCTGTCGTTCGAGTGCGCTATGGCGATCACGGGTGGCCAGCTTCAAGCGTTGCAGGAACATGGCTGGGCGGCGGCGCTTCGGGTACGGTTTCGATCGGGCGGGACGCCGCGGTGGCAGACAGTGGGGCCCACACAACGCGGATCATCCCCGCCCGCGCTGCACGCGTCTGTACGCTATCGCACATAGCCCGGCCTGCCCGAGGCGTTGAACAAGTTCGTGGCATCGGCGCAACTGAGCTAGCGTGTCGTTGCTTGGCGACGCAGTGCTGTTGCGCAGTCATGTGGCGCCATGGTGCGCAGGGGCGCCACCAGTCGTAGGACCGCACCTCGCCAAAGTGTGGGTCTTGCGCTCGACCACGGCGCTGTGTGCGCCACCGCACCGATCAGCGCGCCCGGCGGCCTCACCGTGGTCGCACGAGGATCAACGCGGCGTGGCCCCCACGCCCGACGCTCACGCGGCCTCTTCAAGGATTGGACTCCACGATGACACATTATCGATATCCACTGCCGGCCCTTCTGGCTGGAGCTGCGATCGTTCTCGGCGCCTGCGCCAGCACACCGCCCCCGACCGAGCAGGTCGCCGTATCGACCGCAGCACTGGCCAATGCCACGCGGGCTGGCGGCCCCGAATGGGCGGCCGTAGAGATGCGCATGGCGCGCGAAAAACTCGACCGCGCCAACCTCGCGATGACTGCGCACAAGAATGACGACGCCCGCATGTTCGCGCAGCAGTCACAAGTCGATGCCCAGCTTGCCGAAGCGAAAGCCAATTCGAGCAAGGCGCGCAAGGCCGCTGAAGAAGCGCAAGAAGCCAACCGCGTGCTCAGCGAAGAAATGCTTCGCAAGGCGCCGGCGTCAACCACCACACCGAGGAACTGATCATGAACATGCCCCGAATCCTCCCGCTGACCCTGGTCGCGCTGGCCGTGCTGGCCGGCTGCAGCACGCTCACCGCCGACAACGCGCTGCTGGTCGACGCCCGCAACGATTACCGCAATGCGCAGGCCGACCCGCAGACGCGCGAACTGGCCGCGGTCGAACTCAAGGCAGCCGCTGACGCGTTGGGCCTGGCCGACCAGGCCTTCAGCCGCAAGGACAGCTCCAGCGACGTCAGCCACCTGGCCTACGTGGCCAAACAACGGGTGGCGATCGCGCAGGAAACGGCCCGCCAGAAGGTGGCTGAGCAGACGGTCGCCAACGCCGAGGGCGCCCGCGACAAGCTGCGCCTGGCGGCACGCACCAACGAGGCCGATGCGGCGCAGCGCAGCGCCGAAATGGCGCAGCGCCAGTCGGACGAATCCAAGCGCCAGGCCGATGCATCGCAGCGCCAGGCCGCGGACTCGCGCCAGCAGGCCGCGAGCTCGCAACAGCAGGCGACGACGGCGCAGCAACAGGCCGGTGACGCCGAGGCGCGCAGCCGCCAACTCGAAGCCCAACTCAGGGACTTGAATGCCAAGAAGACCGACCGCGGCATGGTCGTGACGATCGGCGATGTCCTGTTCGACACGAACATGTCGCAGCTCAAACCGGGCGGCATGCGCAGCATCGAAAAGCTCGTCAGCTTCCTGAAGGAGTACCCGCAACGCAAGGCCCTGATCGAGGGCTTCACCGACAGCGTCGGCAACGACGCGCGCAACCAGGAGCTCTCGGCAAGGCGTGCCGATGCGGTGCGCGCCGCGCTGGCCGGGATGGGTGTTTCGATGGATCGCATCGCGACCCAGGGCTACGGCGAGGCGTTCCCGGTGGCCGGCAACGACAGCGCCGGCGGCCGCCAGTTGAACCGGCGCGTCGAGATCGTCTTGTCTGACGAAAACGGCGCGATCCTGCCGCGCTGATCGTCCTGTGCCGGGCGCCGTCGGCGCTTGGCCGACATCGGTGCCGAGATCGGTACCGACGGCGGCGCCAGCGTCGTCGGCTTGCGCTGCGCAGACGACCGCGTCCGGCCCCGGCAGGACGCGTCGCGCCTACTTGGTGGGCGTGGCCGGCGGCGCGCTCGCGGCCTGGTCCGGCGTCGCCGGCAGCGTCTCGCGGACCACAAGTTCGCGCCCGATGCCGCCGGCGCCAACACTGCCGCTGACGCTGCCCAGGCCGTTCATGCGCGCCAGGCACGCGCTGCGGTCGGCGGCGGGCAGCGGCTCGCAACGTTTGGTGCGGTTTGCGGCCAGTTGGTCTGGCGCGGTTTTCAACCCGTCGCGGCGCGCCTCGGCCAGCGCAGCGCCGGCTTCGCGCAGGCAGGTTGCGCGGTCCTGGTTCGATTGGCCACTCAAGCAGACCGCGCGCTCAGTTGCATAGCGGGCGGGCGCCTCTTCGCGCTCGGTGCGGGCTTGCGAGGCGGCGCTGAGCAGCACCAGCATGGCGCCGAGCAGGCCTTGGCAGACGGGCGCAAGGCCGTGTCGTTGGTGATGGAAATTCATTGCGGACTCCTTGGGTTGAAGCGGTGGACGATCGCGCAAGCCACGCTGACTCCAGCGCGGGCTGCGCCACCCGGCGAAATCCATCCTGCGTTGCCGCGTTGACGCGCGCCATCAGCCGAGGCGCGGGTTTCGCGTAGTCCGCGCCTTACAGCGCGGCCCGCGGTGAGACAGCGCCGCTGCGTGTCCGTGACAGCGCGGCGTGCCACGCTGAGCCGCACTGTTGTGTGCGTCAGCGAACGGACGGTGCGCCGCGGCGCGCCCTAAGCTCGCGCTCGTTCGGCATCGCTGGGTGCCGACGCGAACCGGTTCGCAGCCACGGGCCGGCCGCCTTTGACGTCCTTCTTTGCCCGCAGGGCAGCACCATGAAACCTACCGCGCTACCCAAAGATCCCAACACCAACGCCAACACCAACGCCAAGACGCTGGTTCAGCAGAAGGCCGACTTCACCGCCGAGGGCGCGCCGCCTCCGGGCAAGGTGGCGACGGAGGTTCCAGCGATGCCGAGCAAAGCGGCCAGAACAGTGCTGCGCTTGCCGGTCAATGTGCCCGGCGCGCGCAAAGGCCCGCCGCAGCGCTGGCCGCGCTGACCCGCGACGACCCGGCCCCGGGTTCGGTGTCGCCGCATCGTGACCGTTGCGGCACCACCGCTTGTAAGGCGCTTCCTACGCCACATGCGCCGCTGCGCCGATGGTCACCGCCAGTGCACACGCGCAGCATCGCTTCATTGGAACGCCGGCATCCTGCGGGCGACTCGGGAGAGTGGTCATGAGCATCGTGCAGCACAGTTGGGAACATCCTGCCGCGGGCGGCCAGTCGGCGCCGAAGCGGCAAGCTCGGTTGCAGCGCCAATGGGCACTCGCGGCGGTGCGGGCGCCGGTCTGGTTCGTCCTGCTCGCCACGCTGTGCATGTTCGGCCTCTTGTTCGCTTTTGAGCGCGTGGTGCATGACGGCGTCGAACAAGGGCAATCACGCAATCGGGCGATCGCGGAGCATGCCGACCGCTTCTGGCGCTGCAACACGCTGCACGGCATTGGCCCACGCGCCGACTGCCATGCACAGCTCACTGCAGACCACGCCGCCGCGGCAACAACCCAAGGCCGTGCCGAGGCCGCAACCGCGAAGACTCTGCAAGCCGCACGCTGAACGATCGGGGCTGCACGCGGGCCGGCGCATGCCGGCTGCCCGGTCGTCGACGAGCGGACCATCGGCGCGCGGCAGTTCAGGGCGCGGATCCATCAAGGTTGGGCACCACAAGTGCGAAGGCGGCTGCGCCACGAAACGAAGCGGCCCCGAAGGGCCGCTTTTTGCGACCAGCGGAACACGCGTGCGCTGGCTCAGGCGCGCGGCTCACCCCGCTCATTGACCGTCACCGTCGCACCCGGTGCGGTGTTCATCTGCATGTGATGCTCGATGCCACGGAAGTTGTAGGTCACGTCCCAGTACGCCGGTCGGGCCTGCGCCGGGTTGGTGGTGCAGCGCTGCACGTTTTTGGTCGTCACCACTTTCTCGCTGCCGCGGTTCTGGTTGGCGCCGATCGCCGCGCCGGCGATGACACCGATGCCGGTTGCCACATCCTTGCCAGTGCCGCCGCCAACCTGGTGGCCGAGCACGCCGCCGATCACCGCGCCGAGCAGCGCGCCGGGGACGTTTCTATCGCCGCGCTGTTCCTGATTGACTTGTTGCGGCTCGACCCAGCAGCGCTGGCCGGTGTCGCCGACGACGGCGCGCACCGCGGTGATGTTCGCCTCGTAGACCCGCTCGTTGTTGCGCCGGCCGAAGTCTTGCGATACCAGCGGCGGCGGCGAGTAGCGGTTGTCGTCGACGCGCGCGGTGGTGCTCACCGCGCGCACCGACGAGACACGGTCGTTCAGGCCCATCGCCGACAGTGACGCGTACTGGCCCGGGCGCAGCACCACACAACGGCCGACGTAGCCGATGGATTCACAGACCTCCCAGCGTGCGCCACGCACGACGACCGACGAGGCGCGGTCGTTGAAGCCACTGCGGCGAAAGTCGGCCACCGGCGTTTCGGCGGTGAAGCTGCGCCCTTCGAAGCTTTCGTTTTCGTAGAACACAACCTGGCTCTTCTGCGCCGGCGGCGCTGCCGGCGGCTCCGGCGCATAACGTTCGTCGTCGTAGCGGGCGTTGCGGCTGACGGCACGCACCGAGGTCACGCGGTCGTTCAGGCCCATGGCCGCCAGCGATGGGTACTCGCCGCGGCGCAGGATCACGCAGCGGCCGCGGAAACGCTGGTCTTCGCAGACCTCCCAGCGCTCCCAGCGGTTTCCCGCGACCACGACTGACGACGAACGGTCGTTGAAGCCAAAACGCTCCAGGTTCTTGACCGAGCGCTCGGTGGCGAACGAGCGTCCCTGGTAGCCGTCGTTCTCGTACAGCGTGACATCGGCGGCCGCCTGGCAGCTCAGCGCTATGCCAGCGACGGCCAGGGCGATTTTCGAGATTCGATTCATGAAGTTCTCCATTCAGGGGCCATCGGAACCGGGGAACAAGATGAACCCCGGCAGGATTGCAAAACCATGAGTGTGCGAGCCAGCCCACACCGCGCCCATCGGACGGCAACGGCATTCGTCGTAGTAGTCGTCCTACGCGCGGCGCTGTGCGGCTGTGGCGCGCTTGATCGGCGGGCGTGTAGGACAGCGCCGACAAGCAACCGGGCCGCGGGACGATGGCGCGCTGGCCAAGATCCAGCTACTCTCCGCCAGAGTCCTGCTCGCTTCGCGGACTGCGAACCCAGCCCCAGCCCATGCCAGCGCTCAAGACCTATATCGTCGAAGACAGCCCGCTCATCCGCGACAACCTGATCGCCACCCTCGAAGAGCTGGTGCCGATCGAGGTGGTGGGCACTGCCGAGGACGAATTCACCGCGGTGCAATGGCTGAACAACGGCGACCATCCTGTTGACCTGGTGATCGTCGACATCTTCCTCAAAGTCGGCTCGGGCCTGGGCGTGCTGCGCGCCGCGCGCATCGCTGCGCAGCCGGGCAAATTTGTCGTGCTGAGCAACTACACGACGCCGGACATGCGCCGCAAGTGCATCGACCTCGGCGCCGACCAGGTGTTCGACAAGTCGCACGATATCGACGCCCTGATCGCGTACTGCGACCAACTGGCCACCGACCTGCCCGCCCCTGGCGGCGCCAACGGCGCGGCGACGCTCGGCACGCTCTGACCCGCGGCCTACTGGATCAGGCCGTTCTTCAGCGCGTAGTAGGTCAGGTCGCTGTTGGAGGCCAGGTGCATTTTCTCCATCACCCGCGTGCGGTAGGTGCTGACGGTCTTCACGCTCAGCGACATCCCGTCGGCGATGTGGCCCACCGTTTCGCCCTTGGCCAGGCGCAAGAAAACTTGCAGCTCGCGCTCGGACAACTGCTCGTGCGCCGGCAAATCACCCCCGGCTCCCAGGCCATCGGCCAGGCGTTCGGCGACGCTGGCGGTGATGTAGCGGCGGCCGCGGGCGACGGTGCGGATGGCGCGCACGATTTCTTCGGGGTCGCAGTCCTTATTGAGATAGCCGCTGGCACCCTGGCGCAGCAGCGCGGTGGCGTAGTGCTCTTCGGCAAAGCCGCTGAGGATCAGCACCGGCAGGTCGGGCGCGCGGGCGCGGATCGCGGCCAGCGCATCAACGCCGCTCTGGTCGGGCATGCCGATATCGAGCACGATGACATCGACCTCGGCCTTGCGCACGATGTCCAGCGCTTCGCGTCCGTTGGCGGCTTCGGCGACGACACAGAAGTCGATCTGGTCGGCAAAAAACTGGCGCAGCCCGGCACGCACCAGCGCGTGGTCGTCGACGATGGCGATTCGTATCATGGTGTCGTCACTCCTCCTCGCTGCATGATCCCACCTTTTGCGCGCTGACCCGAAGTGGCCCCCACAATGTTGCGCACACAATGCTGAATCCGCAAGTCATCCGCCGCAGCCCGGTGGTGTTTGCGCTGGCCTTGCTGGCGGCGGCCGCGCTGCTGCTCATCAGCGAAGGGTCCTATCGGCAATCGGTGCAGATCCTCGACGGTCTTGGCAAGATGGCCGTGGCGCGCGTGAATATCCAGCGCCTGCACAGCAGCGTGCTCGATGCCGAGGCCAGCCAGCGCGGCTACCTGCTGACTGGCCACGCCGAGTATCTTCAACCGTACGCCGAGGCGCTGAAGAACGTCGACGAATCGTTGCAGCAACTCGATCGCCGCTACGCCGGCGATGACAGCCAGGGGGTGCGCAGGGCGCTCGCGGGGTTGCACGAGTTGACTGCGGACCGGCTGTCGATCATCGCCGAGACGATCCGCCTGTACCAGGCCGGCCGGCCGGATACCGCCAAGGAGCTCGTATGGACCGGCATGGAACGCGAGAAGACGGAAGCCATCCGCGTACTCAGCGCGGAGTTGCTGGCCCACGAAACGGCGAACGTGACCCGTGGCCGGGCCAGCGTCTACCGGACGCTGCAGATCAGCCGCATCGGCCTGACCGTGCTGGGTGCGGTGTTGCTGATGGCGCTGTACATGTACCTGCGCCATCGCGCCACGATCGAAACCCATCAGCTCGAACTCAAACGCCTGGCCGAGGCCGAACGCGAGCGCCTCGCGACCGAAGTCAAGCTGCGCACAGCGCAGTTGACCGAACTCGCCCAGCATCTGCTGACCGTGCGCGAAGACGAGCGCAACCGCCTGGCGCGCGACCTGCACGACGAACTCGGCGCGCTGCTGACTTCGGCCAAGCTCGATGCGGCGCGTATCAAATCGCGCCTGGCCGGCAGCGCGCCAGAAGCGCTGGAGCGCCTGGCGCATCTGGTCGACACGCTCAACAGCAGCATCGCACTCGGCCGCCGCATCATCGAAGACCTGCGGCCGTCAACACTCGCCAACCTGGGCCTGGTGCCCGCGCTCGAAATCCTGGCGAGCGAGTTCGGTGAGCACAGCGGGCTGACGGTGCATTGCGCGCTGGCGCCGGTCAAGCTGTCGGCCAGCGCCGAACTGGTGGTCTACCGGCTGGTACAGGAGGCGCTCACCAACCTCAGCAAGCATGCGCAAGCACGCAAGGTCTGGATCACGCTGCTCGAAAACGACGGCCGCGTCGAGGTCTCGGTGCGCGACAACGGTGTCGGCTTCGACACCCGCGTGGCGCCGATCTCGGCCTACGGGCTGCTGGGCATGCGCTTTCGGGTCGAAGCCGAGCACGGCGTGCTGGTGGTGACCTCGGCCCCGGGCCAAGGCACGCTGGTGCAGGTCTGGCTGCCGGCGTCAGCACAGGCCACACCGGCCCTGTAGGCGCTGTCGGCGGCGTCCTACGTCAGCAGACCCGATTGCCCGACAGCGGCTCGGCAAAGCGGCCTATCGCCACCGCGCGGCGGCAGCGCGAAACTGTCGGCACCGCTGACCCAGCCACCGCCACAGGAGTTGCCCATGCTTCACTACGCCGTCGTCTTTTTTGTCATTGCCCTGATCGCGGCCGTCTTCGGCTTCGGCGGCATTGCCGCCAGCGCGGCCGGCATCGGCAAAATTCTCTTTGTCGTCTTTGCTGTGCTGGCGGTGGCCAGCTTTTTGTTCGGCCTCGTCAAGAAGGCTTGACCGCCTTCATCACCCCCCAACTGATACGGAAACATCATGACCCAACTGCCCCAACGCACTTTTGAAAATTCCAATGGCCTCGTCGACCACGCTGCGCAAGCCGCCGACAACGCCATCAAGGCCACCCAGCGCACAGCCAATGAAGCCCTCGACGGCCTTGCCGGCAGCGTGCGCGAAGCGCGCGACGAGGCCGCGCCGCTGTTCAACCGCGCCACCGAACAGGCCAGCGCTTATGCGCAGCGCGGCGTAAACGCGCTGCGCGAAGGCTCCCAGGCGGTGCGCGACAGCGCCGTGCACGCCAGCGACCGCACCACGATGTACATCAAGGACGAGCCACTCAAGGCGATGCTCATCGCCGCCGCGACCGGCGCGGCGTTGATGGCCCTGGTCGGCATGCTCGGCCGCTCACGCGATCGCGGTTGAGACTTGGTCGGTCACGATGCACCCGCTCCTGCACCTGATCGCGACGCGGCCGCGGTTGCTTGCCGAGCATGCGGAGGCTTATGCCGAACTCGTTTCGGCAGAGCTGCCACACATCTCGGCCGCTTGGCAGCGCCGGATGTTGCTCAACGCCTTGGCCTTCATCGGCCTGGGCATCGGTCTGGTGCTGGCGGGCGTTGCCGTGATGTTGTGGTGCGTGGCCGCACCTGCGCCGGTGATGCAAGCACCCTGGGCACTGATTGTTGTGCCCGCGGTGCCCTTGCTCGCCAGCCTGGCATGCGTGCTGGCCGCGCGATCGCGCCAACCGGGCGAAGCCATGCATAACTTGCGGCAGCAGTTCAACGCCGACTTGGAGATGCTGCGTCGGGCGGCGGCGCAGTCATGAGCGCCGTCCTGCCGCCACCGCCACCGCCGTCGGCCGCGCGGCGCCTGGCGCAATCGCGCGAGCAGCTGCGGCTGGCCTTGCAGGCCGCTGCGCCGCCGGCATCAACGCAGGGTCGCGCTGCCCGCGGTTCCGTTGGCGCCGATCCAGCCGGCGCCGCAGCGCGCGCACCGACGTGGCTGGACACCATCAGACACCACGTCGGCGTGCGCATCGTGATCGACGTCGTCCAGAGCTGGTGGGCCCGGCACCCGGCGCGGCCGGCGGTCGCGGTCGCCGCGGCCGCCGCCTCGGCGACGATCCAGCCGATCGCCCAACGGCATCCGCTGGCCCTGGTGACGGGCGCCGCCTTGGTTGGTGGCCTGATCGTCTGGAGCCGACCTTGGCGCTGGGCGCGCCCCGCGCTGCTGGCAGGCCTGTTGCCTCAGCTGCTGATCGCGGCTTTCAGAGCTGCACCGGCAGAGCCGGACCGGCCGCGGCGTCGTTGACCCGCATGCGCAGCGCGTTGCCCGGCTGGCTGCCGTCGACGCTTTGATCGGGTTGAACCGGCGTTCTCGCCAGCGCGTCGATCATCGAAGCGTGCAACTGATCGAGCGCGTCGACACATTCGAGCAAGCAGGTCTGCAACGGCGCCGTGGTGCCGTTGAACTGGTGCGGGGGCATGTTATTCACGGTCTCGCGCAGCCGGGAGGTCACGGCACCGAGCAAAACGGCCCAGTCGTCATCGATCGCGATGCCCGCGCCGGGCTGCGCCCGGTCGCTGCTTGGCGTGATCGTTTTTTCTGCGTGGGGCTCGCCAGTCCAGGCGTTACGGATCATCTCGGGATTCATCCAGGGTGCACATGACAACCTGGATGCTGGCCGCAAAGGCGCCGCGCGTCTGTACGCCAACGCGCATAAGGATCGCCGCGAACCCTGTCAACCGCCGCAGCCCGGCCGCGGCGCCTGCTCGCGAACCTCAGACGCGGTGCAGTTGCCCGCCCTGCACGCGCACCCGGTCACCGACACGCAGGTCATCGATGTTCGAATAGTCGTAGACCGCTGTGCCGCCGTTGTCCATGCGCACGCTGACGCGGTAAACGTCGCTGTCGTTGCGCTTCTGGATCTGGTTGCCGATGACCGCACCGCCCACTGCGCCCAGGCCGGTGGCCGCGGCACGACCGCTGCCGCTGCCGACCTGGTTGCCGATCACGGCACCGATCACGGCCCCGAGCACCGCGCCGCCAGCGCCGCGGGACGACGACGCCACCACGTCGATGCCGGTGACGTTGCCGTACTGGAGTTCGTTGCTCGCCGTGCTGCTGCGGCCGGGGCTGGTGTCAGCGCGCGGCGGGTTGGACGAGCAGGCGGTGATCAGCACCAACGCCGAAACAGAACAGGCGATGGCAAGACTGCGTGTTTTCATGATGGACCTTCTGCGCATGCGCGATGACTGCGGCACCCGATGCAGATGCCTGAGCGTGGACTGTGGTCGCGGCGCCGCCGGGTGCCTATCGGCGCAGCGCGGTTCACCGTGTCGCCGCTCGCGCCCTGCAGGCGTAGGCCGCGGCCTACGCGCCCAAGCTTCACAGCCAGGCAGTCAAAGCCTGGCAGTCAAAGCCAGTACTCCCAGGCGCCGGCAAACAGCTCTTTCAGGCGCAGGCCGGGCGAGCGCTGCTGCCAGGCTTGCAGCGTGATCGGGTCCGACGCCGCCAGGTCTTTGTCGAACACCGCCTGCATCTGGCTGCCGAAGTCAGCGCCGAGCACGACCGCGTCGAGTTCGTGGTTGTGCAAGAAGCTGCGCCAGTCGAGATTGGTCGAGCCGACCGTCGCCCAGACGCCGTCGATCAACGCGGTCTTGGAATGCAGGATCACGCCGCGGCGTTCGTGCACCTTGACGCCGGCACGCAGCAAACGATCGTAGCTGCGGCGGCCGGCGTGGAAGGTCAGCCAGGAGTCGGTGCGGCTGGGCAGGATCAGGCTCACCTCGACGCCACGCTGCGCCGCCGCTTCGAGCGCGTCGAGCAATTGCGGGTCGGGCACGAAGTAGGCGTTGGTGATGCGCACGCTGGTCTCGGCGCTGGCGATCGCCGACAGCAGCGTCACGTAGATCAAGCTGAAGGCATCGTCGGGCGAGCTGCCGATCGCGCGCACGACCTGGCCGCCAGCCGCTTGCGGCGGCGGAAAATACTTCTTCGCCGCCAGCGCCGGGCCTTTCTGCCGGGCCCAGGACTCGATGAACATTTTTTGCAGCTCGGCGACCACCGGGCCCTGCAATTGCAAGTCGGTATCGCGCCAGGCCAACACATCGGTGCTGCCGCTTTTCGGCTGCCCCTTCGAGCCCGATTTGAACGAGCCGCCCGAGTACACGCTGCTGATATTGATGCCGCCGAGAAACGCGATGCGCCCGTCGGCGATGAGCAACTTGCGGTGGTTGCGTTGATTCCATTCCCAGGTCTCGCGCGCGGCCAGCGGGTTGACCGGGTTGAACTCGAGGACCCGGATGCCGCTGGCGGCAAGCGTGGCAAAAAACGCCGCCGGGGTGCGGATCGTGCCCGCGCTGTCGTGCAGCAGGTTGACCTGCACGCCTTGGCCCTGCTTGTTGATCAAGGCCTGGGCAAAACGCTGGCCGACCTCATCGTCGTCGAGGATGTAGGTCGAGATATTGATGTGGTCCTTGGCAGCCTCGATCGCCTTGAACATCGCCTGGTAGGTGGCCGGGCCATCCTGCAGCAGCAGCACCTGGTTGCCGCTGGTCAGCGGGCTGCCGACGATGCTCTCTTCGAGCGCCAGGTGGCGGTCGAAGATATCGGTGTTGGGGCTGCGACGCGCCAGCTCGGCCAGGATCGTCTGGCTCTGCGCCGCCGACAACGGGCCGCGCGCGCCTTCGATCTGCACCGGCGCGCGTGCGCCGCGCGACAGGTCAGGCACGAACCGCGGCAGGCTGCTGCAGCCGACACAACTGCCCAATGTCAGCGCGGCCAACACGATACCGGCGCGCATGGCCGGGGTGCGAAATCGCTGCGACATCGCGGCCGCGTCGGCGTCAGCGCCGCGAACTCACGCGCCAGACCGTATTGCCGACGTCGTCGGCGACCAGCAGCGCGCCGGTCTTGTCGATCGCCACACCCACCGGGCGCCCGAAGGCTTGGCCATCGTCGCTGAGAAACCCGCCCAGCACATCGACCGGCATGCCCGCCGGAACACCCGCCGCGAAGGGCACGAAGACAACCTTGTAGCCGCTGTGCGGCCGCCGGTTCCACGAGCCATGTTCGCCGACGAACATGCCGTTGGCATAGGTCGCGGGCAGCGTGCTGCCGACCGAAGACACCAGACCCAGCGGCGCCACATGCGGCCCGAGCGCGTAGTCGGGCACGACCGCGCTGGCCACCAGGTCGGGCCGCGGCGGCTCGACCCGGGTGTCGACATGGCGGCCGTAGTAGCTGTACGGCCAGCCATAGAAAGCGCCGTCGCGTACCGAGGTCAGGTAGTCGGGCACCAGGTCGCTGCCGAGTTCGTCACGTTCGTTGACCACCGTCCACAGCGCCCTACTTTGTGGCTCCCAGGCCAGCCCGTTCGGGTTGCGCAGGCCCGATGAAAAGATGCGGTGCTCGCCGGTCTTGACATCGACCTCCCAGATCGCGGCGCGCCCGGCTTCGGCCTCGATGCCGCGTTCGGCAATGTTGCTGTTCGAACCAACGGTGACGTACAGCTTGCTGCCGTCGGCGTTGGCGATGACATTTTTGGTCCAGTGGTGGTTGATCGGACCCGCCGGCAACGTCACGACCTGCAGGCCCGGCGCGGTGATGCGCGTGTCGCCGGGGGTGTAGGTGAAGCGCATCACCGCGTCGGAGTTCGCCACGTACAGCGCGTCGTCGACCAGGGCCATGCCAAAGGGCGAGTTCAGGCCTTCGAGCAAGACCGAGCGCAGGTCGGCGACGCCGTCACCATCGCTGTCGCGCAGCAGCGTGATGCGGTTCGCACTTGGCGCCGCGGCGCCGGCGCGTTTCATCATCAGGCCCATCACCCAGCCCTTGAGGCCCTTGGCGTCTTCGGGTTTGGGCGGTGCGTTGGTTTCGGCCACCAGCACGTCGCCGTTGGGCAGCACGAGCAACCACCGTGGGTGGTCCAGGCCGTTGGCAAACGCCGCGACATGCAGCCCGGGGGCGGCCTGCGGCAGGGCGCCACGCGGCCAGGGATTGGCCGGCGCGATATTGACGGTCGGGATCAGGCGCTGCTGCGGTACTGGCAACTCAGGGCGCGGCCCCGTGCCTGCCGAAACCGGCAGCAACGCGGTGTCGCCGCAGGCGGCAAGCAGCGCAAGAAGGGCCAGCGCTGCCACCAGGACAGCGCTGCGCGTCAAATTTTCCCCATCACCAGCAGCACGACCACGATCACGAGCACCAGGCCGATACCGCCGGTCGGTGCGTAGCCCCAACTCCTGCTGTGGCCCCAGGATGGAAAAGCGCCGATCAACATCAGGACCAGAACGATCAACAGGATGGTGCCCAAGCTCATGGTGTGCTCCTAGAAAGTGGATGGACAGGGTTCACTTGGTTGGTGCCGACGCTGGCGGCGTGACAACGATCACCGTCGTGCCATCACCGGCCTTCCCGGTGGCGCCGGTGCTGCCGGTCGCACCGGTATCGCCGGTATAGCCCGGGCTGCCCGGGGTGCCGGTGCTGCCGGTGGCGCCGGTATTGCCAGTCGCGCCCGTGGCGCCCGTGGCGCCGGGCGTGCCGGCGGGTCCGGGCACGGCCACCGGCACCGGCACCGGAACGACGGTGGGTCGGTCGCACGCGGCAAGGCCAAAAGTGGCCAACAAGGCGATGGTCGTGATCGAGTGTTTCATGGCAATTCCTATGCGGGGCAGAAGTAGGGGCCGGTGCGTGGCAACGGCCATTGCACTGGCTCAGGGTAGGCGCATGTCGGGACGGGTTCTGTGCGATGGCGAACACAGCGGGGGCCTTTTGCATCGACCGCCTGGAGCGGTGTTGCGTACGATCAAAACTTTCCGCGCAAGTACAGGCTCGGCCGACCATGGCGCACTTTGAGCGACAGCCTGTAGCCCGAATCCAGTTGCATGCCGATCGCGCCATGCTCGAGCCCGAACGTGGCCTTGGCGGGGCGCCACTCGACGCCGAGCCTGCTTGCACCGCCCAGCCCCGTCGGGCCAGCGGCGAGGCCGCGTGCGCGGTAGGCGTCGGCGACCGACAGGGGCTCGCCTGTGACGCGCAGCCGCCCGCCGATCGACAAGACCGGCGCCGCGGCGGCACCGGCTTGCGCCGCGCCTGCCACCGCACCCGCACGGCCACCAACCGCCAGCGCACGGCCGGCCGACGCTCGGGCGCCCTGGCTCGTATCGAAGCTGGCGCTGGCGCGGCGCAAGTACTGGTTGGCCGGCACGGGGTCACTCGATACGCGCGTACTCACCGGCAACAACGCCGGCAGCAGCGCCGGCGGACTCCAAGGCGAAAGCACGCCATCGCGCAGGGCCGTGACTTCACTGGCCACGACCATCGCAGGCGCGGCGACGTCGTCAGCAGGAGCTGCCGTCTGACTCACCAACACAAGCTGCGGCGGCGTTGGCGCCAGCGCAGAACAGCCGCCCAGCAGCAGCGCCAAGCCCAGCCCGAGGCTTGCGGCAGCGCGTGATGGGCAGTACCGAGGTGATGTGCGACGGGGGGTGGATGACATGGTGATGAGCGCACGCGAGTGCCTGCACGCGCGTGCGCTCGAGAGTGGGGCACCGCGCGGCTGTGGTCTGTGCGCTTGCAGACAGACGCGCCGGCGCTTGGGCGCGACGCCCAAACGCGCCACAACGCGGCTTTACCTGCGCTTGACACGATCGGCGTGAACCGCGGCCGGGGCCAGCTCGTTTTGGGATGGCGGCACCGCAACCCGGACGGTGCCCAGAGCAACAACCCAGGAGTTCAATCATGAGCAGCAGCAAATGGATCGTCGGCGCCTTGGCGCTGGCGGCCGCACTGACCAGCAGCCTGGCCCAGGCTCGCGAGAACGATGTCCAGTGGTCGGTGACGATCGGCGGGCCGATCGGGGTGCAGCTTTATGCGCAGCCGCAGCCGCAGCCGGTGTACTCGCAGCCCTATGTGGTGTACACGCTGCCGGTAGTGGTCTATCAACCGCGCCACCACCAGGACCGCTCGTATCAGCAACCGACCCGCTGGGACCATGACGGCGATGGCGTGCCCAATCGCCGCGACCCGGTCTACAACCCGCGCTGGGACCGTGATGGTGATGGCATCCCGAACCGCTACGACCGCAACGACCGCACCCGCTGGGATCGCGGCGGCTACGTCACGCCGCACCGATACGAACATGATGACCGCACGGATCGCGGCCAGCGCGACAACCGCAACCAGCAACCGCGCCGCGACCGCGACGGCGACAGCGTCCCGAACTGGCAGGACCGCGGCGGCCGCGGCCGCTGACCGCACCGTCGCCCGCAGGCGGTTGGCGCCGCGCCGCAATGCACCGGCGGGCGGACCAGCGCGCTAGACGCCAGGCGGGCGCGGGCTGTCGGCGTGTGGCGGATAGGGCGCGGCGCGCGCGACGTCGGCGGGCTGGCCGGACAACTGGCTGGCCAGCGCGTGGTTGACGTCGCGGTGGTGGGCTTCGTCGGCACGCACCACGAGCACGACATCGCGCAGAGTCGCGTCGCTGGCCAACTGCCAGTAGTGCCTGGCGATGGCCGGGGCGGCGACGTTGTCGGCGCGGCCGGCGTCGATCTCTTGAAGATACAGCGTGTAGCTGAGCACCGCTTCTTCTTCGAAGTAACCGACGACGCGGTGCGCGGTGCGGCGCGACACCAGGTAGAGCACGAAGTAGCCGATGTAAAACAGCCACTGCGCGAACAGGATCACCAGCCGCTCGAAGGCCGTCGGTTTGGCGATGGCCACAAACGTCATCAGGTGCATGCGCTCGTTCTCGGCCTCTTCCAGCAGGGTGCGGATCCAGCCCTCGTCGTCGACCATGCGGCGCAGGCATTGCAGGTGCGTCAGTGTCGCGCCCACCATGCCCGGCACCGCGGCCACCGTTTCGAGAACGATCGCGCGGTGGCCGTAGCGTTGGGCAAAAAAAGTATCGGCCAGCCAGCGCAGCAGGCGGGTGAAGGCGAGCGCAAAACGATCACCCAGCCCCTGCGGGGCGTGATGTACCCGGGCCGGCGCCGGCACTGGGCCAGACGCCGCCGCAGCGCCTTCGCGCGCGCCGGGTTGTGCCGTTGCAGTCATTCGTTAGCCTCGTTTTGCTCGGTTTACAAGCGTCCGACGGCACGCTTGGCGGCGCCGCCATCGCGCGCCTGCCATTGCGCCGCGGCCTGGCTGCAAAACGCCGCCAGGGTTTGCAGCGTGACCCGCGTGGCGTGGTTCGCCGCGACGACGCCGCCGTAGGCGTCTTCGCTGGCGGCGTCGGCACGGTTGTCGATATCGACCTGGGCCAGCACCTGGCGCGTGATGTTGTCGCTGAGCGTTGCACGCAAGGTCAGGCGCACGCGGCTGGGCGCTGCGCCAAAGTCGTGCTGCAAGCGCACGATCTCGGTGTCCAGGCGCAGGTCGGCGGCCGCCGCGCTGGGCGTGGCGAGCACGGCGCGGAAGGCCCCCGTGTCGTCGAGTGCTGCGACGATCAGCGGCGCGAGCATGCGCGCTGGTGTGTCGACCCACTCGCTGTTCGCGAAATATTCGAGCCGGTGCGGCTGGCGCATGTAGATGATGCGCTGGCTGTCGAAGCCCGCACTGGCCTGCGGCGGGTTGATCATCAGGGTCGGCGCGCTGGCCGGTCCGATCGACACTTTGCGCGGCTCGCTGCGTGCGCCGACGAGCGCACCGTCGATGGCAAAAAACGCCGGCGGCGGCACCGGTTTTGGCAACAGGGCGCTGCAAGCCGGTAACCAGCTCAACGCCAAGCCAGCAATGGCCAGCGCGGACCAGCGCGCGAGTCGGGACTTGTTCATGGTCGCTTTGCCCCCGGGTTGGTTTCGCCTGGGCCCGGCGGCGCCGGGCTGCTGCCGAACAGCAGGCTGCTCGGGTTGCGTTCGGTCTGTTGGCTCAGCCGCCGCAGCGACCCCGACAACATGTTCAGTTCGACCAGCAAGTGCTGCAGTTGCGGCAGCGTATCGGCACTGATGTCGGCAGTGATGCGCTGGACTTCGGCGCCAACCACATCGACTGTCTTGCCGGCATTGGTGCTGGCCAAAGTCGCCTCGTTGCCGAGCTTCTCGACCGCGTCGGCGCTGCGCCCGATGCGCTCGATCACCGGCCCAAGTTGCGCGCTCACCCGCGCGCCGTTGTCGAAGGTGCGCGCCGCGCTGCGAATGCCCGCGTCGAGCGTGTCCTTGCGCGCGGCCAGGGTGCGCGAGACAACCGCGATATCGGCCAGCGCACTGCTGAAAGCCTTGCGGTTTTCGGCGCTGAGCAGCGCGTCGACATTGCTCGACGTGCTGTCGAGTTTGGCGAGTACCGAAGTCAGCACGTTTTCCAGCCGCGCGCTCAGCGACGGCTTGGTCTGGATCACCGGGTACGGCTCTAGCGGTGTCGCGCGCAAAGGCCGGGAGTCACGTGTACCGCCACCGAGCTCGACATACGCGATGCCCGTCAGCCCCTGGGTCTTCAAGACCGCGACGGTGTCTTCCCGGATCGGCGTGCCACGGTCGATGGCAAAGGTCAGCCGCACCCGCTCTGGCTTGTCCGGGTCGAGTTGGATGCCCTTGACCTTGCCGACGTCGACGCCGTTGTACTTCACCGGCGCGTTCAGGTTCAGCCCGGCCACCGACTCGTCGATGAGCGCCAGGTACAGGTCGTAGGACTGCCGGGTTGCGCCGCCCGCGGCCAGCCATAGCGCGCCGGCAATCAGCGCCGCGCCCAGCGCCAGCACGAATGCACCGACGAGGGCGTAGTTCACCTTGGTTTCGATGGTGCGCTCCCCTTGTCGATGCTGTCGTTGCTGTCGTTGCTGTCGTTGGCGGCCTGCGCGCCGCGTGCGCGGGGGCCTTCGAAATACGGTCGAATCAATGGATTTGGCAACGCCGACAACTCGGCCATCGAGCCGACGCCCTGCACCTTGCCGCCACCGAGCACCGCCACCCGATCGGCGACCTGCCAGAGCAGGTCGAGGTCGTGGGTGATGATCACGATCGTCAGGCCGAACTGGTCACGCAAGCTGCGCACCAGTTCGTCGACGCCGCCGGCGCTGATCGGGTCGAGCCCTGCTGTCGGCTCGTCGAGAAAAAGCAGTTCGGGGTCGAGCGCCAGCGCACGCGCCAGCGAGGCGCGCTTGAGCATGCCGCCGCTCAACTCTGACGGGACTTGCGCGCCGACCTCGGGTGCCAGCCCGGTCAGCGCCAGCTTGGCGTCAGCGATGGTGTCGATCTGTGCGTCGCTCAGGTCGCTGTGCTCGCGCAGCGGCAGGCCGATGTTCTCTTTCACCGTCAGCGCGCCGAAGAGGCCGCCATGCTGGAACATCACGCCCCAGCGCCGGCGCAGCGCAAGCGCGGCGTCGTCGCCGATATCACGCAGCGCGGTGCCGAGCACGTTGATCTCGCCGGCATCGGGCCGGTGCAGCAGGATCATCTCGCGCAGCAGCGTCGATTTGCCCGAACCGCTGCCGCCGACGAGGGCGAAGATTTCAGCGCGCCGCACGTCGAGGTCGACGCCGTCGTGAACGACATGCGCGCCAAAGCGGGTTGTCACGCCGCGCAGCGAGATCACGGTTTCGGGCGCGGCTTCTGATGCGATATCAGGTGCGGCATCAGGTGCGGCATCAGGTGCAGCATCGGGTGCGGCATCGGGTGCGACAGCCGGCTGAGCTGCGGTTGTGGCGGCGGCGTTCATCTCAAAGGTCGAGCATGCTGAAAGCGACCGAGAACAGCGCGTCGACGACGATCACCAGGAAGATCGACTGCACCACCGCACGCGTGGTCTGGCGGCCGACACTGTCGGCACCGCCGCGCGTGCGCAGGCCCTGAAAACAGCCGACGATGGCGATGATCGCGGCGAAGACCGGCGCCTTGGCCAAGCCGACGAAGTAGGTCGTCAGGCTCACCGCCTTGACAAAGCGGTCGAGAAATTCGGTGAAGCTGACGTCGAGCTGCGAGCGTGCCATCAGCATGCCGCCGAAGACGCCGAGCACATCGGCGAATACGGTCAGCAGTGGCAGCGCGATGACCAGCGCGATGACCTTGGGCAGCACCAGCAACTCCAGCGGCGCGATGCCCAAGGTGCGCAGCGCGTCGATCTCTTCGGTGACGGCCATCGTGCCGATCTGCGCGGCGTAGGCCGACCCCGAACGGCCAGCGATGATGATCGCCGTGATCAGCGGCGCAAATTCGCGCAGCATCGACACGCCGACCAGGTCGGCAACAAAGATGTTGGCGCCGTACTGGCGCAACTGGTCGGCGCCCTGGTAGGCCACAACCACGCCAAGCAAAAATGACAGCAGGCCGACGATCGGCAGTGCATCGAAACCGGCAGTGCGGATATTGAACAGCACCTGGCGCCAGCGCCAGCGCGCCGGGCGCATCACGCTGGCTGCAAAAGCCAAGGCGGTCTCGCCGACAAAACTCAGCAGCGCCAGACCCTCCTCGAACGACGCTGCACTGCTGCGCCCGATGCGCTGCAGCGCGGTCGGCGGCACTGCCGTGGCGGGGGCGATCGCAGGCGCTTGCATGGCTCACCGCTGCGCTTGCATCGCTTGCATCAGCGCACCGCGCCAGCGGGGCGTTTGGGCGGCATGCGCTTGATCAGCGCCTGGCAACCGGCGGCGCCGCGGCCGGCTTCGTCTGCATTGCCCATGTCGAAGAGCGGGATCAGCGCGGCCAGCGGGTTGAGCAGCGCGAGTGCAAACGCCGCCGCGACCTTGCCGCCGATCGCGCCCTTGTCGAGCACCAGCCGCGGGTCGGAAAAACTGCCCTCCACGCGCAACGGCGTGCGCAGCGCCAGCGGGCTGCGGTCTTTCGGGCTGACGACGGCCCGCAGGTCGAGTTGCTCGCTGGCCAGCGACAACGAGCCATCGATCCAGACCGTCGAGTCGCTGGTGTCGAGCACCATCACCCGGGTGCGCAACACGCCGCGGTCGGCCACCAAGTCGGCCACGGCGCAGCTCACAGGCAAGGCATCGTCGCCCTTGATCAACACCCCCAGGCTCTGGGCGATATCCAGGCCAGCGGCTTCGATGACCAGGTGCGAGACGCTGCCGCCGCGCAGCTCGCTGCGGACCTGGCCTTTGAGGTTGGCCAGGATCTCCGCCGTCGAGCGGCCCTGCCCAGCCAGCGTGGCACTGCCATTGAGGCGGCCCGACACATACGGCGGCGCGCCATTGGCGCGGGGCTGCCGAATCCAGCGCTCCAGGCGGACGTCGTCCCAACGCAGGTCGGTAGTCCACAGCGCCCGTTCGCTGCGACCATCCAACGCCAGTTGGCCCTTCAGCCGCCCCTGCGCGGTACGTGTATCGAGCTCGCGCAACGTCAACACCGCGTCGGCAAGTTGCAGGTGTCCGCGCAGCGGTTGCAGCGGCTCCAGGTAGACCGTGTTGAGGTCGGCGTGGGCGATATCGATCGAGACATCGGCGTCCATCTTGCGCAAGCTGGGCAAGTCGAACGGCCGGTCAGGCAACACCTTGCCCGCGCCCTTGCTCGGCTTGACCACCAGCCCGCTGCCCAGCGCATCGGCCGGCACGATGGCCGTGGTGCCGACCACCGGCCCCAGGTCGACCAGCATCAGCCGCGCACCGCCCAGGCGCCCGGCCAGCAAGGGCGGGTTGCGCGCGGCTTCATAAACAAACGCGCCGTTCAAATGGCTCAAGCCGATGCTGGCGTCGTCAACAACCGTGTACCAGGTGTCGCCCTGCACGCGCACCAGGCCGCCCATGCTGAAGGCCGCGGTCGTTGGCAGCGTCACGCCGAAGGCGTCGCCGACCGCCGCCAGCGACGGGCCCTGCAGGCCGTAGCGCCCGACCAGACCGCTCAACTGCGTGGCGTCGGTGGCGGTGCCATAAAAACTCAAACGCGCGCGGCCGACGCTGGCTTGCAACGCCAGAGGTACCGGCACCGTCGAGACATCGCCTGCGCTCCAGGGCTGCACGCCAAACGCCACGGCATCGATCTTCACCGGTAGCTTGCGAACAAAGCCTGTGACATCGACTTGCAGGCGCTGGCCGGCCCCGGCGGGCGCTGACGCCGCAGCGTCTTGCAGCAAGACACGCGCCTGCACGTCGATCGCCAGCGGTGCGTCGCGGTAGTGCACCAGGCCGCTGCCGACCTGCAGGCGGCCCCACTGCGGCAAACGCAGCGGCTCGAGCGCCGCATCCGCAGGCAGCTTGCCCGGCGGTGGACCGAGCTGCCACGACGTGCGGCCATCGGCTGCGCGCTCAAGCTGCGCATCGAGGCTGCTGGCCTGCAGTCGATGCACCCGCAAGCGCCCGCCGCGCTGCGCACGCCAGAGATCGGCATAGCCGATTTCGAGATCGACATCGCGGGCGCGCAGCAAGTGCGGCGCGCTGCTCCAATCGGGTGCGGCAACTTCGAGCCGGGTCGTGTGCAGGCGCAGGCCGCCGATGAATCGGACTCGAAATGCATCGCCGCGAGCACCCGCTGGTGCACCGGCGGTGTCGCGGTTGTCAGACAGCTGCACTCGGCGCTCGAGCCGGTCGGAGAGCAAGCGCTGCAGCGGGCCGGCCAGAAACGGCCAGCCCCGCCATTCACCGACCGCCACCGCGGCGGCCAGGGCGAGCAGCGTGGCCGCCAGGCCGTAGGCCCACCGCGGCACGCGCGTCAGCGGCGCGGCCGGCGGCGTCATCTGGCGACGCTGCTGTGCGCCGGCTTGGCCTGGGCGGTCAGCCTGTCGTGCACACCCCAGCCGACCGGGTTGCCCGCCAATACGGATGTGTTCATCGCAAAGATGCGCTCCATCTTGGTGTTGGGTCCGTCCCAATACTCCGCGCTATCGGGCACGACCTTCAACAAAGCCAGGTTGGTGGACGCCGGGCCGTCGGGAAACCAGGGTCGAGCCGCCGGCGACCAAAGGCGCTGGATTTGCGCGCGATCGGTATGCAGCTCGCCGTGGCCCGACAGCGAGACATAAGAAGCATGCTTCTCATCGCTGAAAGCCAGGTTGAGCGCACGCAACTGTTCGACCTTCGCCGAGCGCAGATCGGTAAAGAACCACAGCGCGCCGCCGCGATCCATTTCCAGCGGCATCATCGGTCGGCTGGCCAGGCTGCCGTCGTCAGCGGCGGTGGTCAACATGGCCACCGACGTCGGCTCGATCAGCGCCGCCAGGTGAGCACGGTCGGCATTGTTTTGTGCCGAGACCTTCATCAACCTCTCCCGGTTGTGGACTGGACCCGATCGTCGGCCCGGCGCGTGGCCCTGACCATCGGCGTGCACCGGCCGCGCGTGTCGGCCGGCTCCTACACGACCGCGACGCGCCGACCCCGCCCCGCCCCGGCCGCCGCAATGTGGGGTTGCGAACAGACACCGGGTGGCACCATCGATAGCGTGCGGACAACGCATGACCCATGGCCCCAACATCGTTCTGCGGCGCGCGATTCGCGCCGTGCTTTGCTGCGCGCTGGCGGCCTGCCCGCTGGCGCAAGCCCAAGACGCGGCGACACTGAAGATGCGCCACGCCAGCCTGCGCGACGCGCTGGCGAACAACGCCTTCCGGCGCCCCCTGGTCCTGGAATCCAAAGAAGGCGCGGGCGATCTCAAAGGCGACATCTACGCGCGCATCGATCAGCCCTTTGAGGTCGCCGGTCCGGCGTTGCAGGGCGTCGATCGCTGGTGTGACATCCTGATCCTGCATCTCAACGTCAAGCGCTGCGTCGCAACCGGGTCGAAAACCGATGCCACGCTGGGCTTGCGGGTCGGGCGTAAATACGACCAACCCCTGGCTGACGCCTATGCCATCGAGTTCAGTTACCGGCTGCTTGCCGACCGCAGCGACTACCTGCAAGCCGAGCTCAGCGCCGACGAAGGCCCGCTGGGCACCAGCCACTACCGAATCGAGATCGAAGTCGTGGCGCTGGACGCCAAGCACAGCTTCGTGCACATGTCGTATGCCTACCGCCACGGCCTGGCCGCGCGCCTGGCGCTGCAAGGTTACCTGGCGACGCTGGGCCGCGACAAGGTCGGCTTCAGCATCATCGGCAACCACGCCAACGGCGAGCCGATCTACATCGGCAGCACGCGCGGCCTGATCGAGCGCAACACGATGCGCTACTACCTCGCGATCGAAGCTTATCTCGGTGCCTTGTCGCTGCCCGAGCCGCAGCAACTGGCCAAGCGGCTGAACGATTGGCACAGCGGCGTCGAGCGCTATCCGCGGCAACTGCACGAACTCGAGCGGGCCGAATACCTCGAACTCAAACGCAGCGAGGTTCAACGACCAAGGGCTGCCGGCGGCTGACCCGCTGCCCCGGGGAGATTCATGCGCTGGTCCGCGTCGGCACCGCCGCCGCAGCGCCGGGCCGCGACTGCCGGCGCGACCCCTGCGCATGGGCATAGACCCAGGTGAATTCGGCGCCGAGCAAGAAAATCTGCGCCGAGTAGTAGACCCAAAGCAGAAGCACCACCAGCGAACCCGCGGCGCCGAACGCCGACGCGAGGTCGCTCTTGCCGATATACAGCCCGATCAGCAGCTTGCCGACGTTGAACAGCAAGGAGCTGACCAGCGCACCGACCCAGACGTCCGGCCAGGCAATGCGCACCCGCGGCATGAACTTGTAGATCGAAGCGAACATCGCCGCGACGAGGACGAAGCTGACGCCAAAGTCGATGCCGGTCGCCGCCGCTTCCCAGCCGCTGAACCGCGCGCCGCTCCATTGCGCCAGCGCCGCCAGGCCAGCACTGAGCAGCAGCGACACCATCAGTAGAAAACCGACGCCCAGGATCATGCCGAAGGCGAGCAGCCGCGAGCGCACCAGGCTCCACAGGCCGGAAACCTTCTTGCGCTCGGGGGCCCGCCAGATGCGGTCGAGCGCGTCTTGCAATTCGCCGAACACGGTGGTCGCGCCGAACAGCAGCAGCAGGCCGCCGACCAGCGCGCCGAACTCGCTCTTGCCCGGCTGGTTGGCGCTTTCGAGCATGCCCTGCACGACCTCGGCGCCGGCATCGCCCATCAGCCCGCGCAGCTGCGCCAGCACTTCACCACTCGCGGCGTCGCGGCCAAAGATCAGGCCCGCCACCGAAATGGCGATCAGCAGCAGCGGTGCGAGCGAGAAGATCGTGTAGAAGGCGATCGCCGCGCCCATGCTCGGCGCGAAATCGTCGATCCAGGCGTTGACGGCCTGGCGAATCAGCGCGTCGAGCTGGCGCAAGCTCACGTTCTCGTCCCGTGCGGGCGGCGCTCAGTCAACGGGCCGCTGACCGCGCCGCAGTGCCACCACGCCGGAATGCAGCAGCGCCGCCGGCCGCCGCCGCCGCGTGCTGGAACCTCAATCACCCAACAGTTCCCCCACCGCCTTGAAGTCATCGACACGATCACACACGGCCTTGATGGCCATCAGGATCGGCACGCCGAGAAACAGGCCCCACAGGCCCCACAGCCAACCCCATGCCAACACGCCGACGAATATCGCCACCGGGTTCATGCGACTCGCGCGGCCGGTCAGCCACGGCGTGAGAAGGTTGCCTTCGATGGTGTTGATGAGCAAGGTGGAGCCGGCGATGAGCAGCGCCATCTCGACGCTGCCGAACTGCACGAAGCCCAGCACCGCCGATGCCCCGGTGAGAACGATGCTGCCGAAATAGGGAATGAAGTTCAGCACAAAGCTGACCACGCCCCACACGCCTGCGTGATCGACGCCAATCCACAGAAAGGCCAGCCAGGTAGCCCCGCCGACCAACGCGCTGGTGAAGACCTGAACCATCAAGTAGCGCTGGATCTGCAGATCGATCTCATCCAGGGCCTGCAGCGTCAATCGTTTCTGGCCGAAGGTCGGGCCGGCGATCCTGACCATCTTGCGGCGGAACGTGTCGCCTGAAGCGAGCAGGAAGTACGTGATGATCAGCACGCCCATGGCCTGCCCCACAGCCCCCATCAGGCCGAGCGTGCCGGTCCAGAGGTAGTCCTTGACGTTGAACCTGGCCGGCTCGATCTGGACTTTGGTCACGCTGCGGCTGGGCGCGCTCACGGTGCCGTCTTCGGCCACGCGCTCGAGTTCAGTCGCCGCCTTCTGCACTTTCTCGATGGCACCAACCGAACCCTGTTGGCGCATGCGGTCGATGCCGCGGCGCAGTTTCTGCGCCACCTCGGGCAGGGCCGCGACCATCTCTGCCGCGTCGTCGCTGAGCGACCAGGACAGCGTGCCGACGCCGCCCAGGAGACCGATCATGATCAAAGCCGCTGCCAGCGCGCGCGGTATGCGCAGATGCACCAACCGATTGACCAACGGGGTCAGTGCGTAGCTGAAGGTCAGACCGAGCAGCAACGGCACCACGACCGCCGCGGCCCAGTGCAGCACGTACAGGCTCGCCAGCACCGCAAGCACCGTCAGCGATACGCTGCGCGCATCGCTCGGCGCGGTGAGCAACACCTGCGGCGCGACATCCGCGGACGCGAGCCGGGCCGCATGCGGGCCGTCGGCGGACGCCAGCACGGCCTGGGTCAGCACCTCATTGTTGTCGGCGCGGGCTGGCGATGACGCTCCGACGTCACCATCAGGCGTGGTGGCGGGTTCAGCCGAACTGATCGGCGTAGGCCCGGCGGTCATTGGCGTAGCAGGCACACGCCATCGCTTCCAGGCCGGCGCGGTCGAGCACCGCCATCTCGCCACGGTGGTACTCGATCAGGCCGCTGCGCTGCAAGGCGCTCGCCGCGGTGGTGACGCCGACCCGGCGCACGCCGAGCATGTAGGCCAGGAACTCGTGCGTGACATGGAAGCGGTCGGCATGCGCGCGGTCCTGGCTCATCAGCAGCCAGCGCGCCAGGCGCGGGCCGATGGCGTGAAACCGCAAGCACGCGGCGGACCCGGTCAACTGCGCCATCAGCACGTAGAGGTAGCGGTGAATGACCTGCTGAAGCGACTTGCTGCGCTCCAACTCGCTGCGAAAGGCCGTTGCGCTGATGCGCACTGCCGCGCCGCTGCCCTGCACCAGCGCATGCAGCGGCACCGTAGCCACGCCCAGCGCGAGTTGCGCGCCGACCATGCCTTCGCGCCCGACCATGCCGACCTCGAGTGCCGGCTTGTCGTCGATCGGTGCCACCAGCGAGATGAACCCGTCGATGGGAAACCAGACATGGCGCGTCGCCTTGCCGGGCTCGCACAACACATGGCCCAGGACCAGTTGCACTTCTTCGCAGCCGCCGAGCAACCGCGTGCGGTCGGCGCGCGGCAGGCGTTCGATGAGTTGGTTCTGGGCGCTGGCCATGTTGGCTCTCGGTAGGGTCGCCCGTCGCCCAATCGATGCCGGCAGGCCGACGAGAGCGGCCGCAAAATGCCGCTTGCCTCGTTCTCCTGAGTGTGACGGCCGCCTCCATCGGCGTCGGTGTGCCAGCGTACATAGCCGCCGACACCGCTTCGCCTCAGGCTGCCTGCGCCATCGGCACCAGGCGCTGGTACTCGCGCTTGGCGACTGCATAACACTCGCAAGCGCGCCCTTCCAGGCCGCGGCGGTCGAGCACTTCGATATGGCCGCGCCGGTAGCGGATCATGCCGGCCTGCTGCAGCTGCTGCGCCGCGGCGGTGACACCCTCGCGGCGCACACCGAGCAGGTTGGCCACCGCCTCCTGCGTCATCACCAACTCGTCGGACTGCGACCGATCCAGGCCCATCAGCAGGCGCCGGCTGAACTGTTGAGCGATCGAATGGTGGCGGTTGCAGACCGCAGTCGTCGTCGTCTGCACGATCAGCGATTGGGCATAGCGCAGCAGCACCGCAAGCACTGTGCCACTGCGCTCCACCGCCGACTTGAGAAACATGGCGTTGAGTCGCAAACCGTGCCCGGCACACTGCACCAAGGCGCGACAAGGCATCGCATCACCGCCCATGAACAGCGAGATGCCGACCACACCTTCGTTGCCGACGACGGCAATTTCAGCCGACGCGCCTTCGCGCGTCATGTACGACAGCGAGACCACCGCTGTCGTCGGGAACACCACCGCGCCGGGCGTGCAGCCCGATTCAAAAAGCACCTGGCCGTAGGCCAGCTTCACCGGTTCGAGCTGCGGTTTCAATTTCGCCCAATCGTATTCGGGCAGCGCGGCGAGGAGTTGGTTGTAGCAGGGGTCCATGCCCTCATGATCGCCAGACCGTGCCGGGGCTGGTATCGGCAGCGGCCGGCTCTTGGTGTCAGCGCGCACCTACAAGAACGTGCGTCAGCGCACAGACGACTGCCGCCGCAGTTGCTCCGCTGGCGCGACTCAGGCCGCGCCAGCGCAAGGAAGAACCGCACCATCTCGGCCGACGCATGGGTCGCGCGCTTGCTCGACGATCGCTGCGCCGTTGGTGTGTTGCACCGTGTGATCGCGATCGCCGTGGAAGATGATCGTCGGCACCGGCCGCACGGCTTTGCGGCGAGATGACGAGGCCGGGCCGGGGAGGCCCAGACCCTGCTTTCGGCCACTGATGCCGATGTGCGGCATCGCACAGACATCCTGGACGTCGGCCGCAATCGTTGCGGTGTCAGCGCTGGGCTCGCCGCACAGATGCGCACACGGCCCATGTCGTTTGACCGCTGACCTTGGTCCGATTCAACCCGCGAAAGGAATTTGCAATGAGCAACATCAATGACCCCCACAGCGGCGACGCGAACCTCGACCCGATTTCAGGCGCCCCGGGCGCGCACCCGGTGGGCACCGGCATCGGCGCAGCCTTGGGCGGTGCCGCCGCCGGCGCGGCAACCGGCACCGTGGCAGGGCCGGTCGGCATGGCCATCGGTGCTGCTGTCGGCGCCATCGTCGGCGGCCTGGCCGGCAAGGGTGTCGCCGAGGTCGTCGACCCGACACGCGAGAGCGCGTATTGGCGCGACAACTACACCACCCGCCCTTACGTTGAACGCGGCTCGAGCTTTGACGACTACGGCCCGGCGTACGGCTACGGCGTGACTGCGCTGGCGCTGTATCCGGGCCGCAGCTTTGACGACGTCGAGCCCGATATGGCACGCGATTGGCCCGATGGCCGCGGTGCGTCCCGCCTCGACTGGCACAACGCCAGGCCGGCGGCGCGCGACGCGTGGGATCGCTTCCGCCGGCCGGATTGACGCTCAGCCGGGCGCCAGCATGCGACGGACATCGACCCAGCCGTCGTAGTCGGGGGCGCTGATGCCGCCGACTTCGAGGGCCGCCGCGCGCAGGTCGAGCCCCTGCGCGTGCGCGTGGTGGGCGATCTTCGCTGCGCGTTCGTAGCCGATGTGCGGCACCAGCGCGGTGACCAGCATCAGCGAGTTCTGCAACAACGACTGCGCGCGCTCGGCATCGACTTCGATGCCCTCGACGCAATGCACGCCGAAGCTCGCCATCGCGTCGGCCAGCAGGCGCAGGCTGTCGATCAGGTTCAACGCGATCAAGGGCTTGTAGACGTTGAGTTCGAACTGGCCCTGGCTGGCCGCGATGCCGATCGCCACGTCGTGCCCCATGACTTGCGCGCAGACCATCGTCATCGCCTCGACCTGGGTCGGGTTGATCTTGCCCGGCATGATCGAACTGCCAGGCTCGTTGGCCGGCAGCCGCAACTCGCCCAAGCCGGCGCGCGGCCCGCTGCCCATCAGGCGGATGTCGCATGCGATCTTGTTGAGCGCGATCGCCAACGTTCTGAGCGCGCCATGCAGGCCGACCAGCGGCTCGTGCCCGGCCATCGCCGCAAACAGGTTGCCGGCGACGACAAAGGGCGCGTCCAGCCGCGCGGCCAGTACCGCAGCGACGCAGGCGCCAAATTCTGGATGTGTGTTCAGTCCGGTGCCGACTGCGGTGCCACCGATGGCCAGCGCGTGGACGTCGGGCAGCGAGCGGCGGATCGCCGCTTCGGCGATCGCGAGCTGCGCATCGAAGGCGCCAAATTCCTGGCCAAAGGTGACCGGCGTGGCGTCTTGCAAGTGGGTGCGCCCGACCTTGATGGTGTCGGCATAAGTGTTCGCTTTGGTGCGCAGCGCAACTCGCAAGGCCGCGAGCGAGGTCAGCAGCGGCCGCGCGCACAACACCGCAGCGATGTGCATCGCGGTCGGGAAGACATCGTTCGACGACTGCCCCAGGTTGACATCGTCGTTCGGGTGGATCCGGCGTGCGTCTCCGAGGCCGCCGCCGAGTGCGACCGACGCCAGGCTGGCGACGACCTCGTTGACGTTCATGTGGCTCTGCGTGCCCGAGCCGGTCTGCCATACCGACAGCGGAAACTGGGCGTCGAACTCTCCCGCCGCAACGCGCATCGCTGCGCTGGCGATCGCCGCCGCCCGATCGGGTGCGAGCAAACCCAGGTCGCGGTTGACTTCGGCCGCAGCCCGCTTGACCTGCGCCATCGCGTGCACGATTTCCAACGGCATGCGCTGCTCGCCGATGGCGAAAAAGCGCAGGCTGCGCGCGGTCTGGGCCGCCCACAGCGCGTCCGACGGGACGTCGATCGGTCCGAAGCCGTCGCGCTCGATTCGGGGCTCGGTCACGCCGGCCTTTCAGAGTTTCAGATCAGCTCTTCGATCGTCAGCGCACGGTAGTGGACCGCCAGCGTCGCGCCATGACCGCGGGCGACTTCAGCGGCTGCGGCGGCATGCTCAAGCCCGTCCACCTTGACCAGCAACCAGCAATACCCTTCCTTGGCCAGTGCCACGTAGCGGCGCAGCAGCGTGATCTCGAAGCCGAAGCCCGCCAGAGCGCTGGCGTTGTCGGCCATTGCCTGCAGTTCCTCGACGGTTTCGCTGTGTTTGAAATGCAGCACCGCGGCACTCGACCAACCCGCGGCCTCCAGCGCGGCGGCCAGCGCATCGGCGTTGGCCTGGGTCGGCAGGCCGACCATCACCCAACCCACGGGCTTGAAGACGCCAAACGATGTCGGTACCTGATCGACTTCAGTCGTGTCACTCATGGCGATGTCCTTCTTTGATGGATGAATGGGGCCCTGCAAACCCCGCCGGCAGCCTCACTTCGGGCGCGGCGCCTTGATCTGCTTGTCGGGCTGGCTGAGTCGTCCGGCACGCAACGCCTTGACGGCTGCGACCACCGAGCGGGCGACGTTGCGAACCTCTTCCTGCACCGGCTTGTCCTCGTCCAGTGCGTCGTGGCTGTTGTAGTAGGGCTCGTAGTAGCCGATGTAGCGGTCGAGCTTGGCGGCAACACCCGCATCGATCAGGCCCATCCACTCGAGCCAGTCGGTGAGATTGCGCCGGTGTACTTCGACACCCGCCACGTCGCCATGAACGACGACGCCGTAGGCGCGGCCGGCAATATGTTTGGGGTAGTCCCAGCCCTGCTGTTCGATGGCCTTGGCCTCGGCGACATGTTTGCCATGCGTGGTCGTCGGATCGGGGTTGCCGCCGTCGGCGCAGACCATGCGATCGATCATCAGCTTCAGCGGGCTCGGCGACTGGTACCAGTAGGTCGGCGCCAGGATGATCACCGCGTGTGCGGCCACCCAGCGTTCGTAGATCTCGGCCATCCAGTCGTCGGCCTGGTTCAGCGCGTGGTTCGGATAGCAACTGCAAGGCCAGTGGCACAGCGGCATCGCGCTGGAGACACAGCCCTTGCAGGGGTGGATATTGCGGCCGTATTCCGACGTGACCAGACTCAGGTCCAACACATCGGCCTCGATGCCCGCGCGTTCGACGACCCGCCGTGCGATCTCGGTCAAACGCCAGGTTTTGGAGATCTCGCCCGGGCAGGTGCCGTCGTTGCGCGCGCTGCCGCAGATCAGCAGCACGCGCGAGGGGGCCGCGCTGTCGCTCCAGCGCTTCTGCGCTGCCTTCAGGCGCTTGCGGGTGTCCAGCCATTGCACCGAGACTTCGTAGGTCGGGTCGGCAAAGCCACGGCCCGCGGGGCGGGTGATGGGCGCCTTGCGGCCCTCCTGCATGGCGACCCACGCGATCAACTCCAGCCGCGCAATCGCCTCACGTTCGGCCTCGAAAGCGGGATCGTAAAAACGCACATTGAAGCGCTCGTGAAACTGCGCGCGGGTCAATGCTGCCGGGGCCTGCCCGGTGCGGATCTTGGTCACGGCGTGTCCGGTTTGGGCGGGTGCACCAGGCGGCAGCGGCGGCGGCTTCAAGCGGGCGGGTCAGACGACGGTACCGGCGACCTGGATCGCAGCGGTCGCGACATAACGCCGGTAGTCGTCGATAGGGATCGCCGCCGAGCCATGTGATTGCCCGTCAGTCCAGCTGATCGTGGCGTCGAGTGCGGTTTCTTCAACTTCGCAAGGCCCGGGTCGGATCGTGATGTTGGCGCCGTCGCCTTCTCGGTACTCGACCTTGCCGGTGATGCGCGCGCTGGTGGACATGCACTCTCCCGTGTGTTCCTGTGTGTTCGTGCGCGTTGCTGTGTGCGCTCGAGTCTGCATCCCGCGCGCCAAGCCGGGTCAGCCTGACCGGGCGAGGTTGTCAGCCGCGAAGCCCCAATTGATGAGCTTGTCGAGCACCGCCTCGACATGCGCGGCGCGCTTTTCCTGGTAGTCCAGGTAATAGGCGTGCTCCCAGAGGTCGATCACGAGCAGCGGGTGGCCAGCCGGTGGGTGGGGGCCATCGGCATTGTCGGTGTGGGAGACGACGAGCCGCGAACCTTCTTGCACCAGCCACACCCAGCCGCTGCCAAAGTGCTCGCCAGCAGCCGAAGCCAAACGTTCGGTGCAGGCCTGCGCGCTGCCGAAGCTGGCGTCGATCATGGGCATCAACGCCTGCGGCGGTTTGCCGCCACCGCCGGGTTTCAGGCTGCGCCAGTAGAAGTCGTGGTTCCAGACCTGCCCGGCACTGTTGTAGATCTTGCGCTTGTCGAACTGGCCCTTCGTCGCAGCAATGGTGTCCTGCAAGGACATCCCGGCCAAGTCAGTGTCGGCAACCAATTTGTTCAGCGTATCCACATAGGTTTTGTGGTGCTTGCCATAGTGGTGGCCGATGGTGCTGGCGGATATCACCGGCGCCAGCGCGGCCTCGGCGTAAGGCAGGCGCATCAGTTCATGCGGGTGGGTCGTGGGTGAAGGCATCGTGGTTGCTCACTGTTCATCAAGGGAAAGCACGTTGGTACGCCGCGCGCCAGGCCGAGGGCACTTGCCGACCGGCGCTCGGAATCGTCAGCGACACCTCGACACCGCTGGCGGCACGCAGGACGCGGTGGACCACCAGGGCCTGATGGCCGTCGATCCGGTGAACCTGTTCGTACGACTGCGGGATGCCGCGCTCGACCACATTGCGGTAGCGCGCGACGAGCTGGGGATGATCGAGCGCCCCGGCCCGGCCCTCGCTCATGGGCCTGCCATACAGGTGCCGGGGCTTGCACGGCAGCAGCGGCTCCACGGTGGCGCTGACAAATTCCCAGATGAAATCCGTCGCCCCGCCGGCAACTGCAACGGCGCGCAGCCGCATCACGCCGGTCAGGGCCAGCGCGGTTCGCAATGGCGGTGGTACTTGCACACCACCGCCCGAGGCCCGCTGTCCACAACCGTCGATCATCTTCACGCAATCCGAGTGACGCAGCGCCGTCGTGGACCGATCAGCTCTTGCCAAACTGCCTCTTCGCGGCGGCGACACAAGCGGTCTTGGCATCACCGGCCATGGCATCGCACTTCTCGACGGCAACCTTGTAGTCGGCGTCGCGCTTGTCCTGCGCTGCGTCGGTCTTGGATGCAGCGATCTCCTTGCCCATCTTGGCGTCCGCCAGCGCCTTGACTTCGACCGCCTTGGCCTGTTTGACACAGACGTCCTTGTCGTTGCCAGCCAGGTCGTCACATTTTTCCTTGGCCACCGAATAGACCGACTCCGCCTTGGCGACCAGGATCTTGTTCTGGTCCTTGGGCTTGCCGGTGTAGCTGTATTCGAGCTCGGCGCGCGCGACCTTTTCCTTGGCCTTGGCTTCCTGAATGCAGACGTCCTTGGCATTCGCGCCGAGCGGGACGCAGGCCGCCTTGTCGGCCTTGTAGTCAGCGCTGATCCGAGTCTTGGCGGCCTGGTAGTCCGGCTTGGCCATCACGGCCGCCTGCGCCAACGGCATGGCCATCAGGGCGGCTGCGAAAATCGAATGCTTGAGCAGAGTTGTCTTGAACATGGGAATCCTTGTGAAGATGGCGTAATTGCCAGAGTGCCGCGAGTATCTGGAACGAGGCGGACGTAGCGAAGAGGACGGCATCGCGAGCGACCGTAGTCACTGTCCTACGTCGCTACCGCTCAGCGCCACGCGGCTGTGGGTTTGGTCGAAGAAGGCATAGCCGCAGCGCTCGTGCTTGGCGTGGACCATCGCCGCATCAGCGCATTTGAGCAGGGCCTCGGCGGTGCTGCCGTCGCTCGGACACATCGCGATGCCGATGCTCGGCGACACGGTCAGCTGGTGGCTGCCGATCCTCACCGGCGCGGCAACTGCGTCGAAGAGTTTGCAGGCCAGATGGCCCAGTCGCTCGCGCCCCGGCAGGTCGGCCAGCAGGCACGCGAACCCTTCGCTGCCGAGGCGACTGACGACGTCTTCGGCTCGCACCGCGCGGGTCAGCCGCGACGCCACGACATGCAGCAATTCGTCGCTGACGGCTTGGCCGTGGGCATCGGTGATCGGCGTGAAGTCGTCCAGGTCGAGGTGGAGCACGGCGAGCGGCTGGATCGGCAGTTCAGCCGGCACTGGCAGCTGATCGAACCAGGTAGCGAAACGAACAAGATTTGGCAGCGCAGCCCGCTCGTCGTGCGGAGCGTCTCGGCGCGATGGCCGGTCGGCAGGCCGAATCCCACCAAGCTCGGCCCAAGCCTCGGCCAGCGCAGCGCGAGCATGCACGAGGTCGCTGTCTTCTCGGCGCTGCCGCATGCGCTCCTGGGCCAGGCCGCTGTTGAGTTTGGCCAGCGCCGCGGCGCATTCCAACACCCCGCGCCGATTCTGCGATGCCGCTACATCGACAACCAGCCGCGCCAGACTTCTGGACGCCGCCTGGAACAGGCCGTCCCAATCGGCGGCCGACACATCGGTGTCGTTGGCCGCGGGCAGCCGGAAGGGCAGCGTGCCGCCGGTGCCTTCTTCGGCAGCCTCCCGGATCAGACCGCGTACAGCGTTGGTTTTTTCGTCGTCAGATTGAGTCAGCATGTGTTCAGCCCTCCGTAGGTGTTGCCGGGTTTGCAAGTCATCGGACGCCAAGCGTCGCCATATTTGAAGTCGACGGTGCGCGTCCGTCGGTACGCTACCGAACACTGCAGCGGGCTCACAGGCGCGCCCCGGCGGGCACGATCGAGTAGATCGACGGGGCCGGCGCGGACGCCGCCGACGCCGCAGCTTGAGCGCTCTGTGGCCTCGCCCCTGCCGGCACCACGGCGGTGTCCGCGCCGGCGCCGTTGCAGGCCTCCAGGCCGAGTACACCGACCGCGCCGACCAGGCTCAACAGTGCTGGCGTCCACCGCAGCACATCGGCCACGGTTCGGTTCGCAACGAGCCTCATTGCGTTCAGCCCATGACGACAAATCGGTCGATACGCGCCGCATGCTCGGCGGCGGCAGGGTCGGCAACGATCACATTGACCGGCGCACGATCGTCGAGTGCCGCGTTGGGGCGCGCGAACCACTGTGCCGTTTCCCAATCGTCGAAAGCCGGATGCAGCGTCGCCACGACTTTCGCCACCGTCGCTGATGGCAAGTCGTCGGCAGCAGTGAACTGGAACCAAGGCAACCAGGTCTGCAGTTGCCAGTCGAAGTTGATCACTGCGCGTTGCTCGATCCAGCCCTCGAGCGTGGCGGCGTCGTGGCCGAGGCGCCGCTGAAGCCGGCGGTTGACTTCGTCGACACGCGCCAGGCCGCCGCTGCGCCGGTAGGCATCGAGCAGCGCGACGAAGCTGCGATCGCAGCCCGTGGTTGCGGCGCCTTGCGCGCGGCCGGCGGTGACTGTCCATGGCCCCGGCAGGTAGCGCCCAGGTACCGGCCCGTACCCCGTGATCTGTGTGCTTGGCATGTAGCCTCCTGGACTGTCGCGCGGCGGGGATCGCCACAAATTGCGCAACGGCCTGGACAAGATTGGTGCAATCGGCAGCGCCGGTCAGTGCGTTGGCCCACGCAGCGGCGAATGTCCTGTGTGCGCCAACGAACAGACGCACGGTGCTTCCCTGCCTAGTCTTCGCAGCGCGTGGCCGAGGCGTTGATCAACATCAAGCGTGGCGGCGGGCGCGCAGGTTTCAATCCAATCGCAGTTCGACCACAAGGAGCAAACCATGCTCGAAACCATTGCCGTCATCCTCGTCGTGATGTGGCTGCTCGGACTGGTCACGTCGACCACGATGGGCGGCTTCATCCACATCCTGCTGGTCATCGCCGTCGTGGTGATCCTGATCCGCGTCGTCCAGGGCCGGCGAATCTAGCCCGCACGGAAAGCCAGACCATGAAATCGAACCAGATCATCGCCATCGTCTTGATCGTCGCCGGCATTCTCGGCCTGGCCTACGGCGGCTTCAGCTACGACAAACAGACCACCGGCGCCAAGCTCGGGCCAATCGAGTTGAAGGTCACGGAGACAAAAACCGTCAACGTGCCGATGTGGGCCGGCATCGGGGCGATCGTTGCCGGCGGCCTGCTGCTCGTCGTGGGTGGGCGCAAGAACTAGGGTGATGACACGCCGCCGGGTGCTGGTTGTTGCGGCCATCGGCGGCGCGTTGGACAAAGCGGGCGATCTGCTGCGCCTGGAAACCGATCAGCTGCCGGCGGCGCTGGCGCAGACCGACTCGGCTGTGATTGCCGCCCAGGCCGCCTTGCGACGCACGCAAGATCTTCTGACCCAGGGCCTTCGCAGCCCGGCGCTGCTGGACGAAGTGCACCGCAGCGTGGCCGTGGCGCAGCCGCAGCGGGCCGTCGCCGCCGCGGCCAACCCGGAGCCCGCCGATGCCCCTGCCACCTGACCGCGAGCCGACGCCGGCCGAGCGCGCCACCCTGCTGCTCTTTCTGGCGGCGGTGTCGGTGGCGTTGGCCTGGATCCTGGCGCCGTTCTACGGCACGATCCTGTGGGGCACGGTCATCGCGCTGCTGTTCGCGCCGCTGTACCGGCGCCTGCTGCTGCGTTTGAAGCAGCGGCGCACCGTGGCCGCGGTGGTGACTGTGCTCGTCGTGCTGTTGATGGTGGTGCTGCCACTGGCGCTGATCACGGCCGCGCTGGCGCGCGAGGCCGCCGGCATCTACCAGCGCTTGCAGTCGGGCGAGATGAACCCGACGCTGTATTTGCGCGGCCTGTTCGAGGCCCTGCCGCCGTCGATCGCCGGCCTGCTCGAGCGCTTTGGTGTGGCCGACTTCGGCACCCTGCAACAGCGCGCCACCGACGCCCTCACCCGCGCCAGCCAGATCATCGCGACGCAGGCCCTGGCCATCGGCCAGAACACCTTCGAGTTTGTCGTCGAGTTGTTCATCACGATGTACCTGGCATTTTTCCTGATCCGCGATGGCGAGGCCCTGGCGCGCGACCTGCGGCACGCGGTACCGCTGCCGCCGGCACAGCGCAGCGAACTGTTCGACAAGTTCGCGGTCGTCATCCGCGCCACCGTCAAGGGCAACCTGTTTGTGGCTGCGTTGCAGGGGCTGCTGGGCGGCCTGGCGTTCTGGTTTCTCGGCGTCGAGGGCGCCTTGTTGTGGGCCGTGGTGATGGCCTTCCTGTCGCTGCTGCCGGCAGTCGGTGCGGCGCTGGTGTGGGCGCCGGTGGCGCTGTACTTTTTGCTCTCGGGTGCGCTCTGGCAAGGCCTCGCGCTGATTGCCTGGGGGGTGCTGGTGATCGGCCTCGTCGACAACCTGCTGCGCCCGCTGCTGGTTGGCAAGGACACCCGCCTGCCCGACTACCTGGTGCTGACCACCACCCTGGGCGGGATGGCGGTCTTCGGCATCAACGGCTTCGTGCTCGGCCCGGCGATCGCCGCGATGTTCGTCGCGGTCTGGCATATCTACGGCAGCACGCGAGCACCGCCGACGCAGTGAGCACCTTGCGCGCGTGTCGCATGCGGCAGATCAGCGGCGCGGGCCGCGCCTGCGGCCGAGCCAGAGCGCCAGACCGGTGGCGGCGAGCAGCAGGTAGTTCAACAGCATGAACCACGGCGTGTTCCAGGCCAGTCCATCGAAGCCACGTTCGGTGAGTGGGTACAAAACCGGCGAAGCGTAGTAGTCCGCCGAATGGGTGAACACATCGATGACGATGTGCGACCACCAGCCGAGCAGCGGCATCCACAGCGTGCGCCACCTTGCCCAGATCGCCAGCGTGAGCGCCGCGGCCACGATCGCACTGTGCGCAACACAGTGCAGGTGGTGTGACCAGAATTCCACTGCGGGCGGTAACGCAGGCTCGCTGCCCGGCACGGCCACCGCGTACCCCCACAGCGTCGACGCAGAGCCCTCGCCGAGAACCCACCAACCGAGGATCGGCAGCAGTTGAAGGACGTCGGGCAACAGGGCCAGTACGATCGTCGCGGCGGCGGTTCTCGGCCTGATCGGTCGGCGCCGGCCGATCGCCACCAGGGCGGCGCCGACCCACAACCCATGCGCAATCGTGTCCATGCGTTGGAGCCCACTTCACGCCGGCGGCGACACCGCGCCGCGCAGCCGCAAGGCGTTGCCGATCACCGAGACCGAACTCAAGCTCATCGCCAGCGCTGCGATCATCGGCGACAGCAGCCAGCCGGTGAAGGGAAACAGCACCCCGGCCGCCAGCGGCACGCCCAGCGCGTTGTAGACAAAAGCGAAGCCCAGGTTCTGCTTCATGTTGGCGATGGTCTGGCTCGAAATGACGCGCGCCTGGGCGATACCACGCAAGTCGCCCTTGACCAGCGTGACCTGCGCGCTGTTCATCGCCACGTCGGTGCCGGTGCCCATCGCCACACCGACGTCGGCCTTGGCCAGCGCGGGTGCGTCGTTGATGCCGTCGCCGGCCATCGCGACGACACGGCCTTCACGCTGCAAGCGCTCCACGAGCGCCAGCTTGTCCGCCGGCTTGACCTCGCCGTGGACTTCGCTGATGCCGAGTTTGTTGGCCACCGCTCGGGCGGTGGTCAGGCCATCGCCGGTGGCCATGATGATGCGCAGGCCGCTGGCCTTGAGTGTGGCCAAGGCTTGCGCGGTGCTGGCCTTGACGGGATCGGACACTGCCAGCAGGCCGGCCGGTTGGCCGTCGACCGCCAGGTGCATCACGCTGGCGCCTTCAGCACGCAAGGTTTCGGCCTGTGCCTTCAGCGCATCGATGCCGATGCCGAGCTGGCTCATCAGCGCCGTGTTGCCCAACGCCAGCGCCTTCGCGCCGACGCTGCCGCGCACGCCCATGCCGGTGCTCGACTCGAAGCCTTCGGCCTTGTCCAGCGCCAGGCCGCGCTCTCGCGCCGCGGCGACTATTGCCACGGCCAGCGGATGCTCGCTGCCCTGGTCGAGGCTCGCGGCCAGGCGCAGCACCTCGTCTTCGGTGAAACCTGCCGCCGCGATCACCCGGTCGAAGCGCGGCTTGCCTTCGGTCAGGGTGCCGGTCTTGTCGACGATCAGGGTATCGACCTTGCAGAACTTTTCGATCGCCGCCGCATCGCGAAACAGCACGCCCTGCGTTGCCGCCTTGCCGGTGGCGACCATGATCGACATCGGCGTGGCCAGGCCGAGCGCGCAGGGGCAGGCAATGATCAATACCGCGACGGCGTTGATGAGGCCGTAGACCCAGCTCGGCGCGGGGCCGAACAGGCCCCAGGCGAAGAAGGTCAACAGCGCGACGCCGACCACGCTGACGACGAAGTAACCCGCGACCTGGTCGGCCATGCGTTGCATCGGCGCACGCGAGCGCTGCGCCTGCACGACCATGTCGACGATGCTCGCCAGCACCGTCTGCGCGCCAACTTTTTCAGCGCGCATCACGAGCGCGCCGCTGGTGTTCATGGTTGCACCGATGAGCTTGTCGCCCGCGCCCTTGGTGACGGGCATCGGCTCGCCGGTGAGCATCGATTCGTCGACGGCGCTGGCGCCTTCGGTGACGACACCATCCACCGGCACCTTCTCGCCGGGGCGCACCCGCAGCGTGTCGCCGATATGCACGTGGGTCAGCTCGATGTCCTCTTCGCTGCCGTCGGCCTTGATCCGGCGCGCCGTCTTCGGTGCCAGCTTGAGCAGCGACTTGATCGCCGCCGAGGTCTGCGAGCGCGCCTTCAATTCGAGAATCTGGCCGAGCAGGGTCAGCGAGATGATGACTGCCGCGGCCTCGAAGTACACCGCCACGCGGCCCATCGCCACAAACGAGGCCGGGAAGAGCTGCGGCGCCACGGTGGCCACCACGCTGTAGACAAAAGCCGCGCCGGTGCCCAGGCTGATCAGGGTCCACATATTCGGGCTGCGGTTGATGATCGACTGCGCCCCGCGCAAAAAAAACGGCGCACCGGCCCAGAGCACGATCGGCAGTGTCAGCACCAGTTCGATCCAACTCTGCGTCGCCATCTCGAACCAGCCCAGGCGGTGCCCGGCCATAGCCAGCGTCGCCACCACCAAGGTCAGCGGCAGGGTCCACACAAAGCGCCGCTGGAAGTCGACCAGTTCGGGGTTCTCGTCGCCGTCGAGCGTGGGCAGCACGGGCTCGAGTGCCATGCCGCACTTCGGGCAAGCGCCGGGGCCGCCTTGACGCACCTCGGGGTGCATCGGGCAGGTGTAGATGCTGGCCGCCTCGGACGGTGCAGCCGCTGCGGCCGGTGCAGCCACAGCCATCACCGCGCTCGGGGCCGCCGCAGGCGCTGACGGTGGTGACAGAAACTTGGAAGGGTTGGCAGCGAAGCGCTCCTTGCAGCGGGCACTGCAGAAGTAGATCCGCTGGCCATCGTGGTCGAGCGAGTGGAAGGACTTCGGTGTCACCGTCATGCCGCAGACGGGGTCCTTGAACGACGGCTCGGTGTTCAAGCCCGCACCCGAAAGTTGATCATCATCCCGGCATCCTCATGCTCCAGGTTGTGGCAGTGGAGCAGGTGCATTTGGTCGCCGGCGAAGTCGTGCGCGAAGTCGATGACGCGCCGGGTCACCGCATGGGTCGCGTTGGGCGTCAGATTGGCCAGCACGATATCGCCCAGCCAGCCCATCGTCGACTCATGCATATTGGGCTGGTAGTGCAGCCGCCCCTGCGCATCGAACTGCTTGTCCTGGATGACCAGCGGCAGGTCGGTTTCACCCAGGCGCAGATCGAGCGCCTGCGCCAGGCGGCGCTGATCGTCGTCGTCGACGAGGAAGAAGCTCGCCAGGCCGTGGTAGGCCTTGCCAGCATGGTCGGTCTGGCACAGCAGGAACGGTGACGGGGCTTGCGATTTGGGGCCGGGCAACAGCGCAAAGCTCGCCATCGTGGCGCTGATCTTCAGCGGCCCGACAACGTCGAGCACGCCGAACGGCCCGCTGGCTGCGGGGATGAACAACGGGTTGCGAAAGTTCTCGAGCGCCACCGGATCGAAGGCGCAGTGGCGAAACCGCCCGCCTGCCCGCCCATCGCCCCGGCGCGATCCATAAATCATCCAGCCGGCCCCGCCCGCGGCGGCCACCGCCGCCACGCCAGCGATCTGGAACCACTGCCGCCGCCTCAACATGCGACGCTCGGGTCGCTTGCCGAGCCCACGCCCTTAAGCCAGAAGCGCTGAGTGGGCATGTTCACGCACGATCTCGGCGCTCGGCACCATCCGGCCGATGTCGGTGAAGATGCCGAAGCCTCGGGCCGTCAGGGCTTGAGTCACCGCAGCCAGCGCTGTGGCAAAACCCGGATCCTTGAGCACGCAGTGAAAACCGGACTTCGAAGGCGCCCAGGCCACAGGGACTTGCTCGGGGTGCCGGATCACAGCATGGGCCTCACGGCCTGCCGGCCCCCGGCGCCATGCGCTGCGCCATCATGTCCGTCATCATCTGCATCATCTCCATATGCTGCGTCATCGTCTTGTGGTGCGCAGCCATCTCGGGCGCCATGCCTGTCGGCTCGCCCATGCTGGGCATGTTTTTCATCATGCTCATGCCACCCTGCATGGCCTTCATGTGATCGGCCATCAGCGCCTGGCGCTCGTCTGGCGTCCTGGCGTTCATCATCTTGGCGTGCATCTCGCGCATGGCCTTCATCTGCGCGTCCATCGCGGCCATGTGCTCGGGGCTGGCCATGCCCTGAGCCGGCCCGGCGCCCATCGGCATGGTCGGCGCGGTGGTGCAGGCGATCAGGATGCTGGCGCTGGCCAGTGCGAGGGAAAGGCCGATGAATCGCAACGGGGTCATGAAGGACTCCTGGGTTGGTGGCAATCGGAATGACAACGATGAAGGCAGTGCCGCGGCGCCGGCGCGCAGGCCGACACGCGACGTCAATTCACTTTCGCTTGATGACCCACAACGCGAGGCCGACGATCAGCACGAGCAGCACGACAGCGATCCAGGGGCCGCCATAGCCCGCCATCCAGCCGTTGTGCCAAGTGCCGCCCATCATGGTGCCGTTCTGAGCCACAGCCGCATTGCAAGCCAACAAGGCCCCTGTGCCGATCGCGATCGTGAGGAAGGTCGTCATGGTGTTTCCAGTAGAGCAGGCGTACGGGTTTGCGGCGCGGATTGGATGCTCCGTCGGCGTCCGGTGGCCGTCTGTGCGGCAGCGCACCCACACCCGGACGTGACGGTGGTGGGCGCCGTCGGCGCGCTGGGCCGCGCAGGCGCCACGCACCCTGTTCGCTGTCGCACAGACGTCACCGAACTCGCCCGGCAGCATCGCTGCCGTGCCGCCCCGTGGTCGTGCCTCGGCTAACCAGGCAACGGCGGCAAAAACCTGTGCGAAGGCGCGCTCGGAGACTGTGATGGCTGTCAGCGCGACTCGGATGAATTTGTATGCGAACCACCGACCGGCCGCGCCGACGCCAGGCCTGGTAGCCGCAACAAGTCGAATCGACAGGAAGCCCAGCCCATGACTCCCCCAGACTTGCGTCCGCTGGTCCTCATCACCGGCGCCGGCGGCAACCTCGGGCAGACGCTGGCGCGGTCGCTGGGCGGCAGCTATCGCGTGGTCGGACTGGACCTCAAGACAAAGGAAACCGCCTTCCAGATCGTGCCGGCAGATTTTTCTTCTGCGGCCTCGATCGAGCTGGCTCTGCGCCAGATCCGCGATGCACATGGCGCGCGTCTGGCCAGCGTGGTGCACCTGGTGGCCTACTTCGACTTCACCAATGCCGACGACCCGCGCTACCGCAGCGTCAACGTCGAAGGCACGCGGCATCTGTTGCGCGCGCTGCAGGCCTTCGAGGTCGAGCAGTTCATCTACGCCAGCACGATGCTGGTCCATGCGCCATGCCGGCCGGGCGAACGCATCGACGAAAGCCAAGCCATCGATCCGCGCTGGGCCTACCCGCGCTCGAAGGCAGCCGCTGAAGAGGTGGTGCAGCTGGAGCACGGCCGCATCCCCTGCGTCAACTTGCGCCTGGCCGGTGTCTACGACGAGCAGACGCTGGTGCCGACGATGGCACAGCAGTTCGCGCGCATCTACGAGCGCGACATGCAGAGCTATTTCTACTCGGGCAGCCCGCTGGTCGGGCAGGCGATGCTGCACCGCGACGACATGCTCGACGCCTTCCGGCGCACCATCGACCGCCGCGCCACGCTACCAGCCGAAACAGCGATCCTCGTCGGCGAATCCGACGCCATGGGCTACGACGCGCTGCAAGACCGCTTGGGCAGCTTGCTGCACGGCGAGCAGGAATGGCCGACCGTGCAGGTGCCCAAAGCGGTCGCCGCGGCCGGGCTCTGGGTGCAATCGCGGCTCGAGCCCGTCATCCCCGACGCCATCGACAAAGGCCAGGCCCCGTTTGTGCGGGCCTTCATGGCCGAAATGGCCGACGACCACTACGCACTCGACACGCGCCGCGCGCGCGACCTGCTGGGCTGGGAGCCGCAGCACAGCTTCGAGGACGAGTTGCCGCGCCTGGTGCAAGCGCTCAAGGACGACCCACCCGGCTGGTACCGCCGCAACGGCGTGACGCCGCCGCAGTGGGTCAGCGCTGCCAGCGACGCCGGCGTTGACCCCGAGACCTTGCGCCAGCGGCACGAACAACGGTTCGCCACCGAGCTGGGCTACAACCGCTGGCCGCACTTCATCAATATCGCGCTGGGCAGTTGGCTGTTCACCCAGCCGCTGCTTATCGACGTGCAGGAGCCTGCGCTGCGTTGGAGCGAATGGGTGCTGGGCGCCCTGCTGATGGTGTTTGCGACAGCGGCGCTGTCGCAGCGCGGCACTGCGGCGCGCTGGGTCTGTGCCGGCATCGGCGCGCTGGTGATGGCGATTCCGTTTTTGTTCAACACCGGCAACGCGGCGGCTTATCTGTCGGACACGTTGGTCGGCGCGCTGATCTTCGGCTTTGCGGTCTGCACCAAACCCGAACCCGGGCCCTCGGCGCTGGCCGCGCTCACCGGCCCCGACATCCCGCCGGGCTGGAGCTACAACCCTTCGGCCTGGACGCAGCGCCTGCCGATCATCGCCACCGCGCTGATCGGCCTGTTTGTCGCGCGCTACCTGGCGGCCTACCAGCTCGGCCACATCCCGGCGGTGTGGGACCCGTTTTTCGAGGGCTCGGCCAGCGACCCGCAGAACGGCACCGAAGAGATCATCACCTCGTGGGTCTCCGAGGCCTGGCCGGTGTCGGACGCTGCGGTCGGCGGCTACACCTACCTGCTGGAGATCCTCACCGGCCTGGTCGGCGCCAAGGCGCGCTGGCGCACGATGCCGTGGCTGGTGGTGCTGTTCGGCCTGATGATCGCGCCGCTGGGCATCACCTCGATCTTCTTCGTCATCATCCAGCCGATCGCCATCGGTACCTGGAGTGCCGTGGCACTGATCGGCGCGGCGGCGATCCTGATCCAGATCCCCTACTCGCTGGACGAACTGATCGCGACGCTGCAGTTTGTGCGCCGCCGCGTGCAGGCCGGCCGCAATGGCCTAACGGTATTCTTCCGCGGCGATACCGACACGATGCCGGCCGGCGCTGGTAGCAGCAGCACCACGGTCGACGAGTTCGCTCAAGCCCCCGGCGCCGTGCTGCGCCACATGCTGGTCGGCGGCGTGAACCTGCCGTGGAACCTGGGGCTGGCCGCGCTGATCGGGCTGGCGCTGCTGTTCACGCGACTGTGGCCAGGGGTGGACGGCAACCTGGCCCACGCCCACCACGTGGTCGGCTCGCTGGTGCTCACGGTGGTGTCGATTGCAGCCGCCGAAGTCGCGCGGCCAGTGCGTTGGCTGAACCTGCTGCTGGGTGCGGGCTTGATTGCTGCGCCTTTTGTATTCGCCAGCGACACCGCTGGGCTGCTCGTCAGCGTGCTCGCTGGCGCGGCGCTGATGGCGCTGTCGATCCGCCGCGGGCAGATCAAGGAGCGCTATGGCGCCTGGGACCAGGTGATCACCTGACGCCGCGCTCGACCGGTGATGTTCATGGGCCGCCAGGCCCGATTCAAGCGGCCCTCGAAAGACGATTCCCATGCGCTTCTACGCCCGCAACAGCCCACTGGGCAGTCCGTCCGGCCCCAGGCGCTGCCTGAACCCGTGAGCGCCGCCGCCGGGCACGCCCACACGACCGTGCTCGCGTCAACGGGCCAGGTAACCACCGTCCACTGGGTAGTACGCACCGGTGACAAAAGAAGCCCGGTCCGACGACGACCACGCCACCAGCTCGGCCACCTCTTCGGGCCGGCCCAAGCGGCCCAGCGGATGCATCGCCACCAACGCGGCATTCAGTTGGCTGTCGGCTTCGAGCTTGCTGACCATCGGCGTATGGATGAAGCCGGGCCCGACCGCATTGATGCGCACGCCATGGCTGCCGTACTCCAGCGCGGCGGCCTGCGTCAGTCCGACCACACCGTGCTTGGCCGCTGCGTAGGCCGAGCTGCCTGCAAAAGCCACCGCACCCAGCACCGAGGCCATGTTGACGATGGCGCCGCCGCCGGTCTTGAGCATGGCCGCGATTTGCTGCTGCATGCCGTAGAACACGCCCGACAGGTTGATATTGATGACCTGCGCCCAAGCGTCCAACGGGTAGTCCGCCACAGGCGCGCTGGTGCCGCCAATGCCGGCGTTGTTGCAGGCCACATCCAGCCGGCCAAAATGCGCCAATGCGCGCTCAACCAGCGCCTGCGCATCCGCCGGCTTGCCGACATCAGCCGCCACGAACAGCGCGTCCCCACCTTGTTTGCGCACCAGCGCCACGGTGTCTTCACCGCCGGCGCTATTGAGGTCCGAGACCACGACTCTGGCGCCTTCGCGCGCATACACCAGCGCCACTGCGCGCCCGATACCGGAGGATGCGCCGGTGACCAACGCTACCTTGTCTTTCAGCATCATGTTGCCCCTTTTGTTGATCTGTCGTCTTGGCGAGTTGAACGTGTTCGGTCGGTCAGGCCGAGTCTGTGCGCAGGCGAACACAGCGACTTGGATCGCCTCGCGCGCACCGGATGGCGCGTTGTCCGACATCAACTGACGGCGTCGACTGAATTGCGTTGCAGCCCGTTGCCCTTAGCTTCTCGACATGCACAGTTCCGGGCATTCAACGACGGGCAGGACCATGACCATCACGACGCACACCGCGCGCATCACCGGGCCCGTGACTTACCTGTCTGCAAGCGGACGCCGGGTCAACATCCCGATCGGCCCGTGCATGGTCGAGCGCATGAACGACGCGCTCACCGACATCGTTTGGGGAAGCCGTGGGCAGAGTTCGGCGGCCTTGCCCGCAGAGGCGGTGCAGGCCGCGCAGGACCGGGGCGATCTGATCCTGCTGGATTGAAACGCCAGGCCGCGGCTGGCTGCGCCGCGACCTCGCCTGTGCGATCGAATGCAGGCTGACGTGACCCGCGACCTTGGCACCCAACTCGCGCGCGATGGCTGGGGCCGCGCGACCAACGGCGCCCATTGCGCCGTTGACGAATGCGCTTTGCCTCTGGACTCAGGTGCTTTTTTTCGACCGGGACAAGCCCCGCTGTGACACCAGCGATGGGCTGGGTGGCGGCCTCGGCGAATGACAAACAACTCGGCCATTTCACCACCGGGTTCTGGTTTGTGATGAGTCGGCTCGCGGTGCCGCGCGCGCTGCTTGTTGACGACCCGCGCGGCAGTCTTCACCACCGCCGAACCGAGCGCCAGCGGACCAAGCCGCCGGCCGACGCAGTTGCCGTCCTCACGGTGGACACGAACCCCTGGCTGGCAGTCGCGCCTGGCGATCAGCAAGGCACACAGTTCAGCCTGCAGCCACCGCCTTGGGCCGACGCGGCACGAACGCCGAAGTGTGGCGCACATAGTCCGCGTAGGCGGGGCCGCGCGCCTGGAGATGTTGCTCCTGCAGGTTGACGCCCGAGACCTTCAAGAGCAGGAACGTCATCAGCACCGGCGACAACAACGCCCACCACGCGCCGCCCGCGGCGAGCGCCAACAACGCCATGCCCCACCATAGGCAGCTCTCACCAAAGTAGTTGGGGTGCCGCGAGTAACGCCACAGTCCCTGGTTCATGACCGCGTCGGCCTTCGGCGACGTGGCCTTGAAGGCCGCCATCTGGGCATCGGCCACGGCTTCGAACAGCAGGCCGAAGAGCGCCACCACCAGCCCCAGGCTGTCGAGCCAAGACCACGCACCGGCGACGCCAGAAGCGGCCGCTGCCGCCAGGAAAGGCATCGCCACCAGCCAGGCCAGCAGGGCCTGCAACCCGAACACAAGGTACAGGCTCTTCCAGGCGAAGTGCGGCTGGTTGCGTTGGCGCATCTGCGCGTAGCGGCGCTCTTCGGGCTGCCCCCAACTGCGCCAGGTGATGAACAGGCTCAGGCGCAAAGCCCAGGCAGCGCCCAGCAGGAGCATCACCGCCACGCGGTCGCGCAGCGGCGGCAGGCCGAGCACGAACACGACGGCCGAGACCATGATCAACAGCGACCAGGCGCGGTCTGCCAAGGCGACGTTGTGCCGCGCGATGCTGACGGCCCAGACCAACAGACTGCACGCCAGCGAACTGGCCAAGGCCACCAGCGCGATCTGCAAAACGGGCATCAAGGATTCCTTCTCGCACAGGCTCGCACAGGCTCATAGCGGTGGTAGGCCACGGGCGCGATGTTCGACGAATGCACCGCCACGTTCTGTGCGCTGACGCACGCCCGCCGGGCTCGCTGCGTTGGCCAACGCACAGACCGCTATCGAGTCTCTGTTCAAGACTGGAAGCGTTCCTTCCGGTTCCATCCGCAGTCCATACCCCAGCCCAGCGCGTCACAAGGCTGTGCAACAACCAAACGAAGAGGCTCAGCCATGAAGATCGCAACCCAGGCCAGTGCCGAACTGACCCACGTCGCCAAGCTGATCGAAGACATCCCGATCGCCATGCTGACCACGCTGGGGGCCGACGACGCGCTTGCGAGCCGCCCGATGGCTGTGCAGGAAATGGATGCCCAAGGTGCGCTGTGGTTCTTCACGGATCTGCGGTCGTCCAAGCTCGAGCGTCTGCGCGTGGCCAATCTCAGTTTCACGGACATGGCCAAGGGTGACTACGTTTCTCTCTCGGGCCGCGGTGAGATCGATACCGACCGTGGGCGCATCCAGCGCCTGTGGACGGTGTTGGCCAAGCCTTGGTTTCCCGACGGACCTGACTCGAGCAACCTGGCGCTGCTGAAATTTGTTCCTGATGTTGCCGACTACTGGGATGGGCCGAACAGCACGATGGTGCGTGCATTCGGCGTCATCGCCTCGGTCATCTCGGGCAAGCCCGTGGCAATGGGCGAGCATGGGTCGCACACCGGCTTGTCGGCCCCGACGCGGGCCGCCACGCCAGCGCCGTAGCCGTGAAGAGACAACTCGCTGCCTACGCCGGCACCATGATCGTGATGGTGGGTCTGGACCTGCTGTGGCTGGGTGTCATCGCCAAGCCGCTGTACCAACAGGGCATCGGTCACCTGATGGCCGACAAGCCCAATGTGCCGGTGGCGATGCTGTTCTACGCCCTGTTCGGGCTCGGGTTGGTGGTGTTTGCGGTGCTGCCCTCAGGGCCGGCCCCGGGCTGGGGCAAGACCGTGGCCATGGCAGCGCTGTTCGGCTTTTTTGCCTATGCCACCTACGACCTCACCAACCTGGCGACCCTCAAGCAATGGCCTGTCGGCTTGTCGCTGATGGACATCGCCTGGGGAACCTGCGTGAGCGCCGCGTCGGCGGCCGGTGGCAAGGCGCTGATGGACTGGGCGGCGCCGTTGTAGCAGCCAGGCAGACAGCAACAAAGTCGGTGCGCGCCGCAAAGAACAGACGGGTCGTCCCCTTGCGCCCAATGTCAATGCCCCTGCGACTGAAAAGGAATCCGAATGGCCTACCAAAGCATCAACCCGAATGACGGCAAGCTGCTCAAGAGCTTCGAGCACCTGACCGCAGCGCAGTTGGAGAAGTCCCTTGCGGCCGCGCAGTCCTGCTACCAGACCTGGAAACTCAAGCGCTACGCCGAGCGCGCCGTCATTCTGAACAAAGCCGCTGCGCTGTTGCACGCGCATGTCGATGACTTCGCCAAACTCGAAACGCTGGAAATGGGCAAGCGCATCAACGAGGCCCGCGGCGAAGTCAAGTACAGCGGCGACATCCTGGCCTACTACGCCCAGCACGCTGAAAGTTTCCTCGCGCCCGCCAAGCTGCACCCCAAGCTGGGTGAAGCGCACATGGAGAGCTCGCCGCTGGGCGTGCTGTTCTGCGTCGAGCCCTGGAACTTTCCGTACTACCAACTGGCCCGCGTCGCCGGCGCGCAGTTGATGGCAGGCAACGTGCTCGTTGTCAAACATGCCGGTTGCGTGCCGCAATGTGCCATCGCGTTCGAGAAGCTGCTGCTCGACGCCGGCGCGCCGCTCGGCGCTTACACCAACTTGCTGATCTCGCACGAGCAGTCCGACCGCGTCATCGACGACCCGCGCATCAAGGGTGTGGCGCTGACGGGCAGTGTGGCCGCCGGGCGTTTGGTGGCAGCCCGCGCCGGACAGAACATGAAGAAGTCAGTGATGGAACTCGGTGGCAGCGACGCGTTCATCGTGCTCGACGACGCTGACCTGGACAAGACGCTGCCGTGGGCCGTGTGGGGCCGCATGTACAACACCGGCCAGACCTGCTGTGCGGCCAAGCGCTTCATCGTGATGGAAGCGGTGGCCGACAAGTTCCTGGCCAAATTCAAGGCCGCACTCGAGGCGTTGAAACCAGGCGACCCGATGATGGAGTCGACCACGCTGGGGCCCTTGTCCACCGAAGCCGCGCTGGTGCAATTGCTGGCGCAGGTCGGTGCCGCCGTCAAAGGCGGCGCCAAGCTGCTGCTCGGCGGCAAGCGCGTCGATCGACCAGGCTGGTTCATGGAGCCGACGATCCTCACCGACATCGAGCCCGGCAACCCCGCATTCCGCGACGAGTTTTTCGGGCCAGTGGCGTCGTTCTTCCGCGTGAAGACCGAAGACGAAGCCATCGCCTTGGCCAACGATTCCGACTTCGGCCTGGCCGGCTCAGTGTGGACGCAAGACGAAGCACGCGGCACGCGCGTGGCAAGCCGGGTCGACACCGGCATGATGTTCGTCAACAACATCGACTGGGTCGATGCGGACCTGCCCTTTGGCGGTATCAAGAATTCCGGCTACGGCCGCGAACTGGGCAGCTTGGGCATCCAGGAATTCGTCAACAAGAAGCTGGTGCGCAGCGGGCATCTGACGGCCCCGACCTGAGAGCCTGAGCACGCAGTTCGCCGGTTCGACTTTGGCAACTCAGCCGAACCGATCACCAAGCAGGAGCACACCATGAAATGTCCGAGTTGTACCGAGACTGCGCTTGTCATGGGCGTGGAGATCGACTACTGCCCGCAATGCCGGGCCGTGTGGCTGGACCGCGGCGAACTCGACGAGCTGACTGAGCGCTCGACGACGATCGCGCAAGCCCCAACCGCCGGCGCGAATGTCAGATCGCAGCCGCAGTTTGCGGACTCCGACGACAACCATGGCCGAGGCCTGCAGGGCGGCCGCGAGAAGTCTTGGCTGAAAGACATTTTCGACTGAGCCAGGAATCAACAGGTCGTCGAGCCCTGGAGTTTCCCGTACTGCCAGCTGGACCGCGTTGCCAGCGCCGGGCGGGTGATGTAGCGGCAAAGCGGCCCCAGCGCCTCGCGATCGTCGGCGCCGCAGCGCAGGGCGGCGTGCAGGCCAAAGCCGTGCACTTCGGCGCGCAGCGTCCGTTTGAAGCAGGTGCGACCATCAAGAGCTTCGTGCCCATCTTTGCCATTCGCAACGTTCAGGAAGCGCTTCGCAAGCGCCGTTGCCCATGATGTCGAGCAGGCAGTCTGCCTTGGGCGCTGCCTGCGGCGCTGGCCGGGTGGCGTCACGCTGATGACGCTTCCTTGCCATCGTCGCCCGGCCGCGTTGCCACGGTTGCCTTGTCGCTCTGGATACGCCCGTCCACCAGCTCGATCAAGCGGTCGCAGCGGGCGGCCAGGCGGGGGTCGTGGGTGACGATCAGGAACGTGGTGCCGCCGCGGCTGATCTCGCGCAGCAGGTCAAACACGCTGTTGGCGGATTGCGTATCCAGGTTGCCGGTGGGCTCGTCGGCCAGCACCAGCGCGGGCTGCATCACCAGCGCGCGGGCGATGGCCACGCGCTGCTGCTGGCCGCCGGACAGGTCGTTGGCCAGGTGGTGGCCCCAGGGCTTCAGGCCCACCTGGTCGATCAGCTCTTCAGCGCGCTTGCGCATGGCCGCATCGGGCCGGCCGCGTGCCGCCAGCAGCGGCAGCATGACGTTTTCGACGGCGGTGAAAGCGGGCAGCAGGTTGTGGAACTGAAATACAAAACCAATGGCTTGGGCGCGCAGCTGCGTCAAGGCTTTGTCCGCCAGGTTGTCGGCCTCTTGACCGGTCAGATAGATCTTCCCGGAGCTGGGCTTGTCGAGCAGGCCAATGATGTTGAGCAGCGTGCTCTTGCCCGAACCCGAGGGGCCGATCAGGGCAGCGAACTCACCCCGGGCCAGGCGCAAGTCAATGCCGTGCAAGACCTCGGTTTCGTGCGCGGTGCCGGTGCCGTAGGACTTGTGAATGTCCTCCAACCGAAGGGTGGGCTCGTCATTGGGTTGGCGCTGACCCTCAGCCGCGCCAGCCACCTCACCCACCTCAGCCACGGATCGCCACCGCCGGGTCGAGCCGGGCCGCGCGCTGCGCCGGGAACAGTGCCGACAACACGCCCACCGCCGTGGCCCCTAGCGCGACGATCAGGTACAAAACCGGGCCGGCCTCCAGCGTAAAAAACGGCACCCCTTCGTCGTTGACGGCAAAGCCACGCCAGGCCACCAAAAAGCCCCAGCCCATCAGCGAGCCCAGCATCGAACCGAGCAAACCCAGGATCGCGCCTTGCAGCAAAAACACGCCCAGGATCTGCCTGCGCGTCGTCCCGGTAGCTCGCAAGATCCCGATCTCCTTGGACTTCTGCACCACCGACACCACCAGCACGCTGGCAATGCCCAGCGCCGCCGTCAGGCCCACAAACAGGCGGATCATGAAGAAGCTCAGCGTCTGGCCCGACAGTGCCTTGAAAAACTCGGCGTTGGTCTCGATCCAGCTTTCAACATCGATGCCCGGCTGGGCGGCAATCTGCTGCGCCATGCTTTCAGCCTCGAACGGCGCCGCGACCTTGACCCACAAGCGGGTGACCCCGCCTGGCAAACCGAGCAGGCTTTGCGCGGTGCGCAGCGCCACATACACCGCGCCCTTGTTCTGGCCCTGGTTGCCAAAGTCGAAGATGCCTGCCACGAACAGCACGACGGACGCGCCCTCGGCCGCTTTCAGGGTCAGCTTGTCGCCGACGGTCAGGCCCAGGTCCTTGGCCAGGTCGCTGCCGATCAGCACGTCGGTGCTGCTCAGCTCGGCGCTGCCAGCGATGATCTTT
>JANPDN010000015.1:0-11042 GCA_031431555.1 Rubrivivax sp.
GCGGTGCCGATATTGATGATCACCGAGGTTCGCGCGCCCGCCAGCAAGACCGGCAGCGCCAGTGGCAGCTCGACCGACCACAGCCGCTGCGCCGGCGTCATGCCGGCGCCGCGGGCGGCTTCGAGCGCCGCCTGCGGGACCGACTCCAGGCCGGCTATCGTCGCGCGCACGATCGGCAGCAGGCCATACAAGGCCAGCGCGATCAGCGCCGGCACGGCACCAAAACCGATCAGCGGCACGGCAATCGCCAGCACCGCCACCGGCGGCACGGTCTGGCCGATGGCGACCAGCGTTTCGACGAGCGGGCGAAACTCCCGCCCCGCGGCGCGCGTGACAAAGACGCCCGCCGCGATTCCAACAATCGCCGCCGCCGCACTCGACAGCGCGACGATCCCGGCATGCGCGGCGAGCAGCGCGAGGAAACTGTCCTGTTCGTAGAGCGGCCGATCCAGGGCAGGAAACAGCGCGGCCCACAGCGGCTTCGATGCAGGCATGCCGAGTACGAGCAAGGCCAGCGCCACCAGCACCCAGTACAGCGGGTTGCGCCACCCGTGATTTCGACGTGTCGTCATGCCGGGCGGGCAGCCAAGTCGGCAAAGTGCAGCGCACCGATCAAGCGGCCCTGCGCGTCGGCCACCGGCAGCCGATCGACATGGCGCTCGACAAAGATCGACAACGCTTCGCGCAGGTTCAGCGTCGCCGCGATCGCCGCGCCGTCAGCCGGCTCGCCCGGGCGCAGCCGATCGGCCACGGTCTGCAAACCGAGCAGCCTCAGCCCCAGGTCACTGCGGCCGACAAAGCTGCTGACGAAGTCATTCGCCGGCTCGGCCAGCAGCTGCGCCGGTGTGCCGACCTGGACGACGCGGCCGCAGTCGAGCAAGACGATGCGCGTGGCCAGCCGCAAGGCTTCGTCGATATCGTGCGTGACGAGCACGATCGTCTTGCCCGAAGCGCGGTGGATGCGTGCCAGCTCGTCCTGCAACGTGCGCCGCGTGATCGGGTCGAGCGCCCCGAAGGGCTCGTCCATCAACAGCACCTCGGGGTCGGCGGCCAGCGCCCGCGCCACGCCGATGCGCTGCTGCTGCCCGCCCGAGAGCTGGTGCGAATATCGGCCCCGGTAGAGCGCGGGATCGAGGCCGAGCAAGACCAGCAGTTCATCGACCCGCGCCGCGATTTGCGCCGCCGGCCAGCCGAGCAGCGCGGGCACGGTGGCGATATTGCGCGCCACGTTCCAATGCGGGAACAAGCCGGTCGACTGGATCGCGTAGCCCATGCGGCGGCGGAGTTCTTCGGGCCGGAACGAACGGACCTCTTCGCCCTTGAACAGGATCCGGCCGCGGTCATGTTCGACCAGGCGGTTGATCATCTTCAGCAGGGTCGATTTGCCCGATCCCGAGGCGCCAATCAGGACCACAAGCTCGCCACGCTCGATGGTCAGCGAGATGCCGTCGACGGCGATGGTGGCGCCGAAGGCCTTGCCGACATCTTGCAGCTCGATCACCGTTTCGACCCATCGCAAGCGGCGGTCGCCAGCGCCAGGCCGGCGTCGGCGACGATGGCCAGCGCCAGCACCGGCAGCACGCCGAGCATCACCAGGTCGATCGCGCTGCTGGCCAGGCCCTGGAAGACCAGCGCGCCAAAACCGCCGGCGCCGATGAGCGCTGCCACCACGGCCAGGCCGATGATCTGCACCGCGGTCACGCGCAGCGCCGAAAGCAGCACCGGCAGCGCCAGCGGCACCTCGACCGACCAGAAGCGCTGGTGCGCGGTCATGCCCATGCCGGTGGCCGCCTCGAGTGCTGCCGCCGGCACCTGGCGCAAGCCCACGGCGGTGCCATGCACGATTGGCAGCAGGGCATACAGCGTCAGCGCGATCACCGCCGGCAGCAGGCCGATGCCGCTGATGCCCCATCCCGGCAGCGCCGCGGCCAGGCCACTGAGCGGCGCGATCAGCAGCGCAAACAGCGCGATCGACGGCACGGTCTGGATCACATTCAGCGCAGCGAACAGCGGCGTCGCGAGCCGCTCGCTGCGCGCCGCGGCGACGCCCATCGGCACCCCGATCAGCAGCGCCGGCAGCAGCGTCGCGGCAACGATCTGCAAGTGGCGCAAGCCCGCGGCGCGGAACACGTCATCGCGGTTCGCGAACTCCTTGAGCAGCGACAGCGAATCGAGCGCACCGGTGCCGAGCAGCGCGCCCAGCGGCAGCAGCACAGCGGCGTGGACGAGCGTTCGCTGCACGAGCGTCAGGCCCAGCCGCTGCAAGGCGTCTGCCGCCGCCAGCCAGCTCAAGCCCGCCAGTACCCAGAAGCCGCCGCCGAGCGACACCCGGGTCAATGCTGTCGACGCGGCAGACAGGCGCGCGGCCTCGGCGCCGGCCAGCCCCACCAGGCCGGCGAGCAGCAGTGTGGCCGACACCAACACCGCGGCGTGGATCACGCGCGACGGCGGCACGAACAAGGCGAGCACGAGGCCTGCCAGCGGCAGCGCCAGCCAGCGCTGTGCGGTGAGCGGGATCTCGCGCAACCCCAGGCCGGTGCCCGCCACCAGGCGGTTCGGCGCGAGCGTGAGAAAAGCCAGGCCGAATGCGGCAACCCCGCCGGTGACCAGCAACACCAACAGCACGCGGTTGTGGATCAGGCTCGACGCCCGCGCGCCGTCTTCCAGCGCCAGCGCAGGCGCTGGCGAACGATTCACTTGACCAGGCCCTTGGCCTTCAGGTAAGTCGCCGCGACATTTTTCGCGTCTTGCCCTTCGAGCGCGATCTTCGCGTTCAGGCCTTGCAGCGTGGCGGTGTCGAGGGTCTTGAACAGCGGCGCCAGCAGGGTCGCGATTTTTGGCTGCTTGGCCAGCACTTCGGCGCGCACAACCGCGGCCGGCGCATACACCGGCTGCACACCTTTGCTGTCGTCGAGGATCACCAGGCCGAGCGCCGCCACCGGGCCGTCGGTGCCGTAGGCCATCGCGGCATTGACGCCAGACGTCTGCTCGGCCGCGGCCTTGATCGTCGCCGCGGTGTCGCCGCCAGCCAGCACCAGCAACTGGTCTTTGGCCAGCTTGAAGCCGTAGGCAGCCTGAAATGCCGGCAGCGCGTCGGGCCGCTCGACAAACTCGGCCGAGGCCGCGAGCTTGACATTGCCGCCGGCCGTGACCCAGCGGCCCAGATCGTCGAGCGACTTCAACTTGTTCGCTGCGGCCACATCCTTGCGGATCGCGATGGCCCAGGTGTTGTTCGCCGGTGCCGGCGCCAGCCAGGTCAGCTTGTGCTTCTCGGCGTCGAGTGCCTTGATGCGCTCGTAACCGGTGCCCAGCTTCTTCCAGGCCGGGTTCTTTTCGTCGGCATGAAAAAACGCGCCATTGCCTGTGTACTCGGGGTAGAGGTCGATCTCGCCGGCGACCAGCGCGCCGCGCACGATCTTGGTATTGCCGAGCTGCAGCTTGTTCTCGGTCTTGACGCCGCCGGCTTCGAGCACCTGCACGATCAGGTTGCCCAGCAGCGAGCCTTCGGTATCGATCTTCGAGCCGACGCGTACTGCCTGGGCCTGCACGGTGCCGATCAGGAACAAGGTGGTGGCAACGGCGAGCAGACTGCTGCGACCGGTTGAAATCAAGCTCATGCGAGTCTCCTGGGCTGGACCATGACGATGCTGTCAGGCAATGGTAGTCGTTGATCGGCCGGCCGCGGTGCAATCGGCTTGGGCTGACGGCTGCGACTCACCCGCGCGGATGGTGCATCGCATGCAACTGCCGCAGGCGCTCGCGTGCGACATGGGTGTAGATCGTTGTCGTCGAGATATCGGCGTGGCCGAGCAGCATCTGCACCGCGCGCAGGTCGGCGCCGTGGTTCAGCAAGTGGGTGGCGAATGCATGCCGCAGCGTGTGTGGTGACAGCGGCGCATCGATGCCGGCGGTTGCCGCGTGGCGCTTGACCAGGCTCCAGAACATCTGGCGCGTCATCGGGCCGCCGCGTGCGGTGACAAACAGCGCGCCACTCGCCTGGCCTTTGAGGATCGCCGCGCGGCCATCAGCGAGATAGCGGCGCAGCCAGGCATGGGCCTGCTCGCCAAAGGGCACCATGCGCTCCCTGGCGCCCTTGCCGGTGACCCGCAGCGCGCCTTCGTTGAGGCCGATGTCGACCGTCTTCATGCCGACCAGCTCGCTCACGCGCAGGCCGCTGGCGTACATCAGCTCGATCATCGTGCGGTCGCGCAGGCCCAGCGGCGTATCGACATCGGGTGCGCCGATGAGGGCTTCGACTTGGCGCTCGCTCAAACTTCTTGGCAAGCGCGGCGCCTGTTTGGCCCCGAGCAGTTTCAGCGTCGGGTCGACACTGACGATTTTTTCGCGCAGCGCCCAGCGAAAGTAACGCTTGAAAACCGTCAGCCGCCGGTTGGCGGTGGTTGCTTTGGTGGCTGTGTGGCGGGCGTTCATGTAGCCGCGCAGATCGTCTTCGCCAGTCTCGTCGATGCCGCAGCCGCGCGCCTGGGCCAGCCACTGCGCGTACAGCGCCAGGTCGCGCCGGTAGGCGGCCAGGGTCAGCGCGGCGAGGCCGTCCTCGACCCAGATCGCGTCGATGAAGCGGTCGATCGTGCTGTCGATCGACCGTTCTGGCGCCGCAGGCTTCAATCGAGGCTGAGCTTTTGTTTGGCGACCACGGTTTTGTAGACCGCCAGCTCGGCCGCCATCTGCGCCGCAAACTGCTCGGGCGTATTGCCGATGATGATCGAGCCGGTGTCTTCGATTCGCTTGCGCACGCTGGCATCTTCGAGCGTCTTCTTCACCGCCGCGGCCACCGCGTCGACGACTGGCTTGGGCGTGCCCTTGGGCGCCAGGATGCCGTAGTACGCCATGCGGTTGACGGCTTCGAGATCGACCTCCTTGAAGGTCGGCACGTTGGGCAACTGGGCCAGGCGCTGCGGCGCGGCGACGACGATCGGGATCAGCCGGCCGTCGCGGATGAAAGGCAAGGCCGAAGGCATGTTGTCGAAGATCACCTGCACCTGGCCCGCGACCGTATCGTTCAGGGCCGGGCCGGCGCCGCGGTAGGGGATGTGGGTCATGAAAACACCCGCCAGGCTCTTGAAGAGTTCGGTCTGCAAGTGGCCGATGCCCCCGGTGCCCGAGCTGGCGTAGCTGTATTTGCCGGGGTGCTTTTTCAGCTCTGCGATGAAGCCCTTGTAGTCGCGGGCTGGAAACGACGGGTGCACCGCGATCACATTCGGCGTCGCCGCGATATTGATCACCGGCGTGAAATCGACCGCGGGGTTGTAGCCGATCTTCGGGTTGATGGCCGGGTTGGCGGCCGTGGTCGACACCGTCGCCATGCCCAGCACATGGCCGTCAGGCGGCGCCTTGATCATCTCCAGCGCGCCGATCGATCCACCGCCGCCGGCCTTGTTTTCAACCACGACTGTCTGGCCCAGCGCGGCGCCCATTTTTTCGCTCACGATGCGGGCCACGATATCGGTCGTGCCGCCAGGTGCAAAGGGCACGATCAGGCGCACCGGCTTGTTCGGGTAGGCCTGCGCCGACGCCGCCAGGGGTGTGGCCAGGCAAGCCGCCACGGCTGCCGCAGCAATGAGTTTCCAGGTCGGTCGATTCATCTCGGAGGATCTTTCTCGGTTGCCGGTGAAGGTCAGGTTCAGGGTTCGGGACAAGGCCAGGCGCGAGCAGCGATTCACGACGGCGCGCCACGCTCGGCGGCGGCCTTGCGCCGGCCCAGCAAGCCGGCCTTGAGCGCTTCGTCATAAGGCTGGTCACCGACAAAGGAGCGCAATAGCGCAGCGTAAAAGTCGTCGCCAGCAATCGGCTCGCCGACGCGTTTGCCGTTGAAGACGAGGCTGGTGCCTTGCGCCGGGCCAAAGTCGAGATCGACGATATCGCCCTTGCGCACCTTGGCCAAGCTGTCGACGAGGCGCTCAAAAACCGCGAGCCGGTCGCTCAGCGCGGGCAACTCGGCAGCAGCGGTGTTGCGGGTCACGCCCTTGTGCACGGCCTTGGAAAACTCCGCCGCGGCGACCTCTTGCAGCATGTGCAGGCGCAGGCGCTTCGGGCCTGCCGTGGCGGCGACCGCGGCCGCCGTCTTGGCCGCCACGCCGAGATAGAGGCCCGCGGCGTAACCCTTGAACCAGGCGACCTGGCGCACGCCGGTGCCGTTGAGCACGAGGTCAGTGTCGAACAGTCGCAGGCTGTCGTCGAAGCGTTTGCCTTCGACGATCACCGGCGCAGCGAAGGCCGGCCCCGTCGCCGTCACGGCAAGCGCAGCGAGTGCAAAAGCGGCGATCGCTGCGACCCGCGAGACAAACGCGGCCAGCGGCGGGCAACGGCGATCGGGTGGCTTGATCATGGCGCGCATTGTCGGTGCATTGAGTACCCTCAACGCCGGTGCGGCCTGCGCCGCCGACCGCCGCGGCGCAGCGCTGCTGCCTGGCTGCGGCGATGCCGCCCCGACCGCAGCCACGATACTCGAGCGATGCAAGACGCTTGGCTGCTCGTCCCGGACTTTGTGCTCATCGCGCTGGGCTGGCTGATCTGCCGCCACACCGCGCTGAACCGGCCACTGTGGGACGGCGCCGAGCGCCTGGTGTACTACCTGCTGTTCCCGGCGCTGCTGTTCAACACGATCTTGCGCAATCCGATGCCGGTGGCCACCGCGCTGCCGTTGGTCGCCTGCGGCTGGGCGGTCATCGGCAGCGGCGTGGCGCTGGCGTTTGCGACGCGGCTGGCGCCGGGAGTCGACAAGCACCTGCATGCATCGGGTGCGCAGACCGCGTTTCGCTTCAATTCCTACGTCGCGCTGGCGCTGGCCGAGCGCCTGGCCGGCGCGCCCGGCCTGGCCTGGATGGCGCTGCTCGTTTCGGTCTGCGTGCCGCTGTGCAATGTCGCTGCGGTGTGGCCGCTGGCGCGTGCCGGCGGTCATGGTTATCTGCGCGAGTTGGCGCGCAACCCGCTCATCCTGTCGACGCTGGCCGGCCTCGTCTGCAACCTGCTCGGCATCACGCTGCCAGAAGTGGTGTCGACGACGCTCGGGCGCATCGGTGCGGCCGCGTTGCCGCTGGGGTTGATGGCTGTCGGCGCGGGCTTGCAGATCGGCGCGATGGCCTTGGCGCCGCGGCTGGGCTTAAGTTTCATGCTCATCCGCCATCTGCTGCTGCCCTTGCTGGGCATCGCGCTGGTGCTCGGTTTCGACCTGCCGCCGGCGCAGCAGTTGGTGGTCGTGATCTTTGCGGCGATGCCCACCGCATCCAGCGCCTATGTGCTGGCCACCCGGATGGGCGGCCATGGGCCCTTTGTCGCCGGGCTGGTGACGCTGTCGACGCTGCTTGCGATGCCCGGGCTGCCACTGGCGATGGGCCTGTGGCGCTGGATCTCGGCTTCAGTCGGCGGCTGACAGCGCCCACTCGATATGCTCGGCGACGAGCGCATCGGCGCTCTGCTGCGCCTGTGTCAGCGCGGCGCGGACCGAAGCTGCCAGCGGCGCGCCACGCTTGGCACCGATGTCGGCCGCGCGCAGCGCATTGCCCAGCCCCACCGCCAGGTTGCGCCGCCAGCGTTGCCAGCCGATGCGGCCGATCGCGCTGCCTTGTGTGCGCTGCAAAAACTCGGGCTCGCTCCAGGCCCACAGCTCCAGCAGCGTGGCCTGGTCGAGACCCTCGCGCACATCAAAATCCGGCAGCACCGAACGCTGGGCAAACTTGTTCCAAGGGCAGGCGGTCTGGCAGTCGTCGCAGCCATAAATCCGGTTGCCGATGGCACGCCGAAACTCGTGCGGGATCGGCCCGTCATGTTCGATCGTCAGGTACGAGATGCAGCGCCGCGCATCGAGCCGGCCCTCAGTGACGATGGCCTGCGTCGGGCAGATATCGATGCAGGCGCGGCAGCTGCCGCAGTGCGCCGGCACCGGCGCGGTGGCAGGCAGTTCGAAGTCGATAAACAGCTCGCCCAGGAAAAACATCGAACCCGCTTCGCGGTGCAGCGCCAGCGTATGTTTGCCGCGCCAGCCGATGCCGCTGCGGGTGGCCAGTTCGGCCTCGAGCACCGGCGCCGAATCGGTGAAGACGCGGTGGCCAAAGGGACCGACTTCAGCCGCCAGCCGGTCGGCCAGGGTTTGCAGGCGATTGCGCAGGACCTTGTGATAGTCGCGGCCGCGGGCATAGATCGAGACCACGGCCTGTTGAGGCTCGGCCACGCGGCGCTGTTCGGTGGCGATCCAGTTTTCACCAATATCGCCGTCGCCGTCGCCGCCGTTGTCGCTTCGCGCCGTCTTGCCGCGCGGCAAGTAGTCCATGCGCGCGGTGATCACGCTCACCGTGCCCGGCACCAGCTCAGCCGGCCGCGCGCGTTTCATGCCGTGCAGCGCCATGTAGTGCATCGACCCCTGCCAGCCGGCGTCGAGCCAGGCGCGCAGGCCGGGCTCCGCCGCGGCGAGGTCAATGCCGGCGACGCCGATCTGTGAGAATCCCAACTCATGCGCCCATTGCCGCAGCCGACCGACGAGCGGGTCTCCATCCAACCGATGACGCTGGCCCATCCACCGATTCTAGAAACCAAGACGCTGCACTGGCCAGACGAAGCCGCCTGCGCCGCTTTTGCGGCGCGTTTGGCAGCGCGTTTGGCAGCGCATTCGGTAGCGCATTCGGCAGCGCGTCTGGCGGCCGGGCCGGCGCTGCCCAACACGTTCATCGAACTTCACGGCCCTATCGGTGCGGGCAAGACCACGTTTGTGCGCCACCTGCTGCGCGCGCTCGGCATCAGCGGCCGCATCAAGAGCCCGACCTACACGGTGATCGAGCCTTACCAGATCGGCGAACTCGAGATTTCGCACTTCGACTTTTACCGCTTCAGCGACCCGCGCGAGTGGGAAGACGCGGGCTTTCGCGACATCTTCGGCCGCCCCGGATTGAAACTCGCCGAATGGCCCGAACTCGCCGCGGCGGTGCTGCCAACGGCCGACCTGCGGCTGTCGATCGAGGTCGCTGCCGATGAAACGCGCGCGGTCACCGCGACGGCCTTCACGTCCACCGGCCGGGCGCTGCTGGAATGATCACCCGCCGGCAGGCGATCACCGCGGCGGCGCGTGGCGGCAGCGCAGTCCTGCTGCTCGGCGTTGCCGAGATCGCCCGCGGCGCGACGATCGTCGCGGTGAGGGTCTGGCCGGCCGCCGACTACACCCGGGTCACGATCGAGTCCGATGCGCTGCTTGCCGCGCGCCACTTCGTCACCGCCGAAGGCGCGCTGCGGTTGGTCGTCGATATCGACGGCCTGGAGCTGAACCTGGCGCTGCGCGAACTCGTCGGCAAGGTGCGCCCCGACGACCCGTATATCGCCGGCGTGCGCGTCGGCCAGTACCAACCAAAAGTGGTGCGGCTGGTCTTCGACTTGAAGCAGGCGGTGCTGCCCCAGCAGTTCACGCTGGCGCCGGTCGCGGCATATCAGCAGCGCTTGGTGTTGGATCTGTACCCCACCGAAGCGCGCGACCCGCTGCTCGCGCTGGTGCGCGAAAAAGAAGCCGCCGAGCAGCAGGCGGCCAAAGAGGTCAAGGATGCGCTGGGCGAGTTGATCGGGCGTGTCGACCGGCCGGCGGCGGTGCTGACTGCGCCGGCCACGGTGGCCAGCGCGGTGGCGTCGACGCCGGCAGCGCCGACAGCACCCGCGGTGTCACCACGCCCCGCAGCCAGCGCCCCGGCAGGGCCCGCCGCGGCGGCCCACGCACCCGCAGGCGCTACCGCCCACGAGCCCGCGCCGACGCTGCAGCAGCGTGTCGACCGGCTGGTCATCGTCGCCATCGACCCCGGCCATGGGGGTGAAGATCCAGGCGCGATCGGCCCCACGGGCTTGCGCGAAAAAGATGTCGTGCTGCAGGTCGCGCTGCAACTGCGCAACAAGCTCAACGCGCAGCCCGGCATGCGCGTGATGATGACCCGCGACGCCGACTTCTTCGTGCCGCTGCACGAGCGTGTGCGCAAGGCGCGCCGGGTGCAGGCCGACCTGTTCGTATCGATCCACGCCGATGCATTTTTCAAACCCGAAGCACGCGGGGCGAGTGTTTTTGCGCTCTCCGACCGCGGCGCGACCAGTGCCGCCGCGCGCTGGATGGCCGAGCGCGAAAACGCCGCTGACGCCGTTGGCGGCGTCAATATCGCCGCCAAGGACCCGCATCTGCTGCGCGCCCTGCTCGACATGAGCACCAGCGCGCAGATCAAGGACAGCCTGCGCCTGGGCAACGAGGTGCTGACTCGCATCGGGCGTGTCGGCCGGCTGCACAAGCCGCGTGTCGAACAGGCCGGCTTTGCGGTGCTCAAGGCGCCCGACATGCCGAGCATCCTGGTCGAGACCGCCTTCATCTCGAATCCCGAAGAAGAGGCCCGCCTGCGCGACCCCGACTACCAGGCGCAACTGGTCGATGCGCTTGCGTTGGGCATCAAACGCTACTTCGCGAAGAACCCGCCGCTGGCGCGGCATCGGTCGTTCTGAGGGCGCTTGGCTTCTGGTGGACATCCGTCTCTCGCCTTCTGGCATCAGCGAGCGCAGAGTCGACACGGGGCTGGCCCGGCTACGTTTGTGGAATTCTTACGCTCTACGCCGGGCCAACCCCGCGCCGTCTCTGCGAGGTACGGCGGCGGTCTCACCACGAACAGAAATAGCCCGTCGGATTGGGATTGGCAGCCCCCAGGCCGCCACCGGCCCAGCCGGTTTTGGGGTGGCCGGCGCAGTGCTTAAGAATTCCACAAACGAAGCCGGCCACCCCAATCTCGGCTGCGAGGACAACCCCTGGCAAGGAGCGTGAATGCCAATCCCCGTCAGCCCGCTGCCACGCCCGCCCGACGCGCCCGCCACGCGCCGAAGAGCGCCAGCACACCGGGCACGATGATCATCAGCCACACGATGAGGCTGAAGTTTTCCTTCACGATCGGCAGGTTGCCAAAGAGGTAGCCGATGACCACCAGGCTGCCGACCCAGAGGCCGCCGCCGGTGATGTCGTAAAACGTGAACTTGCTGCGCGTCATCTGCGCCACGCCGGCAACAAAGGGCGCGAAGGTGCG
>JANPDN010000016.1:0-16136 GCA_031431555.1 Rubrivivax sp.
CCAATTCGCCAGATCGCCCGTCGCGCTCACTTGCATGGCGCCGAGGATGGAAAGATGAATCTTGCCGCCGCGAATCATGGCAAAACTATCGTGCGAGCCGAAAATCGATGAGCCGGGAATGGTCGTTACGGTTTGCTTACCCGCGTTGATAATATCCGCATCGACTTCGTCTTCCGTCGGAAACGGGCCGATGCCGAGCATGCCGTTTTCGCTTTGCAGCCAGACCTCGATCGAGGCGTCGACAAAGTTCGCCACCAGCGTCGGCAGGCCGATGCCCAGGTTGACATAAAAACCGTCTTGCAATTCCTTGGCCGCCCGTGCGGCCATCTGGTCGTGTGTCCAGCTCATCAGTAAACCTCCGTACTGCGTACTGCGGTATTCGCCTTGGGAGCGGCCCTGCGGCTCATGATCAGACCCCTGCCTTTTCGGTCACGGTGCGTTTTTCGATACGCTTTTCTGGCGTGGCGTTGAGCACCAGCCGGTGCACATAGATGCCGGGCAGGTGGACCGAGTCGGGCGCCATCGCGCCGGTCTCGACGATCTCCTCGACCTCGACCACCGTGATCTTGCCGGCCATCGCCACCGCGGGGTTGAAATTGCGCGCCGTCAGGCGGAACTGCAGGTTGCCGCTCTTGTCGGCACGCCAGGCCTTGACCAGCGAGACCTCGGGCAGCAGCGCACGCTCCATGACGTAGGTGTCACCGTCCAAGTCGCGCAGCTCCTTGCCGTCGGCGACGATCGTGCCGACGCCGGACTTGGTAAAAAACGCCGGGATGCCAGCACCGCCAGCACGCAGTTTCTCGGCCAGCGTGCCCTGCGGCGTGAATTCGAGTTCGAGTTCACTGGCGAGGTACTGGCGCTCGAACTCCTTGTTCTCGCCGACATAGCTGGAGATCATCTTCTTGATCTGCCGCGTTTCGAGCAGCTTGCCCAGGCCAAAGCCGTCGACGCCAGCATTGTTGGAAATGACGCTGAGGTTCTTCACGCCGCTGTCACGCAGCGCATCGATCAGCGCCTCGGGGATGCCGCACAGGCCGAAGCCACCGACAGCGAGCAGTTGGCCGTCACGCACGATGCCCGCGAGCGCCGCTTGTGCGCTGGGGTAGACCTTGTTCATCGAGAGTCTCCAAAGACGATTGAGTTGATCCAGGCCCCAAGGTTACTACCTCGTATTGGGCCCGGCAGGCCGGCCGCCGCTACGTAGAATCGGGCACAAATCGCTCCCGGTGCCAGGAGACAAATCATGGCTGACAGCCAATTTGCCGATATCGACATGCTGCACGAGGCCCTGGCGCATATCTTTGCGCCCTGGGTGCGCGAGCTCAATCTGCGCGTCATCGAAGCACGCAGCGGCGAGGTCATCCTGCAGCTGCCGGTGGTGCCAAAACATGTCCACGAAGGTGGTGTGCTCTGCGGCCAGACGATGATGGCCGCGGCCGACACCGCGATGGTGCTGGCGGTGATGAGCAAGCTCGGCGGCTTCAAGCCGATGACCACCGTGCAGCTGCAAACCAGCTTCATGCGCCCGATCCCTGGCGACGTCGGCCAGGTGCGCATCGAAGCCCGCGTGCTGCGCATGGGCCGCAGTCTGGTCTTCGGCGAGATCGGCATCCTCGATGCCACGGGCGAGCTCGCGTCCCACTCGACGACGACCTACGCGCTCCTCTGAACCTCGGCGCCGCGGGTTTCGCAGACGCTTCGCAGAAGCTTCGTGCAGGCACCTGAACCGATCGCTTTAAGCGCTCGTTAAGTCGTCGTCGACATCATCGGTCGCGTGGCTGCGATCCGACCCGTGCGTGGCCATGACGCACAGCAAACGCCCTGATTTGCCGGCGTCGATCTGCGCGGGTCGCCCCGTTCAATCTGCCCACCGGAGCCCTGATCATGGAAACCAAACTCTCGCTTGTCGACCGACTGTTGCTCGCAAGGAAATGTGGCTTTGCCACTTTCCTTGATCCCCGCGGTAGGCGGCCGGCTTCAGCCGGCCTTGGGGCGCTCGCAAGGCGCAGCGCGCTATCGGCTGCGCTGCTCACCATCGCGCTCGGCGTCATCGTGCCAGAGGCGCAGGCGGCCACTGTGGTGCCGCTGAAGGACGCACGGCTGAAGATCGAACTCAACGCCACCGACCAGGACGTTGGCGTGCAGCTCTTCATCGATGCCGACCCCTGGAAGCGAATGTCGGTCTACGACCCGAACGGCGTGCTCGCTTTCAGCGCGGTGGCCAGCGGCAGGATCGGGCTGCAAGGCGGCACCGAACTCTTTCTCGAAAGCGCAGAGCCCAACTTCAGCCAACTCACGCTGGCCGCGTTTCTGCAACGCTTCCCGGCTGGCGACTACCGGATCGAGGGCGAGGGTTATGCCGGCGAGACCTTTCTGGGCATCGCCAGATTCACCCACAACATCCCCGACGGCCCGCAGCTCCTGTCGCCGGGCGAAGATGCCGAAGTCGACCCCAACAACACCGTCGTGCGCTGGGCCGCGGTGCCGCCCCCCAACGGCAGCCCGATCGTCGGCTACCAGGTACTGGTGGTCAGGCCCAACTCGGGCATCGCTGCGATCCCGAAACTGATCCTGGACATCATGATGCCGCCGGCCGCCACCAGCCTGGTCGTGCCCGCCGGCTTTTTGCTGCCCGGAGTGGAATACGAGTGGGAGGTCCTGGCCATCGAATCCGGCGGCAACCAGACCCTGTCGGTCGGGCATTTCGAGACGGCGGCGGCGGCCGTCCCCGAGCCCTCGATGTGGATGCTGTTCGGGGCGGGTTTGGCGATGCTGGTGGTCGTATCGCGCAAGCGCAGCCGACTTGTTGGCCCGGCGCTTGCCTGACCGCAGCGGCGCAGTGACTATGCGCCGCGCTTGTCTGCGCAATCACCGGCGCACTCACCGGCGCAATCACCGGCGCACTCAGCGGCGCACTCAGCGGCGCACACACGTGCGCGCTTGTGTGCGCACTTATGTGATCAACGACCGCAGCCAGTCGGGCATCGGTGCCGACTTCTTCGTCACGCCATCGGTCCACACGGTTTTGCTGCCACCCTCGGCGCAGATCAGATCACGCGCTTCGCTGCGCGCCAAGGTGATGTAGGTGTCGAAGCTCGACCGACCCGGGTTGGCGACATAGTGTCTGGCCACGATGTCACCCGGAAACTCGAGCTGGATCATGAAGTTGCAAAAGGCATTCACGATCACCGGGCCGCTGCCGCTCGGGTTGGGCATGGCGCCGATCTTGTAGAGCCAATCGAGGCGCGCCACTTCGAGGTAGCGGAAGTAGACCGTGTTGTTGACATGGCCCATCAGGTCGAGGTCGCCCCAGCGGATCGGGATCACGATCTCGTTGACCAGTTTTTTCTCAGCGGGCAAGATGAATCGCATCGGTGGTTTTCCAGTCAAGGCCGTCGCGGCGATCGGCAACGGCACAACGATCAGGCGGTATCGATCCCGAGCTCGCGCGTGATGCGCTGCACCAGCGCGCTCAGCGCTTCGACTTCAGCCGCCAGCCGCGTCTGCTCGGCCTTCATCGCCGCCAGTTCGCCGGCGGTGACGCTGGCGTCGCCCTCGCTGTCGGCGGCGGACGCGCCCGCCGCAGCGCCGGCCGGGATGGCGACCTCGCCGCACAGCAGATGCGCCCAGCGCGCCTCGCGCGAGCCGGCGGCGCGTGGCAGTTTGACGACGCGGGCCGGGTCCTTGGCCGCGAGTTCGTCGAGAAAACCTTCAACCGAAGAGATATCGGCGAATCGGTGCAGCCGTTCGCAGTTCAGGCGCAACTCGGCCGCCGTCTGCGGCCCGCGCAGCATCAGCACCGTGAGCAGCGCCACCGCCTGCGCAGGCACAGCGAGCACGCGCCCCATGTTGTGCTCGAACTTCAGCACCCGGCTGCTGCTGCCCTCGAAGACCAGGCTCAAACCTTTGAGGCCGTCGACCCCGGTCATGACTTCGGCGTCGCTGGCCTCGATCACCGGGGCGCGCGCGGTCTTCTGGTTGCAGCCGGCGACGATCGCATTCAGCGACAAGGGATAGGTGTCCGGCACGGCGTGCTGCTTCTCGACGAGCACGCCGAGTACACGGGCTTCGAGCGGGGTCAGCAGGCGCAAGCGCTGCTCACACGCCGAAGCCGTCGTCGGCGGCAATCACCGCGCCATTCACAAAATGGCTTTCGTTGGCACACAACATCATCAGCACCGCGTCCAGGTCCTGCGGCTTGCCGACACGTTTGCGCGGCAGCATCTGCACCAGCTTCTGGCCGGCCTCGGTCTGCCAGTGGTGGTGGTTGATCTCAGTGTCGATGTAGCCGGGGCACAGCGCGTTGACATTGATCGCGTAGCGGCCCCATTCGAGCGCCATCGCGCGGGTCATGTGCACCACCGCGGCCTTGCTCATCGCGTAGACGCCGATCTGGCTCAACACCCGCAGCCCGGCCATCGAGGCGACATTCACGATGCGCCCGCCGGTGTAGGTGCCGGGTGCGGCGCCCTTGGACCGCGCGATCATGCGTTTGGCAACTTCCTGAGCGACAAAAAAGGCGCCGCGGGTATTCGTGCCCATGATGTAGTCGTAGTCGTCGGGGCTGACGTCGGTGAGCTTCTGCGTCGTGCTCACGCCGGAGTTGTTGACCAGGATGTCGATCGTGCCCATCTCGGTTTCGGCATGCGCCACCGCTGATTTGATGCTGTCGATGTCGGTCACGTCGAGTTGCACGACATGCGCGTCGCCACCATCGGCTTCGAGTTCGGCACGCAGGGTCTTGAGCCGCTCGATGCGGCGCGCGGCCAGCACCACACCCGCGCCGGCCTGGCTCAAGGCCCGCGCAAACTGTGCGCCGAGGCCACTGGAGGCGCCGGTAACGAGGGCCACACGCCCGGAGAGATCGATCGAATAGGCCATCGTGGCACCTTGGTTGGACTCTCGTCGCACAAGCTGGCGACACACAAACGCTCGGATGAATACGCCGCGATGAAGATAGCACGCAGCGTGCTGCCTCGGCGAATTGACCGCCGCATTCAGCGGCATGCACTGGCCCGCAGGGGCAGCGTGGAAGCCACCTAAAATCGGCGTCTCCCAAGGACCACCAATGACAGCTGAAGAAATCCTGACCCAGCATGGCCCGCGCGAGGCAATGGACTACGACGTGGTCATCGTCGGTGCCGGCCCCGGGGGTCTTTCCGCAGCGATCCGCCTCAAGCAGATCAACCCCGAGATCTCGGTCGTGGTGCTCGAGAAAGGCTCCGAGCCCGGCGCGCATATCTTGTCGGGCGCGGTGATGGACCCCCGTGCGATGAACGAACTCTTCCCCGACTGGAAGGACCGTGGCGCGCCACTGAACCAGCCCGTCAGCGGCGACGAGGTGTTGTTCTTGAGCCCAAGCGCCGCACAAAAGTCCCCCGGCTGGCTGGTCCCCGACTGCTTGCACAACGAAGGCAACTTTGTCATCAGCCTCGGCGCAGTCACCAAGTGGCTCGCTGAACAGGCCGAAAGCCTGGGTGTCGAGATCTTCCCCGGCTTCACCGCCGCCGAAGTGCTCTACACCGACGCTGGCGCGGTGCGTGGGGTTGCCACCGGCAACTTAGGTGTCGGCAAAGACGGCGCGCCGCATGGCGGCTTTCAGCTCGGCATGGAGCTCAGCGCCAAATACACCGTCTTTGCCGAAGGTGCGCGGGGCCATCTCGGCCGCCAGTTGATCAGCCGCTTCAAGCTCGACGCCGGCCGCGACCCGCAGAGTTATGCGCTCGGTGTCAAGGAACTGTGGGAAGTCGACCCCGCCAAGGCGCGCCCCGGCCTCGTCGTGCACACCGCTGGCTGGCCGATGGACGAGCAGACTTACGGCGGCGGATTTTTGTACCACCTCGAAGGCAACCGCGTCACGCTGGGTTTTGTCACCGGGCTCGACTACCAGAATCCCTGGCTGAGCCCTTTCGAGGAGATGCAGCGCTGGAAAACACACCCCGCGATCCGCGCCCATATCGAAGGTGGCAAGCGCATCGGCTATGGCGCGCGCGCGATCACCGCGGGCGGCTTGTTGTCGCTGCCCAAACTGGTTTTCCCCGGCGGCGCGCTGATCGGCTGCGAAGCCGGCACGTTGAACGCCGCGCGCATCAAGGGCAGCCACGCGGCGATGAAAACCGGCATGCTCGCCGCCGAAGCCATCGCCGCGGCGCTGGCGGCCGGGCGCAGCCACGACGAGCTCAGCGCCTACCCGACGGCCTTCGACAAAAGCTGGCTGCATGCCGAGCTGGACCAGACGCGCAATTTCAAACAATGGTTCAAGCAGGGTTTCAGCATCGGCACGCTGATGACCGGCATCGAACAGTGGCTGCTGCCCAAGCTTGGCATCAAGCGCCCGCCGTGGACGATCCACCGCCACACGCCGGACCACGCGCGGATGCATGCCGCCGGGCAGGTGGCGCCGATCCGTTATCCCAAACCCGATGGCGTGTTGACCTTTGATCGGCTCAGCTCGGTCTTCATCAGCAATACCAACCACGAAGAAAACCAGCCGGCACATTTGACGCTCAAAGATGCCGCCGTGCCCGTCGCCGTTAATCTGGAACGTTATGCCGGTCCCGAGAGCCGCTACTGCCCGGCCGGGGTCTACGAGTTTGTCAAAGTCGACGACGGCAACGGGAAAGAGAGCGACCGCCTCGTCATCAACGCGCAGAACTGCGTGCATTGCAAGACCTGCGATATCAAGGACCCGACCCAGAACATCGTCTGGGTCACGCCGGAAGGTGGTGGCGGGCCGAACTACGCGGGGATGTAGGGCGCAGCGAAACGGACCCGCGCCGACTGATGCTCGCGGGGATGTAGCCGGCGCGGACGCCGCCGGCAGCGCGCAACGGCCCTGGTGCCTCCGGCTATCGAACGTCGAACGACGCCACCGCGCGGTCCACGCCGTCGCCGACAGGGATGCCCTGCGAGCGCAGCGCGGCTTCAACGCCAGCGATGGTGCCCAGGATCATCCCCGGGTTGCCGTCGCCGAGATGGCCGATGCGAAAAGCGCGGCCTGCCAGCGGCCCCAGGCCACCGGCGATGGCGACCTGGAAACGCTCGCGGGCAACGCTGCGCATGGCTTCGACATCGATGCCCGCGGCAACCGCGATCGTCGTCACCGACACACACCGGCTGGCTGGCTCGCGGGCAAAGAAGTCGAGCTGGCCGCCCAGGCTCCAACCTTCCACCGCAGCCTGCACCGCACGCGCAAGTTGGGCATGGCGCGCAAACACCGCGTCGAGGCCTTCGCTGAAGATGAGGCCGAGCGCGGCCTCCATCGCAAACATCAAATTTTGCGGCGGCGTACCGCAAAACTTTTGATACGAATACGCGCCCTTGCGGCGCACCCAGTCCCAGTAAAAACGCGGCGTCGGGTTGTGTTGTGCCGCTGCGAAGGCCAGCGCGTCGACGGCGACGATGCCCACCCCGGGCGGGCACATCAGCCCTTTTTGCGAGGCCCCGACGACGACGTTGGCGCGCAGACTGTCCATGTCGAAAGGTGCCGCGCCGAGCGACGCCACGACATCGACGACAAGCAGCGCCGGATGCCCGGCAGCGTCGATCGCCTGCCGCAATGCGGCGAGGTCGCTGGTGACGCCACTGGCAGTGTCGGTGTGGACCACGAACACCGCCTTGATGTGGTGCTGCGGGTCGTCGCGCAAGGCCTGCGTCACTGCGTCGGCATCGATCGGAAAACCCTCGCGCCAGGGCGTGCGCACGACGACCCGGCCGAGGCCTTCGGTCTGCTCGGCCCAGGAATCAGAAAAGTGCCCGGTGCCCGGGATCAGCACCAACTGCCCCGGCGACGTGAGATTCTCGACCACCGACTCCCACACTCCATGGCCGTTGCTGGCGAAGAAAAAGACATCCGCCTTGGGGCTGTGCAGCAGCCGGCGCAAGCCCGCCTCGCAGACGTCGATATTGGCCGCCACGCGCGGGTCGCCCATGTCCATCGGCTGGCGCGCCAGCGCATGCAGCACGTCGTCGGGCAGCGGCGTCGGGCCGGGGGAATTGAGGGCGCGGCGGCCGGGGATGCGGGGCTTCATGGCGCTATCGTACTGGCCGCTGCAGCAGCGAGAATGCACGATGCCTGGATCCCCGCTGCCGCCCACCGGCGCGCCCCACCGCGATACACCCGCAGCGGCGCGGCGGCCGGTTCTGAGCCCGCCGGGCGCGGGCTGCCGAGCGACATGACATCGGTCGCTGCGGCGCAGGCCCTGCGCGAAACCCAGGCCTGGGTCGAGCTGGCGGTGATCGGCCTGAACCTGTGCCCATTTGCCAAGGCGGTGCAAGCCAAGCAGTTGATCCGCTACATCTGCACCGAGGCCAGCGACACCGACACGCTGTGCAGGACGCTGCACGACGAACTGCGCCATCTGGCCGCTGCGCCGATCGAGGAAACCGAGACCACCCTGCTGGTGCACCCGTGGGTGCTCGGTGACTTCATGGACTACAACAATTTTCTCGACCGGGCCGACGCGCTGCTGCACAAATTGGGCCTGGACGGTACGCTGCAGATCGCCAGCTTTCACCCGCAGTACCAGTTTGCGGGCACCGACGCCGACGACATCACCAACGCCACCAACCGCTCGCCGCACCCGACGCTGCACCTGCTGCGCGAGGCCAGTATCGAGCGCGCGGTGGCCGCCTTCCCCGAAGCCGAGGCGATCTACGAGACCAACCAACAAACGCTGCGCCGGCTGGACGCCCAGGGCTGGGCGGCCCTGCAGGCCGCTTGCCTGCGCATGGCCACGACCGGCCGCTGAAGGCCCGCCATACCACGACAAGCGCGACGCGGCACAGGCCACAATCGCGGATGCCAACGACACCTGCCGTCCTCATCGCTGCGAGCGCGTCGATCGTGCTGCTGCTCGGCGTCGTGCACCTGGTCTTCACCTTCCGCGGCACGCGCTTTCATCCCCGCGATGCCGCGCTCGAAGCGCGCCTCAAAGAGGTCTCGCCGCAGATTTCACGCCAGACCACGCTCTGGCGCGCAGGCATCGGCTTCCACGCCAGCCACAGTTTTGGCGCGATGCTGTTCGGCTTGGTCTATCTGCATCTTGCAATCGAAGGCTCGGGGTTCCTGTGGCGATCTCCGGTGTTGTTGACCATCGGCGTGGTCTACCTCGCGGCGATGCTCGTCCTTGCCCGGCGGTATTGGTTCAGCGTGCCGTTTCGCGGCATCGCAGTGGCGACCCTGCTCTACGCGGCCGCGCTCGGCACGATCTGGTCATGAACGCCAACGAGCAAGCCGCAGCGGGCGCAACAAGAGCACCGTTTTGCCGCGAAGCCGGCAGCGGCGAAACCGTCGTCTGCCTGCATTCCAATGCCAGCAGCTCGTCACAGTGGCGCGCTTTGATGGAACGCCTGGCGCCGCGCTTTCACGTTCTTGCGCCGGATTCACATGGCGCCGGCAAAGGCCCGCCCTGGCCCGCCGATCAGCCGGTGAGCTTGAGCGACGAGGTCGCCTTGATCGAGCCCTTGCTGACGCGCGCCGGCAGCCCGCTGCGGCTGGTCGGCCACTCGCACGGCGCGGCGATTGCGCTGATCGCCGCACTCGCGCATCGCGGGCAGGTGCGATCGATCGTGCTCTACGAACCGACGCTGTTTGCGGTGCTCGAACAACAGGCGCCCGGCCACCCAGACGCCGACGGCATCCGAGACGCGGTCAACGCCGCCGGCGCGGCGTTGGACACCCGCGACCTGCACCGCGCGGCGCAGATTTTCATCGACTACTGGATGGGCGCCGGCGCCTGGGGCGGGATGCCGCAGGCGCGCCGCGACGGCATCGCGCCTGCGGTCGCCAACGTGCGCGGCTGGTGGCATGCCCTGGCCATGGAGCCGACACCGCTGGCGCGCTTTGCCGCACTCGACATGCCGGTGCTGTACCTGACGGGCAGCCAGACCACCGCCGCGGCGAAAGCCGTCGCGCGCCGGCTTGTATCGGTGCTGCCCGACGTGACCCAGATCGAGCTGGCCGGGCTCGGCCACATGGGGCCGATCACGCATCCGGACATCGTCAACGACCTCATCGACAGCTTCTTGGCCCGGCATTGAATCGCGGCCCGGCCGCGATGCGGGGCTGCGAGTCGGCACGCGAACCGGCACGCGCTTCAAGCCGCCCTTCAGACCACTACCGATTCGCGCTGCTGCGCCCGCCGCCACACGCCGCGTGCGGTCTCGCCCTTGATGCGGTGGTCGCTCCAGACCTGGCGCCAATGGCGCGCGCCCGGCGTGCCATGCCACAGGCCCATCATGTGCCGCGAGATATTCGACCAAGGCGTGCCATGGTCGCGCGCCTGGCGCTCCATATAGTCGACCATCAACAACTCGACCTCGGCGCGGCTGCTTGCCGCGGCTGAAGGCGCGCCGAGAAAATCGACATCCCAGCCGGCCATCGACCAGGGCTGGTGGTAGGCGTCGCGGCCGATCATCACGCCATCGACGTGGGCGAGTTGTTCGGCGATCTGCGCCGGCTCACCGGCCGGCACCTTGATGCCGCCGTTGGTGACAAAGGTCAGCGCGGGGAAGTCGGTTTTCAGCCGCTGCACGAAGTCGTACCGCAACGGCGGCAGCTCGCGATTCTCTTTCGGCGACAGACCCTTGAGCCAAGCGTTGCGGGCATGCACGATGAAGACCTCGCAGCCGCCACGGCTGGCCACCGTGCCGACAAAGTCGCGCACAAAACCGTAGTCCTCGCCGCGGTCGATGCCGATGCGGTGCTTCACCGTCACCGGCAAGTTCACCGCGTCGCGCATGGCCTTGATGCAGTCGGCCACCAGCATCGGCTCGGCCATCAGACAAGCGCCGAACGATCCGCGCTGCACACGCTCGCTCGGGCAGCCGCAGTTGAGGTTGACCTCGTCATAACCCCACTGCACCGCCAGCTTGGCGCATTGCGCCAGTTCGGCCGGCTCGCTGCCTCCAAGCTGCAAGGCCAGCGGATGTTCTTCAGTGTTGAAGTCCAGGTGCCGCGGCACATCACCATGCAACAGCGCGCCGGTGGTCACCATCTCGGTATACAGCCGCGTGCGGCGCGTGATGAGCCGGTGGAAGTAGCGGCAATGGCGGTCGGTCCAGTCCATCATCGGGGCGACGGACAGGCGCCAGGGGCTGAGGCGCCCTTGCATTACCGTGAGATCCATGGTTTGGCGTCAGCTCGGTCGGATCGGCCGAGCAGGACCGCAACGGCTTCAAGTCCGGGCATGCCGCCAGTCGCGCCCTCACCAGCCACCGACAGCGCCGCAGCGGCGTTGGCCCAGGCCGCTGCGACGGCGATCGCTGCGCCGCGTGCGATCGCCGCGGCGAACGCGCCGGTGAAGGTGTCGCCGGCGCCGACAGTGTCGGCCACCAGCATCGGGTGGCCGGCAACGGTCAGGGCCTCGCGCCCGCGCCGAAAGAGCATGCAGCCGGCAGCGCCGAGCGTCACCGCCACCGCGCCTGCACCGCGTGACAGCAAAGCGTCGGCGGCTCGCTGCAGGCTCGTGTCAGCATCAACTCCGGCGAGCACGCGCAATTCACTTTGATTGGGTGTCAGCAACTCACACAGCGCGAGCAGGCTGTCGGGCAGCGCTTGCGCCGGCGCCGGATTGAGCAGCGTGAAGGCACCAGCTCTGCGTGCGTGGGCGAATGCGGCCTGGGTTGCTTCGATAGGCACCTCGCAAGATGCCATCACCACCCGCGCCTGGCCGATCAAGCCCGCCGCAGCGTCGGCATGCCGCGCGCCGAGCCCGGTGCCGGCACCGGGTGCGACGGCGATGCTGTTGTCGCCATCGTCGTAGACAAGGATCTGCGCGACGCCGCTGGGCTCGTCATCGACAACTTCGACCATCGCTGCATCGATGCCTTCACGCTGCCACAGCGCCAGCGCCATGTGGCCGAAGTCGTCGTTGCCGATGCGCGCGATGACCGCGACCCTTGCGCCCTGGCGCGCGCAGGCGATCGCCGCGTTGGAGCCCTTGCCGCCGGGCCCGATGCTGAAGCGGCTGGCGAGCACAGTCTCGCCGCGTGCCGGTGGCCGCGCCACGCGCGATGTCAGGTCGGCGTTGAAACTGGCGATGCAGACCACGTCTGCCGTGCGCGCCGCGATCATCGTCACCCCGGCTTGTAGCCCATCGTCTGCGGCAGCCACAACACGATCTGCGGGAAGAGGGTCAAGGCCAGCAGCAGCAAGAGCAGCATGACCAGGAACATCCAGCCTTCGCGCACCATCGCGCCGATCGGGATGCCGGTGAGCGCCTTGATCACAAACAGCAGCATGCCAAACGGCGGGTGGATGAGGCCGATCATCATGTTCAGCACCACCAGCACGCCGAAGTGCACGAGATCGATGCCGAGCAGCTTGACCGCTGGCAGCAAGATCGGCACGAAGACCAGCAGCAGCACCGAGACATCGAGAAAACAACCCAGCACCAGGAACATCACATTCACGAGCAGCAAGAACTGCACCGGCGTCAGGTTCAGCGCGTCGACCCACAGGCCCATCGCCTGCGGCACACCTTCGGCGGTGAAGGCGTAGTTGAGCAAAAACGAGCCGGCCAGGACCATCGTGATCACGGCGCTGGCGCGGGTCGACTCGAGCACCACGCCGTACAGCGCCTGCCAATTCAGCGCGCGGTAAACCACCGCGGCCAGCAGCAGCGCGTGAAAGGCCGCCACTGCCGCGGCTTCGGTCGGTGTGAAGGCGCCCGAATAGATGCCGCCGAGCAGCACGATCGGCATCGACAGCGGCAGCGCGCCGCGAAAGATCACCTGCGGCCACATCGCCAGCGGCACCGGCGCTTCGCGCGGCATATTGCGGCGCACCGCGATGATCTGCACCACGACCATCATCGCAAGCGCCATCATGACCCCGGGCACGACGCCACCAAGGAAGAGCGCGCCGACCGATGCACCCGAGACGAGCGCGTAGATGACCATCGGGATCGACGGCGGGATGATCGGCCCGAGCGTGGCGCTGGCCACCACCACCGCGCCGGCAAAGCCCGGGCTGTATTCGGGCTTCTTGAGCATCTGCTTGATCGTCACCAGGCCGGGGCCGGCGGCATCGGCGATCGCGCTGCCGCTCATGCCGGAGAAGATCACGCTGACGAGGATGTCGACCTGCGCCAGCCCGCCACGCAGCCGGCCGACGAGGATGCGGCAGAAGTCGAACAGGCGCTCGCTCACGGTGCCGGCGTTCATCAGGTTTGCCGCGAAGACAAACATCGGCACCGCAAGCAGCACATAGCTGTTGTACAGGCCGTTGCAGATCTGCTCTGCTGCCAGGCCGAGGTCCTGCTGCTTGAGCACCAGATAGGCGATGCCGGCAGCGATCATCGAAAAGCCGATCGGCATGCGCAGCAGCATGCCGACCACAAGCACGCCGCCCAACGCCCAGAGCGGCGATGTCATGTCACCGGCACCGCGGCATCGTCGACATCAAGGCCCTTGAATGCGCGCCAGACATTGCGTGCGCTGCGCAGCACCAACGAGATCAGCAGCAGGCCAAAGGGCGCGAAGACGACGAGAAACGGTACCCCGAGCACCGGGGTGCCTTCGCGCGCCATGAAGACCAGATAGTCCAAGCAGGCCGGCAAGGCCCAGGCCGCTAGGCCGCCGATCATCAGGTTGCCGGCGATGCGCATCAACTGTCGCGTGCGCCGGCCGGCAGCGTTCCAGACGAGGTCGAACATGACATGTTCCCGCTCGGGCACGATCACCGCCGCGGCCCAGAGAATGACCCAGACATAGAGCATCACCGCGACCTCGTCGGTCCAGGGCAGCGGCTTGTTGAAGACAAAACGCGCCGTGATCTGGACCAGGAAGACGCCGAACAGCGTACTGAACAGCGCGACGCCGACACCATCGGCAGCGCGCTTGAATCCGCCGCGCATCGGCCTCTAACGCGTGTTGTTGATGCGCTCGAGCAAACCGGCGGGCCAGGTCTTGGCCATGTCGCTGGTCGAATAAGTTGCTTGCACGGCCTTGCGGAAAGCGTCCACATCGGGCGTGGTCACCGTCAGCCCCTGCTGCTTGAAGAAGTCGACGATCTGTGCTTCTTCTTTCAGGCGGCCATCGTTGTTGAAAGCCGCCGCAGCTTCTGACGCCGCCTGCACCTTCTGCCGCTGCGCCGCGGTCATCGCTTTCCAGGCCTTGTCGCTGATCGCGATGAAGATGCCATCGACAAGATGGTTGGTCATCACGAGTTGCTTGGTAACTTCATAAAACTTTGCCGCGCGCACGGTTGGCAGCGGGTTGTCCTGGCCGTCGATGGTGCCGGTCTTCAGGCCGAGATAAACCTCGCCAAAGGCCAGTGGCGTGGCCGTGGCGCCGAGCGCTTCGCCCAGGAACAACCACTCTTTGCTGCCGGGCATGCGCAGCTTGACGCCCTTCAAATCCGCCGGCGTGCGGACATTGCGCACGTCACGCAAGTTGACCTGACGCGTGCCGAGGTAGATCGGCGTGAGCAGCGTTACTTCCATCTTGTCGGTGGCGAGCTTGAACATCTCCTGGCCGACCGGGCCGGCAAAAACGCGCGCCTGGTGCTGCGGGTCGCGGATGACGTAGCCGGCGGTGAAGATCGAAAACTCCGGCACCTGCTTGGCGATGTCAAAAGCCGAGATCGACGACAGCTCGAGGTTGCCGCGGGCCATGGCCGCTGGCTCGGTGCCTTGCTTGAAGAGGGTAGCGTTCAGATTGATCTGGACGTCGAACTCGCCCGGCGCGCTTTTGTCGAGCGACTCCTTGAACACCGTCCACATCTTGCCGTGCCAGTCGTCGGGCACTGCCGGTGTCGAGATACGCAGCAGCACCTTGGTCTGCGCCGTCGCGGCGGGCATCAACGTGGTGGCGGTGACGATGGTGGCAGCGGCGGTCATCAAGCCGCGGCGCAGCAATGAAATGGTCATCGGGGTCTCCTCTTGGTTGGGCGGTTTCAAGGTTGGGTTCAGTCGGCCGACGGCGTCAAGCGCTGCGCTGCGAGTTCGTCGGCAAAAGCGGCGAGGCGCGTTTCGTCGATCGCCACCAGCGGGGCGCGCACACGCAGCCATGCGCCGGCGCGATCTGGGTCGCCAGTTTGCACGGCCATGATCGCCTTGAGAGCCGGGATCAACGCGTAGCCGCCAAGCCAGCCCAGCAGGCGGGCCACACGCGCATGGTCGGCCGCGGTGCGGTTGGCATCGGGCTCGGTGGCCAGACGGTGCACCGTGCGTGGCATGAAATTGGCCAAGCCGCTGACCGCGCCGCGACTGCCGCGCCCGGCCAGCGCAGCCAAATCGAGTTCGTTGCCGACATGGACGCCGATCAGCGGAGCGTCAGGGCGCATGAAGTTGTCGGCGAGTGCCAGCGAATGTGCACGGTCACACTGGCTGTCTTTGATCGCAACGATGGTCTTCGGATAGCGCTTGAGCATCTCGGCGATCACCGCGTGCGACAAGCCCACCCCGGCGAGCTGCGGGATGTGGTACAGCACCACGCGCAGCGGCCGGCCGGCCGTGGCATCGATAACCTGCGCCAGCGCCGCCACGATGCCGGCATCGCTGACGCCCTTGAAATAAAACGGCGGCAGCAGCAGCACACCCCAAGCACCGATGTCCTGCGCATGCCGCGCCAGCGCCACTGCGTCGGGTAGCGCGGCGCAGATCGCCGAGACGAGGATCCGCTCGGCGGGCACGCCAGCGGCCACCAGCGCGTTGACCGCGTCGATGCGCTCTTGCGCGGTGAACGATGGCCCCTCACCGGTGCTGCCAAATGGCGTCACACCGGCGCAGCCGGCGTCGAGCAAGGCCAGCGCGTGGGCCGAAAAAACAGCGTGGTCGATCGACAAGTCGGCGCGCAGCGGGGTCAGCAGTGCTGGCCAGACGCCGGCCAGGCCGGGAGCAGAAACAGTGTTCAAGGGGTGGCCTTGCAAGTGGCGAGCGCCATCGGTTGTCGAAGCGCCGAGTGACGATGGTAAACGGGTCATGCCGGCGGTCGTCGGGGGCGCACCGCTTGCCTAGCCACATTGGCCTCGGCGCGCCCTGGCGCGCCCTGGCGCGCCCTGGCGCGCCGCAGCCAGCGCGAGCGGCTGTCGCTAGACTGCCAGCATGGCCCATACGACCAACGCCGCTTCTTGACGACACGATTGTGACCACCGTCCAGCCTTCACTGTTTGACGACGACGACGACGACGA
>JANPDN010000017.1:0-29460 GCA_031431555.1 Rubrivivax sp.
GGCGTGCGCAGCGCCATCGCGATGTCGCTGGTGATGAGGTCGCCGGCAATCGGGATCACCGCGGTGTGGCGCACGCTGCCGTCGGTGTAGATCTGCACGTCGGTGGTGCCGGCGCCGATGTCGACCACCGCCACGCCCAGGCTCTTCTCGTCGTCGGTCAGCACGGCCGAGCTGCTGGCGCTGGGGTTGAGCACCAGGCGCTCGACCTCCAGGCCACAGCGGCGCACGCACTTGAGGATGTTCTCGGCTGCGCTCTGCGCGCCGGTGACGATGTGGACCTTGACCTCGAGCCGGCTGCCGCTCATGCCGATCGGCTCCTTGACCTCGTGGCCGTCGATGATGAATTCCTGCGGCTCGACGAGCAGCAGGCGCTGGTCGTTGGGGATGTTGATGGCCTTGGCCGTCTCGACGACACGCGCCACGTCGACCGGCGTGACCTCGTGGTTGTCGCGCACGATGACCATGCCGGTCGAGTTCTGGCCGCGGATATGGCTGCCGGTGATGCCGGTGTAGACGCTGCCGATCTTGCACGCGGCCATCACTTCGGCTTCTTTCAGCGCCGCCTGGATGCTCTGCACGGTGGCGTCGATATTCACCACCACGCCACGTTTGAGGCCATGGCTGGTGGCCACGCCCAGGCCGGCGATGCGCAACTCGTTGCCGTTGACGATCTCGCCGACCACCACCATGACCTTGGCGGTGCCGATATCCAGGCCGACGACCAGATCCTTGAATTCCTTGGCCATCTACGGGCTCCCTTTGGCTGCCGGCCCGGAGGCAGCGTGTGTCGTCGTGATGCCACGCATGCGCACCGCATAACCATCGGGATGGCGCAGGTCGGCATACAGCAGCGGGCTCTTGAAATGGCCGCTGACCTGGGTCAGCGTGCGTACAAACCGGTCGGTGCGGGCCACCACCTCGTCGGCCGGGCCGCGGCCGAGTTCGACCAGCGTCTCGCCGTCGAGCTGCACCCGCCACGAGCCGCGGCCCGACAGCGTCAGGCGCTCGACCTCGCGGTCCAGGCGCGCAAACAGCGGCTGCACCCGCTGCAACAGCGCCAGCATCTGCGCCGCGCTGCCTTCGGGCCCGGCCAGGCGCGGCAGGCCTTCGTCTTCGACATCACCGACATTGGCCTCGAAAACCTCGCCAAAGCTGTTGACGACGCGGTCGTTGCCGTCTTCGGCAACCCACAGCGCCGCGGCGCGGTGCTCTTCGATGCGCACCGCCAGGCGGTCCGGCCAGACACGGCGCACCACTGCGCGCCGCACCCAGGGCACCGACTCGAAAGCCGCCCGCGCGCGTCGCAAGTCGATGCTGAAAAAACTGCCTGTCAGGCGCGGCAGCGCGTTGGCGCGCACCGTCGTCGTGCTGTTGCGCTGCAAGTCGCCTTCGAGCTGGATCGCCCGCACCGGGAACCACGGCGCGCGCACCAACCACAGCGCGCCGGCGGCGAGCAGGGCCAGCGCGACGAGGCCGTAGACGGCGCTGGAGACGCCGTTCATCAAGCGCACATCCGTGGGCAGGCTCATCAGGGCCATCAGCTCGATGCTCCAAGTGGGAGCGCAGAAGCGGCACTGCTGTCCAGCCCCGCATCGGCCAGCACGCGCAGGCACAGCGCTTCGTAGCTGATGCCTGCGGCGCGCGCCGACATCGGCACCAGCGAATGCCCGGTCATGCCCGGCGAGGTATTCATCTCGAGCAGGAACGGCTTGCGGTCGCTGGCGCGGATCATCAGATCGGCACGCCCCCAGCCGCGGCAACCGAGGGTCTGGTAGGCCTCGACCACGATGCGCTGGATCTCGGCCTCTTCGGCTGCGGCCAAGCCACTCGGGCAGTGGTACTGGGTCGAGTCGGTGAAATACTTATTCTGGTAGTCGTAGGCACCCGCGGGCGCCACGATGCGGATCACCGGCAGCGCCTGCGCAGCATCCCCGCTGCCCAGCACCGGGCAGGTGACTTCGTCGCCTTCGATGAACTCTTCGCAGAGCACATCAGCGTCGTAACGTGCCGCCAGCGCCACCGCGTCTTGCATCTGCGAATAACCTTCGACCTTGGTGACACCGATCGACGAGCCTTCACGCGGCGGCTTCACGATCAAGGGCAGGCCGATCTGGTCGGGCACCTGGATCACTTCGGCGCGCGACTGCCGGCCCGGCGCCAGCCGCACCCAGCGTGGTGTCGGCAAGCCAACGGCCAGCCAGACACGTTTGGTCATGACCTTGTCCATCGCGATCGCGCTGGCCATCACGCCCGAGCCGGTGTAGGGCAGGCCGAGCAGCTCGAGCGCGCCCTGCACCGAGCCGTCTTCACCCTGGCGGCCGTGCATCGCGATGAAGACCCGTTTGAATCCTTCGCGCCGGAGTTCGACCAGGTCGCGCTCGGCGGGGTCAAACGCATGCGCATCGACACCTTGCGACAACAGTGCAGCGAGCACACCGCGGCCCGACATCAGCGAGATCTCGCGCTCCGCGCTGGCGCCGCCCATCAACACCGCGACCTTGCCCAGCGCCTTGACATCGATCGTCATGTCGCCACCTCCAGCAGATCGACCACCTTCTGCGGCACCGTGCCGATCGAGCCGGCGCCCATCGTGATCAGCACATCACCGGCGCGCACGAAGTCGACGATCGCCTGCGGCAGCGCCACAACGGAGTCGACAAATACCGGGTCGAGCCGGCCGGCAACACGCAGTGCCCGAGCCAGGCTGCGGCCGTCGGCGGCGACGATTGGCGCCTCACCGGCCGGGTAGACCTCGGCCAGCAATATCGCGTCGGCGGTGCCCATGACACGCACAAAGTCTTCGAAGCAGTCACGCGTGCGGGTGTAGCGGTGCGGCTGGAAAGCCAGCACCAGACGGCGGCCGGGGAAGGCCCCGCGTGCGGCCGCGATGACCGCCGCCATCTCGACCGGGTGATGGCCGTAGTCGTCGATGAGCGTGAAGCTGCCGCCACCCTGCGACTGCGCCACCGGCAGCTCGCCATAACGCTGGAACCGCCGGCCGACACCGCTGAAGCCGGCCAGCGCCTGCACCACCGCGGCGTCGGGCAGCTCGATCTCGCCGGCCACCGCGATCGCGGCGAGCGCATTGCGGACATTGTGTTCACCGGCCAGGTTGAGGGTTATGTCCAGGTCGGGCAACGCACCACCGACATCGGACAGAAAACTGCGCCGGCAGGTAAATCGCATCTGCCCGCCGGGCAGCGCCTGCACATCGACAGCGCGCACTTGCGCATCGGCACCAAGCCCGTAGCTGACGATCGGGCGCGAGATCATCGGCATGATCGATCGCACGCCGGGGTCGTCGCTGCACAACACCGCGGCGCCGTAGAACGGCATCCGGTGCAGGAAGTCGACAAAGGCTGCCTTCAGCCGCGCGAAGTCGTGGCCGTAGGTTTCCATATGGTCGGCGTCAATATTCGTGACCACGCTCAGCACCGGCATCAGGTTCAGGAAAGAAGCGTCGCTCTCGTCGGCTTCGACGACGATGTAGTCACCCGAGCCGAGGCGCGAATTGGCGCCGGCACTCTCCAACTTGCCGCCGATGACAAAGGTCGGGTCCAGCCCGGCCTGCGCCAACACCGTCGCCACCAGCGAGGTGGTGGTCGTCTTGCCATGGGTGCCGGCGATCGCGATGCCCTGTTTCAGGCGCATCAGTTCGGCCAGCATCACCGCGCGCGGCACCACCGGGATGCGGCGCGCACGCGCGGCGACGACCTCGGGGTTGTCGGCCTTCACCGCGGTCGATGTCGCCACCGCCTGCGCGCCGTTGATGTTTGCCGCGTCGTGGCCGATCGCGACGCGGATGCCGAGGCTGGCAAGGCGGCGTGTCGTCGTGCTCTCGTTGCTGTCCGAACCCGATACCGTGTAGCCCAGGTTGTGCAGGATCTCGGCGATCGCACTCATGCCAGCACCGCCGATACCGACAAAGTGGATGTGCTTGACAGCGTGTTTCATGTTCTTGCCGTTGGCCGCTTGGACAGCAAACTTTCGATCTCATCGGCAACCCGCTGCGCCGCCTGCGGTCTTGCCAGCGAACGCGCTTTGCTCGCCATCAACAGCAGTTGCGCACGGTCCAGGCGGCGCAGCCGGGCGGCCAGTGTCGCGGCCGTCAATTCGGTCTGCGGCAGATGGATCGCCGCGCCGCTGCGGCTGAGCCAGTTGGCGTTGTCGCGCTGGTGCGCGGTGGTGCTGACGACCAGCGGCACCAGCACCGCCGCGACACCGGCGGCACACAGCTCGCTGACCGTGACCGCGCCGGCGCGGCAGACGATGAGGTCGCACTCGGCCAGGGCCGCAGCCATATCGTCGATGAAGGGGCGCACGTCGGCTTGCACGCCGGCGTCGCGATACGCAGCGCGAACGGCGTCTGCCATCGCCGCGCCGGTCTGGTGGACAACGTGCGGACGCGACTCTGCGGCCAGCCCTTCAGCCATCAAGGCCAGCGCCTGCGGCAAGGTGTTATTCAACACCTGGGCGCCCAGGCTGCCCCCGACCACGAGCAGGCGCAGCGGCCCGCTGCGGCCGGCAAAGCGCTGCGCAGGTGGCGCCATCGCCTCGATCTCGGCGCGCACCGGGTTGCCGGTGACGACTGCGTTTTTGACCTTCGACACCGCATCACCATCGAAGCCAAAAGCGACCCGATCGGCGACCGGCAGCAGCGATTTGTTCGACAGCAGCAAGGACGCGTCGGCGTTCACCAACATCAGGGGTTTGCCGAGCAGCGACGCCATCAGGCCGCCGGGGAAACAGACATAACCGCCCATGCCGAGCACGACGCTGGTGCTGCGCCGGCGCAGGATCTGCAAGCAGTCCCAGAACGCTTTGAGCAGGCGCAGGCCACCAGTGGCGGTATGCAGCCAACCCTTGCCACGCAGGCCGCTGAAGCTGATCGTATCGAGCGCGATGCCGGCCGGCGGCACGAGCTTGTTTTCGATGCCGTGGCGGGTGCCGAGCCAGCTCACCGTCCAGCCGCGGCGCAGCATCTCGGCGGCCACTGCGAGGCCGGGCATGACATGCCCACCGGTGCCGGCAGCCATCACCACGAGGTGGCTCATGTCAGCCCCCAGGGCGCTGCGCGCCCGCCCCCCGCGGGGGTGACTTGGTTTGGGGCGGCCCGGCGCCAAGTCATGATCTTCCACCCCGCATCAACTGCCGGTTTTCGAGATCCACCCGCACGACGATGGCCAGCGAGATCAGGTTCATCACGATTGCCGAGCCGCCGTAGCTCATCAGCGGCAGGGTCAGGCCCTTGGTCGGCAGCACACCGAGGTTGACGCCCATATTGATGAAGGCCTGGAAGCCGATCCAGATGCCGATGCCCTGGCACATCAGGCCGGCAAATACCCGGTCGAGCGCGATCGCCTGGCGGCCGATGGCGACGATGCGGCGGGTAAGCCAGAAAAACGCCACGATGATCGTCGCGACGCCGATGAAGCCAAGCTCTTCACCGACCACCGCGAGCAAAAAGTCGGTGTGCGCCTCGGGCAGGTAATGCAGTTTTTCGACCGACGAACCCAGGCCCTGGCCAAAGATCTCGCCGCGGCCAAAAGCGATCAGCGAGTGGGTGAGCTGGTAGGCCTTGCCCTGCGCGTATTTCGGGTCCCAGGGGTCGAGGTAGGCGAAGATGCGCTCGCGCCGCAGGTCGTCAAAAGCGATGATCAGCGCGAAGGTGGCGACGATCACAAATGCGATCAGGAAAAACATGCGCGCGTTGACACCGCCGAGGAAAAGGATGCCCATCGCGATCGTCGTGATGACGATGAAGGCGCCCATGTCGGGCTGGCGCAGCAGCAGCGCGCCGATGAACATCACCGCCACCACCATCGGCCAGACGGCGCGGAAAAAATTCTCGCGCGCATCCATCTTGCGCACCATGTAGCTGGCGGCGTACATCGCCACCGCGAGCTTGGCAAATTCAGACGGCTGGAAGTTCATCACGCCGAGCGGGATCCAGCGCCGCGAATGGTTGACGACCTTGCCGATGAAGGGCAGCAGCACCAGCACCAACAACACCAGAGCGACGATGAAGACCTTGGGCGCCTGTTTTTCCCAGAATGCGATCGGCACCTGCGCCACCGCCAGCGCAGCCACCGCAGCGATCGCCGCAAAGAGGATGTGGCGGGTGAGAAAGAAGGTCGGTGAATATCGCGAAAACTTCGGGTTGTCGGGCAGTGCGACCGACGCCGAATAGACCATCACGATGCCAAAAGCGACCAGCGCGACCGCCACCGCAACCAGCGCCTGGTCAAAGTTCGCCAGCCTGGTGGTGCCCGCCGCACCGCGTGGATCGAAGCGGTCGCGCACCGGCAGCGGGCGCGCCAGCAGCTTGTCGCGCAGCGCGGCGACGTGATCACGCGCGCTGGCCACGACACGGCCCAGCGCGGTGGCCACGCTGCGACCGATGCCGCCGAAGGCAGCGGCCTTCGCGCCGGTTGTTGCCGGTGCCGGCAGATTCAGCGCGCGGCGCGTCATGTGAGCACCTCGCCCCGGCGCGCTGCCAGCGCCTGCACGGCGGCGACAAAAACTTCGGCGCGATCGGCGTAGTTGCGAAACATGTCCAGGCTCGCGCAGGCTGGGCTGAGCAGCACCGCGTCCCCCGCCTGCGCCTGCTCGAAACACCAGGCCGTCGCCGCTTCAAGCGTTGCATGACGCTGAAGTGGAACGTTGGTGCTCGCCAGCGCCGCGGCGATGCGGTCGGCATCACGCCCGATCAGCGCCACCGCGCGTGCATGCGCTGCTACCGCCGGTGCGAGCGGCGAAAAATCCTGCCCCTTGCCGTCACCGCCCAGGATGATCACCAGGCGCGCCGGCGCGAGGTCGGCACCGAGGCCGTGCAGCGCAGCGACGGTGGCGCCGACATTCGTGCCCTTGCTGTCGTCGTAGGCCTCGACATCGCCGACCCGGCCGACCGGCTGCACGCGGTGCGGCTCGCCGGCATAGTCGCGCAGGCCGTGCAGCATCGGGCCGAGGGCGCAGCCGATGCCCGTGCTCAAGGCCAGGGCCGCGAGCGCATTGCTCGTGTTGTGGCGGCCGCGCAGACGCAGCGCGTCGGCCGGCATCAGACGCTGCAGATGAATTTCTTCTGGCGCGTCAGCACCCGCTTTGCGCCGCTTGCCGGTCTCTTCAGCCGGCAAGGCGCGCACCAGCCAGGCGAGGCCGTTTTCAACCACGACGCCGAAATCGCCCGAGTGCTGCGGGGCGTCCAGGCCGAAGCGGACCACCGCGCGCGGCGCGAGCTTGGGCGCGCCCTTCACCGGCTTGATTACTTTCGTCGCGACAGGCGCCGGCGCTGCGCTTGGCGCCATCGCGGCGACGATCGCGGTGACGGTCGCATCGTCGCGGTTGGCGACCATCAGCGCGCCGCCGCCAAAAACTTTTGCCTTGGCCGCCACATAGGCGTCCATCGAGCCATGCCAGTCGAGATGGTCTTGGGTGACGTTGAGCACCGCGGCGGCGGTCGGCTCGAAAGCCGCACCCACGACGATGTCGTGCAACTGAAAGCTTGACAGCTCGAGTACCCAGGCCTGCGGCAGCTTGCCGGCGTCCATATGCACGGTCAGCGTGTCGAGCATCGACGGCCCGATATTGCCGGCTGCGACCACGCTGCGCCCGCTGCGCTCGACGAGCAGCGCGGTCAACGCGGTGGTAGTCGTATTGCCGTAGGTGCCGGTGATCGCGATCAGCTTCGGGCTGTAGCCGGTATCGCGTTTCAGATCGGCCAGGGCCTGCGTGAAGAGCTCCAGTTCGCCAGCCACGCGCACGCCAGCAGCACGCGCCGCGGCGAGCAGCGGCGCGATCTGTTGATCGTGCGGCGCCAGGCCCGGGCTCTTCAAAATGAGCTGGACACCGGCCAGCGATTCGGGTTTGAGTGCGGTGCTGCTGAACGTAGCCGATGGCAGCTCAGCTGCCAGCGCAGCCGCGCCCGGCGGCGCATCGCGCGAATCCCAGACACTGACCTGCGCGCCATGTCGGACACACCAGCGCGCCATCGCCAGCCCGGACACACCGAGGCCGAGCACGAGCACGTTGAGGTCCTTGAGTGCAGTCATCTCAGCGCAACTTCAAGCTCGCCATGCCAACCAGGCAGAGCAGCATCGTGATGATCCAGAAGCGCACGACGACCTGCGTTTCGGTCCAGCCCTTTTTCTCGAAGTGGTGGTGCAGCGGCGCCATCAAAAAGATGCGCCGCCCGGCCCCAAACCGGCGCTTCGTAAACTTGAACCAGCTCACCTGAACGATCACGCTCAACGCTTCGGCGACGAAGATGCCGCCCATGATCGCAAGCACGATTTCCTGGCGTGTGATGACGGCGATCGTGCCCAAAGCGCCACCGAGGGCGAGCGCGCCGACATCCCCCATGAACACCTGCGCCGGATTGGCGTTGAACCACAAAAATGCCAGGCCCGCACCGGCCATCGCGGCGCAGAAGATCAGCAACTCGCCCGAGCCCGGGATGTACGGGAAGAGCAGGTATTTCGAATACACCGAGCTGCCGGTGACGTAGGCGAAGACACCGAGTGCCGAGCCGACCATCACCACCGGCATGATCGCCAGGCCGTCCAGCCCGTCGGTGAAGTTCACCGCGTTGCTGGTGCCGACGATGACAAACCAGCTCAGACCGATGAAACCGAAGACGCCCAGCGGATAGCTGATGGTCTTGAAAAACGGCAGCATCAAGTCGGCCTTGGGCGGCAGGTCGTTGGAGAAGCCGCTCGTCACCCAGCGGATGAACAACTCGAGCACGCGCAAGTTGGTCGTCTCGCTGACGCTGAACGCCAGGTACAGCGCAGCAATCAGGCCGATCAGCGTCTGCCAGAAAAATTTCTCGCGCGAGCGCATGCCTTCGGGGTCTTTGCGCACCACCTTGCGGTAGTCGTCGACCCAGCCGATCGCGCCGAAGCCGAAGGTCACGACCATCACAACCCACACGAAGCGGTTGCTCCAGTCGAACCACAGAATCGTCGACACGCCGATGCCGATCAGCACGAGCACACCGCCCATCGTCGGCGTGCCACGTTTGCCCAGATGTGCCTGCACGCCGTATTCGCGGATCGGCTGGCCGATCTTCATCGACGTCAGCCAGCGGATGACCAGAGGCCCGAAGGCCAGCCCGATGAGCAGCGCGGTCATCGCGGCCATCACGGCGCGGAAGGTCAGGTACTGGATGACGCGCAGGAAACCCAGGCTGTCGGGGTACAGGCCCATCAACCACTGGCTCAGGCTAAGCAGCATCTGGCGCCCCCTGCGCTTGCAGCGCACGCACCACCCGCCCCATGGCCATGAAGAGTGAGCCTTTGACCAGAATCGAGGCCGCGGCCGGCGCGTTTGGAAGCGCCTCGATCAAGGCCACGGTATCGCTGAAATGCAGCGCCGTCGGCCCGAAGGCACGCGCTGCATCGATGCTCGCCGCACCGGCGCACCAGAGGTATTCGACGCCACGTTCGCGCGCCCGTGCGCCAACTTCCGCATGGAAGGCCGGGCCCTGCGCGCCGACCTCGCCCATGTCGCCAAGGATCAGCCAGCGCGGCGCCGCCAGGTCCGCAAGCACTTCGATCGCGGCGAGCACCGAATCGGGGTTGGCGTTGTAGCTGTCGTCGACCAGAGTCACGTCGTCGCCCTGCAGCCGGATGCTGCCGATCTGCGAGCGGCCCTTGACTGGCTTGAAGTTTTCGAGCCCACGTTGGATCGCCGCGAGCGGCGCGCCCGCGGCGAGCGCACAGGCTGCAGCGGCGAGCGCGTTTTTGGCGTTGTGGCGGCCGGCGACATGCAGTGTCACCGGCACCTCGCCGGCCGGCGTGTGCATCAACATCGCCCAGTGTGCCGACGGTGCCGGCTGCCAATCAAGGTCGGCGGTGATGTCGGCAGCGAGGTCGGCAGCGCTGTCGGCAGCGATGTCGTTGGCACCCTCGAGCGCAAAGGTCAGCGTCGCACGTGCGCCGGCCTGTTTGCGCCAGATGCCGGCAGCCAAATCGTCGGCCGGGAAGACCACCGTGCCCGAAGGCGGCAGGCTTTCGAGGGCGCTGCCGTTTTCGATGGCCACCGCCTCGACGCTGGCCATGAACTCCTGATGCTCACGTTGGGCGTTGTTCACCAATACGATCGACGGCTGCGCGATCCTGGCGAGCAGTGCGATCTCGCCGGGATGGTTCATGCCGAGCTCGACGACACCGGCGCGGTGCCAGCAGGCATCGTCCTGGCGCAGGCGCAACAGCGTCAAGGGCACGCCGATGTGGTTGTTGTAGTTGCCCTCGGTGGCAAAAGCACCGGCACCCAGCCACTCGCGCAGGATCGACGCGATCATCTGCGTGACGGTGGTCTTGCCATTGCTGCCGGTGACTGCGATCAAAGGCAGGTGGAAACGATGGCGCCAGGCCGCGGCGAGAGTTTGCAGCGCGACATAACTGTCGGCGACTTGCAGCCCGGGCAAACCGGCCTCGGCAATGCCACGTTCGGCGAGCAGCCCGGCGGCGCCGCTTTCACGCGCCTGCGTCAGATGGTCATGGGCGTCGAAACGCTCACCGCGCAGCGCGACCAGCAGGTCGCCAGGCCGGGTGCTGCGCGTATCGCTGTGGACACGCTCGAAGCGCACCGCGGCCGCGCTGTCGGGGTCGCCGATCAACACCGAGCCGGGCAGCAGCGCATGGGCCTGGGCCAGCGTCATCATCGGGCTTGCCCCCAGGCACGCCGGGCCTCGTCGGCATCGGAGAACGGGTGTTTGACACCGGCGATTTCCTGCGTCGTTTCGTGGCCCTTGCCGGCGATGACGATGACATCGTCACTGGCCGCCTCGCGCAGCGCAAGTGCGATCGCGGCGCGGCGGTCTTCGATGATTTGCAGGCGATCGCTTGCGCTGTGCTGCGGCTCGATGCCGGCGGCGATCTGCTCGAGGATCGATGCCGCCGATTCGCTGCGCGGGTTGTCGCTGGTGATCACGACACGCTGGGCAAGCCGCGCGGCGATTGCGCCCATCAGCGGCCGCTTGCTGGCATCACGGTCGCCGCCGCAGCCGAAGACACACCAGAGCAGGCCGCCACGCCCCGCGGCCAGCGGGCGCAGCGACTGCAGGACTTTTTCCAGCGCGTCGGGGGTGTGCGCGTAGTCGACGACGACCTCGGGCATTCCGGCGGCGGGTGGCGCATCAAGCGCGCCGGCTGCACTCGGCGCATCAAGCGTGACGCGCTGCATGCGCCCGGGCACCGGCAGCAGGCCCGGCACGGCAGCGGCGGCATCGGCGAGTGGCACGCCCAGCGCGCGCAGGCCGCCGATCACGCCAAGCAGGTTGTGCACGTTGTAGTCGCCGATGAGGCGGCTGCGCACCAGCGCCTTGGCATCGCCCTCGTGCAGGTCGAAGGCCAAGCCGCCGTCGACGTAGCCGATGTTGTTGGCGCTCAGGCGCGCGGGGCTTGTGGTGCGCGTGGCCGAGATCGTCCAGACATCGAGTTCGCCGCCGGCAAGCGCTTGCGCCAGCAGAGCGCCGTGCTCGTCGTCGACATTGACCACCGCAGCGCGCAGGCCCGGCCAGCTGAAGAGCTGGCGCTTGGCCGACCAGTAGTCGGCCATCGAGCCGTGGTAGTCGAGGTGGTCGCGCGTGAAGTTGGTGAACAGCGCGACCTGCACACGCGTGCCGGCGAGTCGGTATTCGGCGATGCCGATCGAGGACGCTTCGACCGCGCAGGCGCTGAAACCGGCGTCGACAAACCCACGCAACGCGGCTTGCAGCGTCACCGGGTCGGGTGTGGTCAGGCCGGTGGACACCACCGCGTCGGGTGGTTCACCGACTCCCAGCGTGCCGACAACACCGCAGCGGCGGTCCAGCGACGACAGCGCCTGCGCCAGCCACCAGGCGCTGGACGTTTTGCCATTCGTGCCGGTCACCGCGAGCAGATCAAGGTGGTCACTCGGCGCGCCAAAAAACAGGTTGGCGACTTCACCGGTGTGCTCTTTTAGCGCCGCCATCGTGGCCACCCGCGGATCGTCAAAAACCAAGGCCTCAGCGCCAACGGCCTCGACGAGACAGGCGCTGGCGCCGGCCGCAAACGCCGCGCCGACATGCCGGCGGCCATCAGACGCATAACCCGGCCAGGCTATGAAAGCGTCGCCGGGCTGCACCCGGCGGCTGTCGCTGCGCAGGGTGCCGCTGCAATGCAACGTTAGCCACTTTGCGGCGGCCGCGGGTGAGCTGAGTGACAGCAGCTGCGCCATCAAAAACTCTCCTGCTCGGCGCTGCCGGGTTTGATCACGATCTGCGGCTTGACCTCGATATCCGGCGCCACGCCCATCATGCGCAGGGTCTGCTGCACGACCTGGGCAAACACCGGCGCCGCGACATCGCCGCCGTAATAAACGCCCTTGCTCGGCTCGTCGACCATCACCGCGACGACGATGCGCGGGTTGCTCACCGGCGCCAGGCCGACAAACCAGGCGCGGTATTTGTTCGTCGTGTAGACCTTGCCTTCTTGTTTTTTGGCGGTGCCGGTCTTGCCGCCGACCGAATAGCCGATCGCCTGCGCACGCGGCGCGGTGCCGCCGGGCGCAGCCGCGGCGAGCAGCATCTTGCGCAGTTGTTGCGCGGTCTTGGGCGAGAGCACCCGCAGCCCGCCGACCGGTTCTTCATGCTTGAGCATCGTTACCGGGATCAACTCGCCGTCGCGGGCGAAGACGGTGTACGCGCGGGCCAGCTGCAGCAGCGATGTCGATAGGCCGTAGCCGTAGCTCATCGTGGCCTGCTCGATCGGGCGCCAGGTCTTCCACGGGCGCAGGCGGCCGGTGACGGCGCCGGGGAAGTCGATCTGCGGCTTTTGGCCAAAGCCGAGCTGCGAATACAGCTCCCACATTTCGCGGCGCTCCATCTGCATCGCCAGCTTCACGGTGCCGACGTTGCTTGATTTCTGGATTATTTCGGCGACGGTCAACACGCCGTGCGGATGCGCGTCCTTGATCGTCGAGCCGGTGATCGTGATCTGGCCGGGCGCGGTCTGGATCGGCGTCTCTGCGGTGACGCGGCCGCTTTCGATGGCCCAGGCGGCGATGAAGGGTTTCATCGTCGAGCCGGGCTCGAAGATGTCGGTCAGCGCGCGGTTGCGCAGTTGTGCGCCGCTCAGGTTCTGCCGCTGCGCGGGGTTGAAGGTGGGCACATTCGCCAGCGCCAGGATCTCGCCGGTCTGGACATCGAGCACGACCACGCTGCCGGCCTTGGCACCATGTTCGACAACCGCGTCGCGCAGTTTTTGCCAGGCAAAAAACTGCACCTTGCTGTCCAGCGACAACTGGATATCGCGGCCGTTCACCGGCTCCAGGCGCTCGCCGTTGTCTTCGACAACGCGGCCGAGGCGGTCCTTGACCACACCGCGCGAGCCGGGTCGGCCCTGCAAGTCTTTCTGGAACGCGAGCTCGATGCCTTCCTGGCCGTTTTCTTCGATATCGGTGAAGCCGACAACATGCGCCGCAGCCTCGCCTTCGGGGTAGCGGCGTTTGTATTCGCGCACCTGGTAGACACCCTTGATGCCGAGCGCCTTGACCTGGTCCCACACCGCTTCGTCGACCTGGCGGCGCAGCCAGGCAAATTCACCACCACCGTCGGTGCGGTTGTCCAGATCGGCCAGTGGCAGGCCAAGCAATTTGGACAGCGCCTTGCGCTGGACGACATCGGCGGCGAAGTCTTTCGGGATCGCCCACACCGAAGGTGTCGGCACGCTGGTGGCGAGCACGACACCGTTGCGGTCGAGGATGCGGCCGCGGCTGGCCGGCAGCTTGAGCGTGTGCGCGTAGCGCTTCTCGCCCTGCATCAGATAAAAGTCGGTGCCGATGATCTGGATGTAGACCGCGCGCCCGATCAGCGCCATGAAAGCCAGCGCCACCAGCGCCACGACAAAACGCGAACGCCAGGGCGGGGTCGGGCTGGCCAGCAGCGGGCTGGTGGCGTAGTTGACGCTGCGCAGGCCGCCGCGCGTGGTGCCGCGGTTGCTGCCGCTTTTGCTGCCACTCGCACTGCTGCGGTTCAGGCTGCGCGCACCGAGCGTCGGCAGTTTCACCGCGCCGCTCCCAACGCCGCTGCATCCACGACGTAATGCGTGACGCCGGGCGAAGCGGTGCGCATGTGCAACTTCTCGCGCGCCACCTTCTCCACGCGCAGGTGCGTGGCCTGCGCTTGCCGCTCGGCATCCAGGCGCTTGAATTCAGTCTCAAGCGCACGCGCTTCGTTGCCGGCGCGGTCGATCGCGGTGAACAGCCGGCGGGACTCGTAGGCGGTTTTCACGAGCACCAGGGAGCTCGCCAGCAGCAGCATGAGCAGGACCAAGTTGACCCGGCTCATCACGTCACCGCCGTGCGCTGCGCCACACGCAGGATCGCCGAGCGCGCGCGCGGGTTGGCGGTGATCTCTGCCGGCGTCGGCTTGATGCGCGCCAGCGCCTGCAGCTTCATCGGCTTGGCCGGCGCAAAAGGCGCGCGGCGGTCGACGACATCGCGGCTTTCGCGGTTGATGAAGGTCTTCACGATCCGGTCTTCGAGGCTGTGGAAGCTGATCACGACCAGGCGGCCTTCGGGGGCGAGCAGCGCCAGCGCCGCGCTCAGCCCCTGCTCGAGCTCTTCAAGCTCGGCGTTGACGTAAATCCGAAGAGCTTGAAATGTGCGCGTCGCAGGGTCCTGGCCCGGCTCGCGGGTTTTGACCGCACGAGCCACGACTGCGGCCAGTGCACCTGTCGTTCGAACTGGATCCCCGCTCTGTTGGCGAGCCACAAGCGCCTTTGCAATCTGAAAAGCAAACCGTTCTTCGCCATATTCACGAATCACCTCGGTGATCTGGCGCTCGTCAGCGCGGGCCAAAAAATCCGCAGCGGTTTCGCCGCGGGTCGTGTCCATGCGCATGTCTAACGGCGCATCGAAGCGGAAGCTGAAACCACGCGCCGGGTTGTCGATCTGCGGGCTGCTGACCCCCAGGTCGAGCAGTACGCCGTCGACCTGTGTGATGCCGAGCGCCACCAGTTCCTGCTGCATCGCTGCAAAGCTGGCATGGCAGATCAACAGCCGCGGGTCGGCGATCGACTGCGCCGCAGCGACGGCCTCGGGGTCCTTGTCGAAAACCACCAGGCGTGCAGCCGGCAACAGCGCGGCAAGCACCGCACGCGCATGCCCGCCGCGGCCAAAAGTGCCGTCGATATAGGTCCCCGCCGGCTTGGTCACCAGGGCCTCGACCGCTTCGGGGAGCAAGACTGTCGTGTGTTGCCAGCGGGGCCCTGCGCCGGCGACCGCGGTCATCCGATCATCAGGTCCTGGAGCTGCGTGCTCCAGTCCTGCTTCAGGTCGCTGGATTCATTCGCCGCGGCGCGCGACTTGTCCCACAATTCAAAGCGGTTGCCCAAGCCCATGAAAACCACATCACGCTCGATCCCGGCGAACTCGCGCAGTTCGGGCGCGAGCAATACGCGCGACGCGCCGTCGATGGTGACCTCGCTGGCGCTGCCGATGAAGAGCCGGCGCAGCGGATCGAAAGACGCCGGCTTGGCGTTGAGCGCAGCTTCAAAACGGTCCCAGACCGAGCGCGGGAAAAGTGTCAGGCAGCCCGCCAGGCCCTTGGTGACGACCATTTGCCCGCTCTCGGAAGCCAGCAGCACGTCGCGGTACCGGGCCGGGACGGTGATCCGCCCCTTCCCGTCCAGCGTGTGCACCGGACCACCTTTGAATGCAAATGACGACACAAAACCCCACTAAAGTGCACTTGAGGGTGGACTTTAGCTGAAACGAAGACGCTGGGTCAATCTCTGCGGGCCCGGAAAACATCAATCGAATCAAGCACTTAGAGCTGTTTATTCAAACAGATATCGCGGAAAAAGTCGTTCATAAATAACGACTTGCAGCAAGGTCTGAAAGACGTTTCTGCGATGTGAGTGCAGTCGACTTGCTGTCCGATCGCGGCCCAGGGGCTATCCCGAATGCTGGCCCGGCGTTGGGCACTTCAACCACAGTGGCGGCGATACGATCGATGCAATGGGCTTTTACGACAACGACCCGCTGTGGAAGCTGCGCCATGCACTGGCTGGTGTCGGGCTGGCGCTGCTGCTGTCGGTGCCGATCGCGGCCTTGCTCGGCGCGTGGGTCGGCGATGCGGTTGGTGGCGAGGCTGGCGGCAGCTACGGCATGCGGGTCACGATCTACAGCCTGCTGTTGATTTACGTCGTCGCCGGCGCGGTGGTGCTGTTCACCAAGGTCGCGCGGCACGAGACTCAAGCCCTCAGCGCCCGGCGTCTGCTCAAGTGGCTGGCCAGCCTGTGGCTGTGGCCCTTGCTGCTGCTTGGCGCTGCCAGGAAGCCTAGTTCGACTGCTTGATGAGCCGCCCCGACAGGGCCTGCACCGGCCGCGCGTTCATCGGATACAGGCGCGCAAAGATATCGATCTGCGCGGCCGACAGCGACACCGGTTGCTGCATCACCACCCACAACACACCTTCGTTGCAAGGCGCAGTGGTCAGCGAGCCCATGTAGGTGTAATAGCGCCGGTCAGCGGGCAGCAGGCGGGCCGGATTGAGCAGCACCCGCGCCGGCGTTTCTTCGCCTCTTTCAAGCGGCAGGTTGCTCCACACCGCTTGCACCAGCGGGTGTGCGCTGCCACTTTCCAGCAGCACCGCGACCACCGCCTGGCGGCCGTCGGCGTCCTTGTGCACGAGGTGCGCCGACATGTCGAACTGGCGGCCCTCGATGCGCTCTTCCGACGGCCGGTGAAAGTGGAACTGTTCCAGCTCGTAGCGCCGCCCCTGGACCTCGATCGCGTTGCCCGGCGCGAGATTGACCTGCACGGTGTGGCCGTTGTCGATAACGCCGAAGGCGCTGGCGCCATACTCAAACTGCACTGGTTCAAGATCCACCGCGATGCCGCCGCGGATATCGATCGGGCTCTGCCGCCGGCCTTTGGCGCAGCTGCCGGTTTCGGCTTTTGTCGCGGCGGGCACTGCGTGGGCTTTGTTGCGTGGCTTGGCCGAGACTTCAAATTCGCCGCTGGCTTTGGTCGCCACGCGCACCACGTACGGGCTTTTGCTGTCGGGTGTTTTGCTCGCGCCAAGCGTCTGGCTGAGTTTTTCGCGCAGGCTGTCGAGGTCGCCGGCCAGCGCCGGCATCACCGCAAGCGCCAGCAGTGCAGACAGTGCGGCGGCGAGCCGGGCCGGATTCAGCGCAGATCGAGCGAGGCGGTGATTTGGCGACAGCATCAAGGTGGTCCTCCACCCGTTGCTATCGGCGCCGGCAGGCACCGGCTTGAGCGCCGTCAGCTCACCCGCGGCTTGACCCACAACCAGGCGACGACGCCCACCGCCAGCATCAGCGCCGAGGTCACCGCCAGGCTCAGCGTGCCGTGCATGACCAGCGGCACCAGCACGCCGGCCACCAGCCCGTTGGCGGTGGCGCTGATGAAAGAATGCACCGACGACGCCATGCCGCGCCGGTCGGGCACCTGGTCGAGCAGCAGCAGCGTCACCACCGGCACCATCAGCGACCAGCCGAAGGAGTACCCGGCCACCGGCAGCATCGCCCAGGCCACATGCGGCGGCAGTGTCGCGTTGAGCACCACGTTGATCAGCGAAGCCGCGACCATGATCGTGAAGCCATAGCGGATCTGGTGTTTGGGCTTGATCTTGCCGGCCAGCCGGCCGCTCCACCAGGCGCCGGCCATGATGCCGCCGACGCTGAGCACAAAAAACCACCAGAACTGCGTCGGCGCGAGTTGCAGGTGCTCGCCGAGCCAGACCGGCGCCGCGAGCACGTACAAAAACATGCCGTTGAAAGGGATCCCGCTGGCCAGCGACAGCGCGATGAACCGCGGGCTCGACCCGAGCTGCCAATAACCGCGCATCAGGTCTCTGGCGTTGAAGGGCTGGCGTTCTTCAGCGCTCAGCGATTCAGGCAATTTGCGCCAGATCACGAGGCCGAGCCAGGTGCCCAGGGCGGCCAGAAACCAGAAGATCGAATGCCAGCCGGTGTACACCAGCAAGACGCCGCCGATCATCGGCGCGATGGCCGGCGCGACGCCGAAAAAGATCGTCACCTGGCTCATCACCCGCTGTGCGTCGGCGGGTGCAAAGAGGTCGCGGATGATGGCCCGCGACACGACCATGCCGGCGCCTGCCGACATGCCCTGCAGCGCACGGAACGAAATCAGCGACACGATCGATTCGCTCAACGCGCAGCCGATCGAGGCCAGCGTGAACACCACCGTGGCCACCAGCACCACTGGCCGGCGGCCGAGGCTGTCTGACAGCGCGCCGTGGAACAGGTTCATCGCTGCAAAGCCGAAGAGGTAAGCCGACAGCGTCTGCTGCATCTGCACCGGCGTCGCATTCAGCGACGCCGCAATGCCGGCAAACGCCGGCAGGTAGGCGTCGATCGAAAACGGCCCGAGCATGCCCAGGCAGGCCAGCAGTACCGCCAGCGTCCAGCGCGGGCCCAGCCACAGCGCTTGGGCCTTGGGGTTCATCCGGCTCAGTGTAGTCCTGCAGTTTTTTGGCCGAAGTGGTTCAATGTCGAGGATGAAAACTTCCCGCCGCTGTCTTGTTTTTGCGCTCGGTAGCGCGGCCGCGGCCGGCGCCGCCTGCATCGGCCTGCCGGCACTGGCGACGTCGAACCGCAGCGTGTTGCCGTCGATGACCGACGGCCCGTTTTATCCACCCCGCGCCTGGCGCGCCGGCGGCGGTGCCGGCCATCTGGACTGGGACGCCGACCTGACCCGCGTGCAGCGCGGTGCGCAGGTCCAAGTCGCCGGCGGTGAGCACTTGGGTCTGGCGTTAGACGTGGTCGATGCCAAGGGCCGCATCGTAGACGGCGCCGACGTCGAGATCTGGCAATGTGATGCGCTGCGCGCCTACCACCACCCCGACGTGCGCCTGCCGGCGGCGCAGATCGACGCCGGCTTCCAGGGCTTCGGCTTGGCACGCAGCGACAGCCGTGGCGGCTTGAGTTTCCGCACCATCAAGCCAGTGCCCTACCCGGGACGCACGCCGCATATCCACGTGAAGGTGCGCCACACCACGTTCGGCGACTGGACATCGCAGCTCTTCGTCGCCGACGACCCCGGCAATGCGCGCGACTTTCTCTGGCGCCAGGTCGACACTGCGGGCCAAGCCGCCCTCTCGCTCTTGCTGCAACCCAGCAGCGACGCCGGCTTGAAATGGCGGGCGCGGCATTTGCTCGTCGTGCCCGCCTGAGCGCGCCTTCTCCTGTGCCTGCGAAAAAAAGTGTGAAGCAAGCCGATAGGCCGGATTCTGTGCGGCCGGCACTGCTTGCGCAGCATCGGCCGTGACCGCCATTCCTCTGGGCCGTGCCTCGCGGCAACGGCTCGGTGCCACCTACCCGCACACTCCCCGGAGCCAGATCAACGTGTGCCTATTTGGTGTTGCTGCGCGCAGAGATTGCCCGTTTCACCCGATGCCTTGCGGCACCGACTCGTCTCTGTTGCTCTGATCCTCACCTCGCGGTGGAGAGCCGTTAACTCCTGCGCTGCCCTGTGCAGTCCGGACCTTCCTCCAGTGCCGTGTTTCCACGCTTGCACCAGCGGCGGTCTGGCTTGCTTCACGTGGCGATTGTCCCACCCGGCAGGGCAGTGCTGCCGGCGCCACAATCAGGCATCACACGAAGGAGACTTTTCATGCGCGCAGATTCCGTCTTGCAGACCATCGGCGATACGCCGCACATCCGCATCAACCGGCTCTTCGGCGCCGGGCAGCAGGTGTGGATCAAGAGCGAACGCAGCAACCCCGGCGGCTCGATCAAGGACCGCATCGCGCTGTCGATGGTCGAAGCCGCCGAGCGCAGCGGCGCGTTGGCGCCGGGCGGCACGATCATCGAGCCGACCTCTGGCAACACCGGCATCGGGCTGGCGATGGTCGCTGCCGTCAAGGGCTACAAGCTGGTGCTGGTGATGCCCGACAGCATGAGCGTGGAGCGCCGTCGCCTCATGCTCGCCTACGGCGCGAGCTTCGACCTGACGCCACGCGAAAAAGGCATGAAGGGCTGCATCGCTCGCGCGCTGGAACTGGTCGCGGCGACGCCAGGTGCCTGGATGCCGCAGCAGTTCGAGAACCCGGCGAATATCGCGGTGCACGTGCAGACCACGGCGCAAGAAATCCTGCGCGATTTTCCCGAGGGGCTGGACGCGCTGATCACCGGCGTCGGCACCGGCGGCCATATCACCGGCTGCGCGCAGGTCTTGAAGGCCGCCTGGCCGGCGCTGAAGGTCTACGCCGTCGAGCCGGCAGCGTCACCAGTGATCAGCGGCGGCGCACCGTCGCCACACCCGATCCAGGGCATCGGCGCCGGTTTTGTGCCGGCGAATCTGCACACCAATTTGCTCGACGGTGTGATCCAGGTCGACGCCGAAGCGTCGCGCGAAATGGCCCGCCGCTGCGCGCGCGAAGAAGGCCTGCTGGTGGGCATTTCCAGCGGCGCGACGCTGTCCGCGATCGCATCGAAGCTGCCCGAGTTGGCCGCGGGCAGCCGCGTGCTCGGATTCAACTACGACACCGGCGAGCGCTATCTGTCGGTCGAAGGTTTTTTGCCGGCTTGACGAGCCCGCGGTACGCGGAGCCTGAAATCAAAAGGCCCCTTGCGGGGCCTCTCTGGATCAGGACTGCGATTGCTGCAGCGCGCGGATGCGGTCCTCGATAGGCGGGTGGGTCGAGAACAGCGCCATCATGCCGCTCGGTTTGCCCGAGATGCCCATCGCCTCCACCGCCTTGGGCAGTTCAGCCGGCTCGAGCCCACCGAGTCGAGCAAGGGCATTGATCATCGGCTGCTTGCGGCCCATCAGCTGTGCTGCGCCCGAATCAGCGCGGAATTCGCGCTGGCGAGAGAACCAAGCGACGACGATCGCGGCGAGCAGGCCGAGCACGATGTCGAGCACGATCGTGGTGACGATGTAGCCGATGCCGACGCCGCCACGGTCGTTGCGCAGGATCACCCTGTCGACGAAGTAGCCGATCACCCGCGACAGGAAGACGACGAAAGTATTCATGACGCCCTGAATCAGCGTCATCGTGACCATGTCGCCGTTGGCGACGTGGGCGATCTCGTGGCCGATGACGGCCTCGACTTCGTCCTTGGTCATGCTCTGCAAGAGACCGCTGGACACCGCGACCAGCGCTGAGTTCTTGAAAGCGCCGGTGGCAAAAGCGTTCGGCGCGCCTTCGAAGATCGCCACGTCGGGCATGCCGATCTTGGCCTTTTCGGAGAAGCTCTTGACCGTGGCGACGATCCAGCGATGGGTCGGGTCGGTGGAATCGTTGATGATCTGCGCGCCGGTGGTCCACTTGGCCATCGGCTTGCTGATCAGCAGCGAGATGATCGCGCCGCCAAAACCCATCAGCAAGGCGAAGCCTAGCAACTGCCCCAGGTTCAGGCCGTTGGCGCTGAGAAAGCGGTTGACGCCGAGCAGGCTGGCGGCAATGCCCAGCACCAGCATCACGGCCAGATTGGTCACGATGAACAGGACGATGCGTTTCATGGCGGGTCGGTAGGCCGCGCTTGAACGCGGCACGAGGGTTGGCAACGGCGTGGATGTTAGGGCGAAGGGGGTGACTTCAAGAAATCGGCCGCCGGAAGACCCTGGAATCGTCATAAAACGCCGGGTCCTGATTGGCTGGCCACCAGCCGGGAATGCCCAGCACGGGAAGCGGAAAAAAGGGTTTTTGCGCCCCGTTGTTTGGCGCCCAATCCTCGGCGCTGAATAGCAGCGGGTCGCCGATCGCGACATGCGCAGTCAGGCCTTTGCGTGGTGCTATGGAGAGTTGTTCGAGCAGCGCATGGCCGAAGACTTCGAAGCGCTGCCGGGGCCACCACGACCGGTGTTGGACAAAAAGTGTCTGCCAATCACGAGCGCGCAGCGCAGCGGCCAGCGGCGGCGGCGGGTCCATCCAGATCGCGCCGTTTTCGTCGAACAAGGTCAGCGAGTCGCGCAGCGCGCCACGCACCGGGCCGATGCCATGGACTGCGATATCTGCGGCCTGCAAGGCATTCAGCCGGGCCTTGAGCGCTGGATGGCGGCGCCAAATCAGGCCGTTGAGCAGGTCATGCAGGTTGTCGCGCGTCGGCACCCCGCCAGTGCGACGGATGAAGGCCTCATACGCTTCGCCGGCGCGCAATTGGTCGGCAGGCACGAAGCGCGGGCCGCTGCCGGGCAGTTGGTTCAGGGCCGCCGCGACCGGCATCCCGGGTGGCAGCGCGCCGAGCAAATCACACAGCGGCGCAAACCAGGGCTGCGTGCTGTCGAGCGTCACCACAGCGCCGCGGGCAGCGCCTTGACGTGGTTCGGCTGCTTGTCCGGTTGCAGCACAAAGAGTGTCGGGAACTGGCCGAACAGTTTGGTCGACGACCCGCTCTTGCTGAGCAAGCCGAGCTTGCGCAGGCCTTCGGCCGCGACGCGCAATTCGACCGACTCGCCGCGGGCCAGTGCCGGCAGCGCTTGCAGCAACGCCCGGGCCTTGTCGGGCAACGGCAACGGCAATGGCGACGGGGGTGGTGATGCTGACGCGGGCGGATATGTTGGCGTCAGTGTTAGCGGTAACATTCGGGTCGGCTCGACCGCAGTCTTGCGCGTTGCCGCCTTCCTGGCCGGGGCCTTGGCGGCTGGCCCGGATGCGGCGACTGGCGGTGACGCTGGCGGCGTCGCCGACCGCGTGGCCGGCAACGAGGACCGCGCCGCAGCCGAGGTCGCCGACCGTTTTGCAGCCGGTGCCGCCGGCGGTACGGCGGCCGGCCGTGCCGACCGCCGTGCCGGTGCCGCGCCCTTGCGGTGCGACATGACTTCGTAGTCGTCGTAGACGGCGCGCGTTTCATCGCCGGTCTTGCCGTCCTGCCCGATGCCGACGACGCGGCAGCCTTTTTCGCGCAGCCGGGTGACGAGTGGCGCAAAGTCGGAATCCGACGATGCGATGACGACGACATCGGGCCGCTCGCTGATCGTCAGGTCGATGGCGTCGATGGCCAGCGCGATGTCGGTCGAGTTTTTGCCAGCGGCCAGGTTCACCATCGGCCGGATCGACAGGCGCTTGAAGATCTGCTGGTGTTTGACCGCCGACTCCGGCGTGCAGTAAGCCCGCCGCAGATGCGGGCCGCCATGGTGTTTGTGGACCCAGGCCACCGCCTGCTCGATGACATCGATCGAGACGTTGTCGGCGTCGATGAGCAGCATGACTTTGGGTTCGTTGTTCACAGCAGTTTCCAGTTCAGTGTTTCGCCGGCGCGCAGCGGTTTGATCGTGGCATCGCCAAAGGGCAGGGTCTCGGGCAGCACCCAGGGTCGGCGCTCTATGGTGATGCTGTCGGAGTTGCGCGGCAGGCCGTAGAAGTCGGCGCCGTTGAAGCTGGCAAAGGTTTCGAGTTGATTCAGCGCACCGGCGGCTTCAAAGGCTTCGGCGTAGAGCTCGATCGCTGCCGGCGCGGTAAAACAACCTGCGCCGCAGACCGACTGTTCTTTCAGCGCCGATGCATGCGGGGCGCTGTCGGTGCCGAGGAAGAACTTGTTGCTGCCTGAGGTGGCGGCTTGGACGAGCGCGGCGCGGTGGACTTCGCGCTTCAGCACCGGCAGGCAGTAGTAATGGGGGCGCATGCCGCCGATGAAGAGGGCGTTGCGGTTGTAGAGCAGGTGGTGGGCAGTGATTGTCGCTGCGGTGTACTTGTCGCTGGCGGCGACGTACTGCGCCGCCTCTTGGGTGGTGATGTGCTCGAAGACGACCTTCAATTCGGGGAAGTCGCGGCGCAGGGGTTGCATCACTCTGTCGATGAACACCGCTTCGCGGTCGAAGATGTCGATGTCCGGATCGGTGACTTCGCCGTGTACCAGCAGCAGCAAGCCTTCTTGCTGCATCGCCTCTAACGCCTTGATGCAGCGGCTGATATCGGTGACGCCGGCGTCGCTGTTGGTGGTGGCGCCGGCGGGGTAGAGCTTGGCTGCGACGATGCCTTGCGCTTTGGCGCGGCGGATTTCGTCGGGCGGGGTGTTGTCGGTGAGGTAGAGCGTCATCAGCGGCTCGAACTTCATCGCTTCGGGCAAGGCGGCGAGGATGCGGCTGCGGTATTGCAGGGCCTGGGCGGTGGTCGTCACCGGCGGGCGCAGGTTGGGCATCACGATGGCCCTCGCAAACTGCTTCGAGGTGTACGGCAGCACGGCGGCCATCGCGACGCCATCGCGCAGGTGCAGGTGCCAGTCGTCGGGGCGTGTGAGGGTCAGTTGCGTTGCTGCTGCTTCGGGCTTCGAGGTCGACATGCCCGGATTGTGGCCGACGTGGTTGTGGCGTCAGGGCGTTCGTGGCGCGGTCGGGGCGCGTTCGTGGCGGCGGGGCGTCGTTGTGGTCGGCGACTCTTCAGCAGCGGCGCGGCAAAGCCGATGGCACCCGGGCTGCGTGCGGGCTGAACCCGCGGCCTTCGCTGCGCTGCGGCTGCCCTGCGCGACACCGCCGCGCGGGCGCGTTGCCGAACTCGCTGCACTCACTTCGTTCGTTGCGCTCAAACACCGGCAACGAGTCAGAACACGAAGCGCGTGGGTACCCGCGCCGCCCGCGCAACAGTGCCGCTACGGCGCAGGTTCTTTATGCCCGCACGCAGCCCGGATGCCGTCGGCTTTTTGGGGGGTGCGGTGGCGTCTCGATGGGATCGCCGCCGCGATTCCGGCGTTCGGCCCGATCAGGTCCGTGTGCGCCTCCGGCGCGCCGCTGCCACCAATGCACCTAGGCCGATCAGCATCAGCGCCGCCGCTTCGGGCTCCGGCACTGCGGCGGTCACATCGCCCGGGCGGACAGCGATGGCGTACGGAAGGAATAGCCCCGTCGGCCGGCCGATGTTCTGGCTGCCTATCGTCATTTGGAACAACCAGGCTTGACCCGGCCCATACGGCGGGTACGCCAGATCAGACCAGTAGTTGCGGCCGGGGGCCCCCAGGCTTTGAAACTCACCCGTGTTTGTCAGGCCCCAGCCTGCTTGCGGGCCTCCAGCGCAACTTGCATCGCCTACTGGGCAGTACGCCTTGTTGCCCAACGACACGTAGTACAGGTGGGCCATCTCGCTGAACACCTGGCCGCCGGTTTTGGTCTGCACGTTGGAGCCGCAGTCGGTGCCACCAGCGTCGCTGTAGTTACAACCCGGCGAGCCGGTGTCTACGATCTTCGGCAGCCGCCAGTCGCTGTACGAACCAACCACCAGGTTCGCTGCCCAATCGACGGCATTGGACCAGCCGCCCCCACCACTCGGATTCGCGTTGGCATTGCGCAGCCAGGTGATGTTGAGCTCGGTGTCGTAAAACGCGTCGGTGACCGTGTCGCCATCCAGGTCACGCGGCTGCAGCGTCGTTTCTCAGGTGCCCTGCCCCGGCACGCCCACCGCGCCCGCGCTGCCCGCCATCACCAACGCACACGCGGTCGCCCAACTTTTCAACGCAGTCTTCATTCTCAAAATCCCCCTGTTTGAACTCACACAAAACATCGGTTTGAAGCGCCCTGCCGGCAGTGCAGCAAACAGCGCTGGCACGAATCGTGGGGGGGGGATTTGTCGGTCAACCCCCGGATATCAGGGGCGGGACAACCCGTGATCCGATCGGCGCCGTTGGCAGACTGCTGCTCGGCGTCAAACGATCCCGAAGCTCAAGGCAATTGCCGGCGGCGGTCGCGGCGACGGAGGGATGCTAGGCCCGGCCGGTGCACGATTGACAGCTGCGTTGGGCGGGGCTGGTTGCCCGCCGTTGGGCCTCGCCTGGACCTCGGGATTCGGTCTCGCTGTTCGCAGGAGACACGTCAGCGTTTACAACCGAGCCTCGCCATACTCCGGGTCGCGGTACTGGCTTCTGACGACCAGAACCCGAATCCCTTCCCTGTCCTCGCGATAGATCACCGAATAGGGGAAGTCCTGAAGTCTGTGAACTCGCCTCACTTCGTCCACGGGCGTGCCGAGCCCTGGAAACTCAACCAGCAAACTCGCTATTCGGTCGAACTCGTCAAGAAACCGACTTGCGAGCTCGGGGCCGCCTTCGTGCCGATAGAAGCGCGCTGCTTCGAGGAGATCAAGCTCGGCGCCTCGATGCAGGCTGAACGTCACGCCACCGCAGCCCTGATACGCGCGAGGGCTTCGGGACCCGACACGAGCAGCGATGGATCTGCGTCAGCCTGGGCATCGCGTTGCGCTGCGAGGGCGTTCCACTTCGCGTCTCTTGCTCGGTCAGAGTCGAGGCTGGAAATCACCTGACTCAGTAACGCGGCTCGGTCTGACGAGCTGAGTTCGAGCACCTGCTGGGCAAGGATTTCAACGGGTACTGACATGAGAGTCCCCTGATGCGACGCCCCCAGCTTGCCACAAGTCGCAGGGCGGACGGACGGGCGGGCAGGTGGCGGTTGTGTTGCCTGACCTGGCGATCAGCGCTCAACGCTCAATGCGCCAAGATCTTCGACAAAAACTCTTTGGCCCGCGGTGAGCGCGCGTCGGGGTCGCCAAAAAATTCGTCCTTCTTGCAGTCTTCGACGACCTTGCCGGCGTCCATGAAGATGACGCGGTGGCTGACCTTGCGGGCGAAGCCCATCTCGTGCGTGACGACCATCATCGTCATGCCCTCTTTGGCGAGCAGCACCATCACGTCGAGCACCTCGCCGACCATCTCGGGGTCGAGCGCCGAGGTCGGCTCGTCGAAGAGCATCACGATCGGGTCCATGCTCAGAGCGCGGGCGATCGCCACGCGCTGCTGCTGGCCGCCGGAGAGCTGGCCGGGGAATTTGTCCTTGTGCACCATCAGGCCGACACGGTCGAGCATCTTCAGGCCGCGGGTCTTGGCCTCATCTGCGCCGCGCTTGAGGACCTTGATCTGCGCCAGCGTGAGGTTCTCGGTCACGGTGAGGTGCGGGAACAACTCGAAGTGCTGGAACACCATGCCTACCCGTGCGCGCAGTTTGGGCAGGTCGGTCTTGGGGTCGGCGATCGAGATGCCGTCTACGACGATGTCGCCTTTCTGAAAGGGCACCAGCGCATTCACGGTCTTGATCAAGGTGCTCTTGCCCGACCCCGACGGGCCGCAGACGACCACCACCTCGCCCTTCTGGATCGTGGTGCTGCAGTCGGTCAGCACCTGGAAGCTGCCGTACCACTTGCTGACGTTTTTGATATCGATCATGTTGTTTTCCTTTGGCCTCGACGCGGGCAAGCTGGTCAGCGCACGATGGCGATCTTCTGCTGCAGGCGGCGCACAATCATCGACAAGCTGAAGCAGATCACGATGTAGACCGCCGCGGCCACCAGGTAGGTCTCGACCGGCCGGTTGAAGTTGCGGCCGACGACCTCGAAGCCCTTGAGCAGGTCATAGGCGCCGATGGCGTAAACCAGCGAGGTGTCCTGGAACAGGATCACGGTCTGCGTCAGCAGCACCGGCAGCATGTTGCGAAAGGCCTGCGGCAGCACGATCAATTGCATCGTCTGGCCATAACTCATGCCGACGGCATAACCGGCATGCTCCTGGCCTTTGGGCACGCTCTGGATGCCGGCGCGCATGATCTCCGAGTAGTACGCCGCTTCGAAGATCGTGAAGGTGATGATCGCCGAGGTCTCGGCACCCATCGGGCGCCCCGTCAAGAGCGGAATCAACAAGAAGAACCACAGGATGACCATCACCAGCGGGATGCTGCGCAGCGTGTTGACGTAAAACGCCGCCGGGCCCACCAGCCAGGGCTTGCCCGAGAGCCGCATCAGCGCGAGCACGGTGCCCAGCGCGATGCCGCCGATCATCGCGATCAGCGTCAACTGGACCGAGAAGAAAAAGCCATTGATGACGAAGCTGGAGATGACACCCCAGTTGAGAAAGGCAAAGTCTAAATTCATGTCACTTGCCCCCGATCATGCCGGGCACGCGAACACGGTCTTCGACGACCACCATGAAGCGGTTGATCGCAAAGGCGCTGATGAAATACAGGCCGGTCACGGCCAGGTACATCTCGATCGGGCGTGACGTTTCTTCACCGGCCTGCAGGGCAAAAAGCGTCAGCTCGGAGATGCTCACCGCGAAGGCCACCGACGAGTTCTTGACGATATTCATCGACTCGCTGGTCAGCGGCGGGATGACGATGCGAAAGGCCATCGGCAGCAGCACGAAGCGGTAGGTTTGCGGCAGCGTCAACCCCATCGCCAGACCGGCGTAGCGCTGGCCTTTGGGCAGGCTCTGGATGCCGGCGCGCACCTGCTCGGAAATGCGCGCCGAGGTAAAAAAGCCGAGGCCAAAAACCACCAGCGCGAAGCTCGGCACCTCACGCAATACCGGGAAGATCGACGGGATGACGTGGTACCAGAGAAAGATCTGCACCAGCAGCGGGATGTTGCGGAACAGCTCGGTCCAGGCTTCGCCGAGCAGGCGCAAGCCAGCGTGCGGCGCTGTGCGCAGGATGCCCATCAGCGAACCCACCGACAGCGCGACCACAAGCGCGAAGACTGCGACCGAAAGTGTCCAGCCCCAGGCCGACATCAGCCAGGCCAGGTAGGTCTGGCCGCCGCCGGTGTCTTGCAAAAAAACTTGCCAGGTCCAGTTCATCGCTGCGACGCCTTCGGCGCTGGGGTTGGTGGAGAGGCAAAACTACGGGCGCCAACGCAAGCGCTTGGACAAGCGCGAACCCGGCGTCACAAAAAAGTGCGGCTTCGAAGCACCGAAGCGCCCGAAGCCGCGCTGACCGACAGCATAGGCAAGGCCCGCGCCGGCGGGCAGCGGGTTTGCCATTGCGTCAGGTGCTCACTTCTTCATGTAGTCCTCGACCGGCTTGTCGTTCGGGTTCGCCCACGCGGTCTTGGTGGCTTCGCTCGGCGCCAGGCCGACCGTGGTGTTCGCCGGCGCGATCGGCTGCATGAACCACTTGTCATAGACCTTGGCGATATCGCCGGACTTCATCATCGCCTTGAGGCTGTCGTCAACCGCCTTCTTGAAGGTCGGGTCGTCCTTGCGCATCATGATCGCGATCGGCTCGACCGACAGCACTTCGCCGACGATGCGGAAGTCCGCCGGCACCTTGGCCTTGGAGATGCTGCCGGCGAGGATCTGGCCGTCCATTACAAACGCGTCAGCACGGCCCGATTCGAGGTTCAGGAAGCTGTCGGCGTGGTCCTTGCCGTAAATCTCCTTGAAGTCCACGCCGGCGCCGCGTTCATGTTTGCGCAGCAACTGCACCGACGTCGTGCCGGTGGTGGTGGCCACGTTCTTGCCGTTGAGCTGGGCAATCGAGTTGATGCCCGAAGCGGCCTTCACCGCGATGCGCACTTCTTCGACAAAAGTCGTGACTGCAAAGGTGACGTCCTTCTGGCGCGTGGCGTTGTTCGTCGTCGAACCACATTCGATATCGACGGTGCCGTTTTGCACCAGCGGGATGCGGTTCTGCGATGTCACCGGCTGGTACTTGATCTCCATCTTGGCCAGGCCCAGGGTCTTCTGGACATCGGCCAGCACACGCTGGCAGACCTCGACATGGAAGCCGGCA